>CAMPKU010000067.1 GCA_946887385.1 uncultured Gammaproteobacteria bacterium
TGGCTACGGATTGTGGCGGCGCTCGAGCTCGGCGACGACGTCGGCGAGCGAAAGCTCGCGCATCGCGAGCAGCAGCAGCAAGTGGTACACGAGATCGGCCGCCTCGGCCGTCACTCGCGCGCGATCCTGGGCGGCGGCCGCAAGCGCGAGCTCGACGCCTTCCTCGCCGAGCTTCTGGGCTACCTTGAGCATGCCTTGCGAGGCCAGCTTCGCCGTGTAGCTGCCTTCGGGCGCGTCGGCCAGCCGCTGCCGGATCACGTTTTGTAGCCTTTCGAGGAACGCCGTGTCGGTCACGAGCTTCTCCTTAGTTCACGGGCCGTATCGCGATGCCGGCGTCGCGCAGATAACCCTTCAGCGCACCGATCTCGATGGCCGCCGTGTGAAACACGCTCGCCGCGAGCGCGCCGTCCACGCGGGCAAGGTTGAAGACGTCCTTGAAGTGCTCGAGCGCTCCCGCGCCGCCCGAGGCGATCAGCGGCACGCCGCAAATCGCGCGAACCGCCGCGAGCTGTGCCACGTCGTAGCCCTGGCGCACGCCATCCTGGTTCATGCAATTCAACACGATCTCGCCGGCGCCGCGATCCTGCACCTCGCGTACCCAGTCGAGCGTGCGCCGCTCGGCTGCGCGCGAGCGCGTAGGGTCGCCGGTGTATTGATAAACATGATAGTCGCCGTCGCGGGTGAGCGTATCGATGCCGATCACCACGCACTGCGAGCCAAAGCGGCGCACGAGCTCATCCACGAGCTCGGGCCGCTCGAGCGCCGGCGAGTTCACGGAGATCTTGTCCGCGCCAAGATTCAGCACCGTTTCGGCATCGGCCACGCTGCGAATACCGCCGGCCACGCAGAAGGGAATGTCCAGTACGGCCGCGATGCGGTTCACCCAGGTACGGTCCACTGTGCGCCGATCCGGGCTCGCCGTGATGTCGTAGAACACGAGCTCATCGGCGCCTTCGTCGCGATAGCGCGCCGCGAGCGTCATGATGTCGCCGACGACACGGTGATCGCGAAATTGCACGCCTTTGACGACCACGCCGTCGCGCACGTCGAGGCAGGGAATTATGCGCCGCGTAAGAATGGTCGAATCTCCTCCGGTTCAAAGCGGCCTTCGAGCAGGGCTTTGCCCGAAACTGTGGCCGCGACACCCGCAGCCGCGAGCGCCGCAAGATCCGCTGCATGGCGCACGCCGCCCGATGCCTGGAACGCGATCGCGGGCCAGCGCTGCACGCAGTCGCGGTAGAGCGCCACGTTCGGCCCCGACAACGCGCCGTCGCGGTCGATATCGGTGCAAAGCACATGGCGCAGGCCGGCGGCCGCGTAGCGGTCAATGGCCTCGGCAAGTGTCGTCGTCGATGCGCGCGTCCAACCGTGCGTCGCGAGCAGCGGCGTGCCGTCCTCGGCGAGCCGCACGTCGAGCGCCAACGTGAGACGCTCGGCACCGAGCTCTGCGAGCCACGATGCCACGACGTCGGGGTCGCTGACGGCGAGGCTGCCGATGACGGCGCGCTCTGCAACCTCGAGCGCCTCGTCGAGGCTCGCGCGCGTGCGAAGTCCGCCGCCGAGCTGCACCGCAATGCCGGCCGCGTCGCGCATCCGCCGGATCAACGCCAGGTTCACCGGTTGCCCGCGCTTCGCGCCGTCGAGGTCGACCACGTGCAGCCAGCGCGCGCCGAGGTCGCGATACTGCACCGCGAGCTCGACAGGATCGGCGGCGTAGCGCGTCTCCTGCGCAAAGTCGCCCTTGAGCAAGCGCACGCAGCGCCCATCGCGCAAGTCGATGGCGGGTATTAATTGCATACAAATCAAAATACTATGAATCTATATTCAGAAAGTTATCAAGTATCGCGGCCCCGACACGCGACGATCGCTCCGGATGAAACTGCGTGCCGAAGAAGTTGCGCTGCTCGACCACGGCCGCGAACGGCACGCCGTACGTCGTAAGCGCTCGCGCATAAGTCCCCGGGGGCGCAGCGAAGCTGTGAACGAAGTACGCGTACGAGCCCTTCGGCACGTCGGTGAGCAGCGCCGACTCCGCGACGGGTTCGAGCTGGTTCCAGCCCATCTGCGGCACGGGAAGATCCGGGCTCGCGGGGAACCGCCGCACCGCGGCGTCGATGATCCCGAGGCAGCGCGTGTCGTCCTCCTCGGAGCTCGCGAACAGGAGCTGCATGCCGAGGCAAATCCCGAGCACGGGCTGCGTGAGCGTCTGAATCAGCTCCACGAGGCCGGCTTCCCGCAGGCGCGCCATGCCGGGCGCGGCGGCACCCACGCCGGGCAAGATCACGTGGCTGGCAGCGCGGATGCGCGCAGGGTCCTGCGTGAGCGGCGCGTCGGCACCGAGCCGTTCGAGCGCAAACTGCAGCGACGCGAGATTCGCGCCGCACGACGGAATGATCACGGCGTCCGGCTTCATAACGTGCCCTTCGTCGTCGGCAGCTCGTCGCCTTCGCGCTTGAACGCCTGACGCAGCGCGCGCGCCACGGCCTTGAAGCACACCTCCACCATGTGATGAGTGTTCTCGCCGCGCACGCGCACATGGATCGCCGCGCCCAGCGTCTCCGCCAGCGAGCGAAAGAAGTGCGGTACCAGCTCCGTGGGTAAATCGCCCACGACGTCGCGGCCAAACTTGGCCTCGAACACCAGGAACGGCCGGCCGCCGAGATCTACGGAGACTTCCGCGTCAGCCTCGTCCATGGGCAACAGGAATCCGTAGCGCTGAATGCCGCGCTTGTCCCCCAGCGCTTCGCGCAGCGCTTGTCCCAGCGTCAACGCCACGTCCTCGACGGTGTGGTGCTCGTCGATGTGCAGGTCGCCCGCGCATTGCACGTCGAGCTGAAAACCGCCGTGCTTGCCGAGCTGCTCCAGCATGTGGTCGAAGAAGCCGAGGCCCGTCTTGGCGCGCGGTTCGGCTTCGCGGTCGAGATCGACGGCTACGCGAATGTCGGTCTCGCGCGTGCGCCGCTGCGCGATGGCCGTGCGCGGTCGATCGGCGAGCGTATGCGCGATCGCTTCCCAATTCTCGGCGCCCCGCGCGCCGAGCTTGAAGCCGCGGATACCGAGGTTCTGGGCGAGCTCGACGTCCGTGTCGCGGTCGCCGACGACCGCCGAGCGTTCGCGGTCGAGCGGACCGGAGTTCACGAAGTCGCGGACGAGCCCGATGGCGGGCTTACGGCAAGAGCAATGCGCTTCGGGCAGATGCGGGCAGATGAAGTTGCCCAAGAAGCGGATGCCTTGAGACGCGAACAGCGCGAGCAGGCGCGCGTCGGCGCGCTCGAAAGCGTCGCGCGGGTTGTCGGCACCGCCGAGGCCGGGCTGGTTCGTGACGATGACGAACTGGTAACCGGCTGCCTTGAGCTTTAATAGGGCCGGAATCACGCCGGCCACGAGCGGCTGCTCCCCGGAGTCTGCAAGGCTCTTGCGTTCCGTCACGAGCGTGCCGTCGCGATCCACGAATAGCACTCTACGCATGGCGTCTCGCCTCCGCACCGGCTACGGCTCGCAGGAGCAAATCGTTGTCGGCAGGCCGTCCCACCGTGATACGCACACAGTCTTTGAGCAACGGGTCCTCGAACGTGCGCACGAGAACGCCCGCGCGGCGGGCGGTCTCGCGAAACGCCTGGCCGTCGCGCGTGCGCACGAGGACGAAGTTCGCATCGCTGGGGTAGACATGCAGCACCGACGGCACATCGCGCAGCGCCGTCGACAGCCGCTCGCGCTCTCGCTTCACCACGCCGATGCGCTCCTCGGATACGCTCAGCGAATCCTGCGACAGCGCTTGCTCTACGAGCTCGATGGACGGAGTAGGGAACGTGTACGGCGGCAGCACGACCTGCGCGAACTCGATGAGCTCGGGATGAGCCACGATCAACCCGCAGCGCACGCCCGCCAACGACACGAATTTCGACAGCGTACGCAGCAATACCACGTGCTCGTAGCCGTTGCGCAGGTCGAGGAAGTGGCCGCCGGCCGCGAATTCGTGATACGCCTCGTCGATCACGACGAGGGCGCGGCCGGCGGTCTCGCGGCAGATGCGTTCGATGTCCGCGCGCGCCATCGATTGTCCCGTGGGATTGTTCGGCGAGCAGATAAAGACGATCTTCACGGTGTCTTGGATTGCCGCGAGGATCTTATCGGTGTCGAGCGCGAACTCCCTCTCGGCGAGCAGCGGCACGCGGACCACGCCTGCGTTCTGAATGCCGGCGTAGAGCCGGTACATGTCGAACGTCGGCGGGCAGACGAGCACCGAATCGCGGCCGGCAGTGCAGAAGCCGCGGATCAAGACGTCGATCGCCTCGCTGCTGCCGCGCGTCACGAGAATCTGCCGCTGCTCGATGCCGTAGTACTCGGCGAGTTTCTGCTGGAGCACGGTAGGCCGCGGCGGCGGATACACGTTGAGCCCGCGTTCCGAATCGTCGCCCGGCGAGCGCCACGGCGACTCGTTGGCGTTCAAACGGATGCAGCCGGGCTCGTAAGCGCCCGGTACGTAGGGCGTGATGCCGCGCAACTCGGGCCGAGCGAGGTCGAGCACGGAGCTCATTGCCCCGTTCCTTCAGCCGCGGCCAGCCGCTCGTTCACGGCCCACGCGTGCGCGTCGAGCCCCTCGAGGCCGGCCAGCGTCGTGGCGATCGGACCGATCGCGCGCAAGCCGTCGAGGCTGAGCTCCTGCACCGTCATGGAGCGGACGAAATCCGCCACGCCCAGGCTCGAGTAGCGGCGTGCATACCCATACGTCGGCAGCACGTGGTTCGTGCCGCTGCAATAGTCGCCCACGGATTCCGGCGTCCACGGGCCGAGAAAAACGGAACCTGCCGCCGTCACGTTGTCGAGCCAGGCGCGCGGCGCGGCGACCTGAACGATCAGATGCTCGGGCGCGTAACGGTTCGAAAGCGCGAACGCAGTCGCAAGATCGTCGACGACGATGACGCTCGAGTGCTCGAGCGCGCCGTCGACGAGCCGGCTGCGCGTGAGACGGCGTTTTTGTGCCGCGACGGCCGCGACCACAGCCTCGCCTAAACTCGCGCTCGTCGTCACGAGCAGCACTTGCGAATCGGCGCCGTGCTCGGCTTGCGACAACAGATCCGCAGCGACGAACTTAGGATTGGCGGTCTCGTCGGCGATGACGAGCACTTCGGACGGTCCGGCCGGATAGTCGCGCGCCGCGCCGGCCGGATCGCGATCGACCTGCGCCTTCGCTTCCGTGACCCAGGTATTGCCGGGCCCAAAGATCTTGTCGACTTTCGGCACGCTTTCTGTGCCGTAAGCCATGGCTGCGATGGCTTGCGCACCGCCGAGCTTGAACACGCGCTCGATGCCCGCCACGCGCGCAGCATAGAGCACGGCCGGATCGACGCTGCCTGATGCCTGCACGGGGCTACAGAGAATGCGCGTGGCGCAGCCCGCGATGCGCGCCGGCACCCCAAGCATGAGCGCCGTGGAGGGCAGGGGCGCGTTGCCGGCCGGCACGTAGAGCCCCACGCTTTCGATCGGCCGGATGACGCGCTCGCAGCGCACACCGGGCACCGTATCGATGGCGAACGCGCGCGGCAACTGCGGCCGGTGGAAGGTTTCGATGTTGGCCGCCGCGGCGCGAATCGCGGCGCGTTGCGTCTCGGTGAGCGCAGCTTCGGCCGCCGCGAGCTCCTCTGCGCCGACCTCGATCGCACCGAGCTCGACGCGATCGAGCTTAGCCGTTAGCTCTCGTAGCGCCGCATCGCCTTTGGCGCGAACCTGCGCGACGATCTCCGCCACGGCAGCGCTCAGCGTCGCATCCGCGCCGAGCGCCGGCCGCGCGAGCACTGCGGAGCGTTCCGCCGGCGACAGCCGTTGCCAAATGCAAGTCTTCATCGCCGCCTCTAAGACAGCATCTTCTCGACGGGCAGCACGAGCATCGAGCTCGCCCCGGCTTCCTTGAGCTGCTCGAGCGTCTCCCAGAAGACGTTCTCGCGGCACACGGCATGCACTGCGACTTTGTCGTCGCGGCCTTCGAGCGGGATGATCGTGGGCGCCTCGCTGCCCGGCAACAACGCCGTGATGGCCTTCAGCGCCGAGCGCGGTGCGTGCAACATGATGTACTTGCTCTCCTTCACCTGGAGCACGCCTTGAATGCGTTGCAGCAGCCGTGGCAGCCACGCAGCTTTCTCGCCCACCAGCTTCTTCGGCGTTTGAATGAGCGCCGCGCGGCTCTCGAGAATCGTGGCTGCTTCGTACAGCTGATTGGCGCGCAGCGTGGCGCCGCTCGACACCAGGTCGCAAACCAGATCGGCTTTGCCCAGGCTCGGCGCGATCTCGACGGCGCCCGAAAACGCAACGATCTGCGCTTCGGCGCCGTGCTTCTTCAAATATTCCTTGAGCACGCGCGGATAAGTGGTGGCGATGCGCTTGCCGTGCAGCGACTTCGGGCCTTCGTAGGGAACGCCGGCGGGCAGCCCGAACGACAAGCGGCATTGACCGAAATCGAGGCGGCCGATCTCCGCGAACAATTCCGTCTCGCCTTGGTCGCGAAACTCGAGCCGGCGCTCCTCGATAATGTTGAGGCCGACGATGCCGAGGTCGCAGATGTCTTCCTGCACGAGCCGCGGAATGTCGTCGTCGCGTACCAGCAGCACATCCACCGGCATGTTTTCGCCGTAGCAGATGAGCTGATCCTTGCCGCGTGAGTAGCTGAGCCCGCAGCGCACGAGGAGCTCGAGGGAGTGCTCGGTGAGGCGGCCGGACTTCTGCACGGCAATTTTGATCCGCGAGTCGGTGGTCATTCGCATGGTGCGGGTCTCCAGGCTCACAGCGGCGCCAGGCGCTTCAGCGCCGTCCGATAGCCACCGTTGCCCGAGGTGAGGAAGCGTGCGACGCGGCCGATCGTAGTGACGGACACGCCGGTGAGGTCATGAATCTTGCGATAGGGTAGGCCGTCTTGAAGGTACTTCACCACCGCCCATCGGTCCACCAGAGCCTCGAGCTCCGCGGGCGTGCACAGATCCGCGAAGAACTGCTCGCACTCGCCTTCGGTGCGCAGGCTCAAGATCGCGCGGTACAGCCCTTGCTCGGCACGAGCCGCAGTACGAGGTGAGCGTAGTTTGCTTGCTTTCATGGCACGCCGCCGTAACAATGAAATAGCGCGCTAATGTAATAGCGCGTTAGCACAGTACCTGAATGCCTCACCGCAGGTCAAGCTACAGGATCAATGCGCGGCGAGATGCCGCAAAACCACGTCGGTAAAGGCGTGCGTGTGGAGCCAGTCGCGCGCCCCCGGGGCAGCGATGTCGCGCGTGCGAGCGCCCGAACGGATGGCTGCGGCCACGGCCGCTTCCACATCCTGCGCCGCCGCCTCGGCGCCGCAGCCGTGACGCAACAGCAGGGCCGCGCTCAAGATGGTGCCGCACGGATTCGCGACGCCTTGGCCGGCGATGTCGGGCGCCGAACCATGAATCGGCTCGTAGAGCCCGGGGCCGGTACCGTCGCCCAACGAGGCGGAGGGCAGCAGCCCCATCGATCCCGCGAGCATCGACGCTTCGTCGGTGAGAATGTCGCCGAACATGTTCTCGGTCACCATCACGTCGAAGTCCGCGGGGCGGCTCAAGAGGTGCATCGCGGCCGCGTCGACGAGGAGATGCTCGACTTCGAGCTCCGGGAACTCCATGCGGAACACTCGCGTGGCTACGTCGCGCCAGAGCCGCGACGTGTCGAGCACGTTGGCCTTGTCGACCGAAGTGACCTTCTTGCGTCGCGCCATCGCGAGCGTACCGGCCACTCGGCAAACGCGTTCGATTTCGCTTGCGCTGTACTCGCAGGTATCGAATGCACTGTCGGCAGAACGCGCACGCTTGCCGAAGTAGATGCCGCCGGTCAGCTCGCGGATCACGAGAATGTCCACGCCTTTCAGCTTTTCGGGCTTCAACGGCGAAGCGTTGACGAGGTCCGGCATCGTGGCCACGGGGCGCAGGTTCGCGAACAGCCCGAGCGCCTTGCGAATCGCGAGCAAACCTTGCTCGGGCCGATGCGGCACGGCGATGTCGGCCCACTTCGGCCCTCCCACGGCGCCGAGCAGGATACCCACCGACGCCTTGCACGCGGCAACCGTGGCATCGGGCAGCGGCGAGCCGGCGGCATCGTAGGCCGCGCCCCCGATCAGCGCGTGCTCGAACTGAAGTGCGAGCGAGTGCTTGGCGGATACCGCTTCGAGAACGCGCTCGGCCTCGGCCGTAACTTCGGGGCCGACGCCGTCGCCGGGTAGCACCACGATATGCCGGCTCATGCCTGCGCTTGCTCGTAGCGGCGGATCGCGGCTTCCTGGTCGAGCAGGAAGCCGAGCTGGTCGACGCCATTCATGAGGCAATAGCGTGCAAAACGGTCGATCGGGAAGGCCACCTTCCTGCCGTCGATGTCGATAGTGGCCGACTCGAGGTCGATAAAAACTTCGGCAGAGGGATGATCGAGCAGCCAACGATGGCTCGCGGCATCCACGATGACGGGCACCAGACCGTTCTTCAGCGAGTTGCTGCGAAATATGTCGGCGATCTCGGTGCTCACCACGGCTCGGATGCCGAAGTCGAGCAGCGCCCATGGCGCGTGCTCGCGCGAGGAGCCGCAGCCGAAATTGTGACCGCCCACGAGCACGGCGGCACCGCGATTTTCAGGGCGATTCAGTGCGAACTCGGGCCGCTCGCGGCCGTCCTTGTCGTAACGCCACTCGGCGAACAGATGCTGGCCGAGACCTTCTTTCGTGGTCGTGGTGAGAAAGCGCGCCGGGATGATCTGATCGGTGTCGATGTCGTCGCCGGGCAGCACCACGGTGCGCGAACGAATCTGCTTCACGGGTTTCATGCTCTAGCTCACGAGCTCGCGCGGATCGGCGATCACGCCTTTCACGGCGGCGGCCGCCGCCGTCAGCGGGCTCGCGAGCACCGTGCGTGCGCCGCTGCCTTGCCGGCCTTCGAAGTTGCGATTGCTGGTGCTCACCGACAACTTGCCGCTCGGCACGATGTCGCCGTTCATGCCGATGCACATCGAGCAGCCGGCCTCGCGCCATTCGCCGCCCGCCGCTCGCACGACGTCGTCGAGGCCTTCTGCTTCGGCTTGGCGCTTGACGTCCGCCGAGCCCGGCACCACAAGCAAGCGCACGCGCGCGTCGACGCGACGGCCGCGCAGGATGCGGGCGGCGTCGCGGATGTCGCTCAAGCGTCCATTCGTGCACGAGCCGATGAACACAACGTCCACCGGGGTGCCCAGCAGCGGCTTGCCGGACTCGAGCTGCATGTACGCCAGCGCTTTACGGAACGCGGCGTCGTTACCTTCGGGCACCACCTCGTCGATTGGAATCACCATGCCGGGATTCGTGCCGAACGTGACCATGGGCTTCAGCTTCGCCACGTCGATGCTCACTTGCTGGTCGAACTTCGCGTCCGAATCGCTCGGCAGGGCACGCCAGCGCTTCAACGCCGCGTCCCAGTCGGCGCCTTGCGGCGCGAGCGGCCGGCCGGCCATGTACTCGTACGTGGTGTCGTCGGGCGCCACCATGCCGGCGCGCGCCCCGGCTTCGATCGACATGTTGCAGATCGTCATGCGTTGCTCCATCGACAACGCACGAATCGCACTGCCGCGATACTCGATGACGTGGCCCGTGCCGCCGCCGACGCCGATGGTGCCGATGATGTTCAGGATCAAGTCCTTGGCTGTGACGTCGGACGGCAAGCGGCCGCTCACGTCGATCGCAAGCGTCTTGGGTCTGCGCTGGAGCAGGCACTGCGTTGCAAGCACGTGCCCGACCTCCGTCGTGCCGATGCCGAAGGCGAGCGCACCGAACGCGCCGTGCGTGCTGGTGTGCGAGTCGCCGCAGACGATGGTCATGCCGGGCTGCGTGGCGCCGAGCTCGGGCCCTATCACGTGCACGATGCCGCGATCGCGGCTACCGAAGCCGCGCAGCTCGATGCCGAACTCTTTGCAGTTCTTCTCCATTTGCCGCACTTGCCTGGCGGCGGAGGGCTCGCTGACGATCTCGAGATCTTTGAGCGTGTTGACCGGTACGGTGGGCGTCGAATGATCGAGCGTGGCAAGGCAACGATCCGTGCGGCGCACGGGCAGACCCTTCGCGCGCAAGAGATCGAACGCTTGCGGCGTGGTGACTTCATGCAGCAGGTGCAGGTCGATGTACAACACCGCCGGCGTGTCGTCCGTTTCGGGCGCGACGACGTGCGAGGCCCAGATTTTCTCGAATAACGACTGCACGGCGCGGCTCCCTAGACGGCCACCGGGCGCGTGCGGCCGGTCTTTTGATCCGTGATCGGCTCGAGCCAACCCCAGCGGTCTGCCGTCGTGCCGTCGAAGAGGCCGAAGAAGAGCTTTTGCAGCCGCTCCGTGATCGGGCCCCGCTTGCCTTCGCCGACGGGAATCTTGTCGACCGAGCGCACCGGCGTGATCTCGGCCGCCGTGCCCGTCAAGAACACCTCGTCGGCGATGTAGAGCAGCTCGCGCGGGATGTTCTGCTCGAGCACCGTGAGACCCGCCGACTCGGCGAGCTGCATGACGGTGTTGCGCGTGATGCCCGCCAAGATCGACGAAGCCACGGGCGGCGTGTAGAGCTTGCCGTCTTGGATCAGAAACAGGTTCTCGCCGGCGCCTTCGCTGACGAAGCCCGCCGTGTTCAAGGCAAGACCCTCGGTAAAGCCTAGGCGCCGCGCCTCGAGTGTCACGAGCGCGCTCGACAAATAATTGCCGCCGGCTTTCGCGAGGGCCGGCACCGTGTTCGGCGCCACGCGCTGCCAGGACGAGACGCAAACGTCCACGCCTTGCTCCAAGCCGCCTTCGCCGAGATAGGAACCCCATTCCCAGGCGGCGACCGAGACGTTGGCGGCCTGCTCGATGTTGCCGGCCACGCCCATTTCGCCGTAACCGCGAAAGGCGATCGGCCGAATGTACGCACCGTTCAGCAGGCCGTTCTCACGCACCACGTCGCGGCACGCGTCGACGAGCACTTCGAGCGAGAACGGAATCTTGATGCGGTAGATCTTGGCCGAACGGTAAAGGCGCCGAACGTGATCCGTGAGCCGAAACCCGGCTGCGCCGCTCGGCGTCTTGTAAACGCGAATGCCCTCGAATACCGACGAGCCGTAGTGCAGGGCATGGCTCAGCACGTGCACCGTGGCTTCGTGCCACGGCACCAGCTTCCCTTCGTGCCAAATGTACTTGCTCGCCTTCAAGGGCATGATCTTCGCTCCCGGCTTTTCGTCGACACTCGAACTAAGCGCTCATTCTTGCAGCCAGCTCATGCGGCCGCGCAGCTCTTTGCCTACTTTCTCGATGCCCTGGTCGAGATCCTCTTGCATCAAGCGCTTGTAGTTCTTCTGCCCCGTGCGGTTCTCTTCGATCCATTGCTTCGCGAAGGTGCCGTCCTGAACCTCTTTGAGCACCTGCTTCATGTTCTCACGCACGTGCGCGTCGATGATCCGCGGGCCGCGCGTGAGGTCGCCGTACTTGGCCGTGTCGCTGACGAACTGATGCATCTTCTTCAAGCCGCCTTCGTGCAGCAGATCCACGATGAGCTTCATTTCGTGCATGCACTCGAAGTACGCCACCTCGGGTTGATAGCCGGCTTCCACGAGCGTCTGGAAGCCGCGCACGATGAGCTCCGTGGCGCCGCCGCAGAGCACGGCTTGCTCGCCGAACAGGTCCGTTTCGGTTTCCTCGGCGAACGTGGTGGCGAGCACGCCGCCGCGCGTGCCGCCGATGCCGTGCGCGTAGGCGAGAGCGCGCGCTTGCGCCGTGCCGCTCGCATCCTGAGCAACGGCCATCAAGCACGGAACACCGCGGCCCTGTTCGTACTGGCGGCGCACCAAGTCGCCGGGGCCTTTCGGGGCAATGAGAATGACGTCGAGATCTGCGCGCGGTTGCACGAGCTTGTAGTGAATGTTGAAGCCGTGCGCAAACAAGAGCGTGGCGCCGTTCTTCAGGCTCGGCTCGATGTCCTTGTAAAGCTGTGCTTGAGCGAGGTCCGGGGCCAGAAATGCGACCAGGCCTGCGTTCTTGGCCGCTTCCACGGGCGCCTTGACGGTGAATCCGTCGCGCTGTGCCTTCGGCGTGGTGTTGCCGTCGGGTCGCACGCCGATCACCACGTCGTACCCGGAGTCGCGCAGGTTCATCGCATGCGCGCGTCCTTGGCTACCGTACCCGAGGACCGCAATTTTCTCGCCGCGCAGCGCGTTCGCATCGGCATCCGCTTCGGTGAATAACTTCATCGCATCTCTCCAAAATCAACACACTCTGCGCCGGAAAAAAAAACCCCGCAGGCCTTTCGGGTGCGGGGTTTATCCAATGAGTTTTCGTCGTCAGCCCGAACGCCCGCACCTATCGCGACGGAAGTCTACCGAAAGGGCGTGGCGCTGGGTTTTCATCTCAGTCTGAATGAAGAATCGAGGGCGCATGATCCCGGAAAACCCTAAAGCGTGTCAACGCTTTAGGCCTTGTGGGGCCTGTTCTGCCCGCGTGCCGCGGGTCTCGTCGGCTCGAGGTGGCCGTGGGCGCCTGACGCCGCGGCCGAGGGAGCGCGTGGCGCTCGGCTACGTCGGCCTCGCACCCGACCTATAATACCGGCCCGCCTCGGCGGCCGTGCGGCGCCGGCGCATTCATCCATCGTCTTTGTTAAGGAGCGAGCGACATGACCATCAAAGTCGGCGACAAGATGCCGAAAGGGCAGTTCACGCGAATGGGAGCCAACGGCCCCGAGCCGCTTTCGACCGACGATCTCTTCGCGGGCAAGAAGGTGGTGTTGTTCTCGGTTCCGGGCGCGTTCACGCCCACGTGCTCTGCGAAGCACCTGCCGGGCTTCGTCAACAACGCCGAGCAGCTCAAAGCGAAAGGTGTCGACACGATTGCCTGCATGGCCGTCAACGACGTGTTCGTGATGAAGGCCTGGGGCGAAGCCAGCAAGTGCGCCGGCAAAGTCGAGATGCTCGCGGACGGCAACGGCGAGTACGCGCGCGCTCTCGGCCTCGAGCTCGACGCCAGCAAATTCGGAATGGGCACGCGCAGCAAGCGCTTCTCCATGATCGTGGATGACGGCGTGGTCACGAGTTTGAATGTGGAGCCGCCGGGCGAGTTCGGCATCAGCTCCGCCGAGAGCGCCCTGAAGCAACTCTAGGCGCCGCGGGCGCCGCGCTCCGCTCGGAGCGCGGCGATGAGCTCAGGCACGGCTTGAAAGAGGTCGGCGACGAGGCCGAGGTCGGCAATCGCGAAGATCGGCGCGTGCGGATCTCGATTGATCGCGACGATCGTGCCGGCGTCCTTGATGCCGGTCACGTGCTGAAGGGCGCCGGAAATTCCGACGGCGACGTACAGCTCGGGCGCAATGATCTTGCCGGTCTGGCCCACCTGTAGATCGTTGCCCACGAACCCTAAGTCGACGGCCGCGCGCGACCCGCCGAGCGCCGCGCCGAGCACGTCGGCCAGCTCGGCGAGGAGCCGGAACGCTTCCTCCGTGCCGACCGCCCGCCCGCCGGCAACGACGCGCGCCGCCGTCGCGAGATCCGGCCGCGAGCTGCCGCCGGCGCGGCGCTCGAGCAGCCGCGTGTGACTCGGCAGCGCAACGTCGAGAGTAAGCGTGCGCACCGAGGCGGGCGGGCCGGCCCCGGCGGCGGTATAGGAGGCGAGGCGCACCGTCGCCACGACAGGCCGCCGCGGATCGGCGGCCACGGTGACGACGGCGCTGCCGGCATGAATCGGCCGACGAAAGCGCTGCGGATCGACGACCGCGAGCACGTCGCTCAACTGGCCCACGCCGAGCAGCGCCGCCACGCGCGGCAACAAATCCTTACCGAACGTGGACGACGGCGCCAGCACGTGCGTGAAGCCCGCGCTCAACCTCGCCACTTGCGGCGCCGCTATCGCCGCGAGGCGCGCGGCATTGTACGGCGCATCGACGAGCGCCACTTCGGTCACGCCCTCGAGCCGCGCCGCTTGCCCGGCGATCTCCGCACCGCCGTGCGCGAGCACCGCCACGACGATCTCGGCGGGGCGCAAGTCGAGCGCGCAGCGCACGCACTTCGCCGTGGCAATGTCGAGCGTTGCGCCGTCGTGCTCGGCAATGACGAGCGCGCGGCTCATGGCAACGCGCCGCGGGCGCGGAGCGCCGCGACCAGCTCCGCCACGCTCGTCGCCCGCACGCAAACGCCGCGGCCGGGCGGAGCCGCAAAACTTTCGACGACGAATTGCCGTTCGGCGTTCACGCCGAGCTCCGCGAGAGACATCACGGCCAGCGGCTTGCGCTTTGCGTTCAGGATTCCGGGCAGTGTCGAGTGGCGCGGCTGATTGAGCCGCAAACTTACCGTCACGACGGCGGGCAGATCGATCTCGACGGTCTCCACACCTGCGTCGATCTCTCGGCTCACCGTCGCGACCGCCCCGCGAACCTCGAGCCGCGCGGCGAACGTCGCTTGGGGCCGGTCCCATAGGGCAGCCAACATGGGGCCCGTTTGCCCGTGATCGTCGTCAACGGCTTGCTTGCCGAGCAGCACGAGCTGGGGCTGCTCGCGCAGCGCCACGGCGTGCAACGCGCGCGCGACGGTCAGCGGCTCGAGCTCGGCCGGCGCGTCGACGCGCAGCGCACGATCGGCCCCCATCGCCAAACCCATGCGCAGCTGCTGCTCGCTGGCGGCGGGACCGATCGTCACGAGCAGCACTTCGCCGAATGCGCCCGCGTCCTTGAGCTCGAGCGCCGCTTCGATCGCGTTCTCGTCGAACGGATTGATGGTCCACTTTTGGCCCTCGGTCACCATGCCGGAGCCGTCGGGCTTGACCTGTAAGCGCGCGTTGTAATCGACGACGCGCTTGATGCCGACGATCACGCTGTGCAAGTGAGCTAACCTCCGGGCGAGATTCGCGCCGGCGATTCTAGCAATGCGCCGGACGGGCAGAGGCCCGCTAAAATGGCGCCGTGTCCTTCGGCCCCCTCATCGACGTCGAAACCCTGGCACGCTGCATCGGCCGTGTCGATTGGGTCGTCGTGGACTGCCGCTTCACGCTCACCGACCCGCAGGCCGGCAGAGCAGGCTATGCTCGCGGCCACCTCCCGGGCGCGCGCTACGCGCACCTCGACGACGACCTGGCGCGGCCGCCCGGCGCGGCCGAAGGCCGGCATCCTCTGCCCGAGCGCGATCGATTCGCGGCAACGCTCGGCAGTTGGGGCATCGGCGCCGACGACACCGTGATCGCCTACGACGAAGGGAGCGGGGCGGTTGCCGCTCGTCTTTGGTGGCTGCTTCGCTGGGTGGGCCACGAGCGCTGTGCCGTACTCGACGGCGGCTTCGCGGCGTGGATGGCCGCCGGCGGCGCGCTGGAGCAAGTAGCGCCGGCGCAGCGTGCGCGGCGCTACGAGCCGGGGCGCAGCGCGACCGCGGGCGCGGTCACCACGGCCGAGCTCGCGGCGCGGCAAGCGGCCGGTGACCTGCTCGTCGACGCGCGCGCGGCACCGCGCTACCGCGGCGAGCACGAGCCGATCGATTCGCGCGCGGGCCATGTGCCGGGCGCGCTAAATCGGCCGTTTTCCGCGAACGTGACGGCGGAGGGGCGTTTCCGCCCGGCGGCCGAGCTGCGCGCGGAGCTCAAAGCGCTGCTCGGCGGCCGCGACCCCAGCCGGCTCATCGCCATGTGCGGCTCCGGCGTCACGGCCTGTCATCTGCTGCTCGCGATGGAGGCCGCCGGCTTGCCAGGCGGGCGGCTCTACGCGGGCTCGTGGAGCGAATGGATCCGCGATCCCGCTCGCCCCATCGCGACTGGAGCCGAGCCTTAGGAGCCCGTTTTGCCGCGCGTTTGCCACGCAGCCGCTTGGCCGAAACGGCGGAGCGTGGTAAGACAATCCACCGATTCTTTCCAAGCTTGCAGGTACTTGCCGTGTTGCGCCATTCCGCCGAGATCGAAGCCAGCTCCCAGCTCAAGAACGTGCGCTACGAAATTCGCGGCAAGCTGGCTCGGCGCGCCCATGAGCTCGAGCGCCAGGGCTACGAGATCGTGCAGCTGAACATCGGCAACCCCGGGCTGTTCGGTTTGCGCACGCCCGAGACCATGCGGCTCGCAATGATCGAGAACCTCGCGTCGGCGGAGGCCTATTGCAACCAGAAGGGCATTTTCCCGGCGCGCGAAGCCGTGGTGATGCAACAGCAAGCGCGCGGCATCGACGGCGTCGACGCCGATCATGTGTTCATGGGCAACGGCGTCAGCGAGCTGATCGACCTTTCGTTGCGCGCGCTGCTGAACGCCGGCGACGAAGTGTTGATTCCGAGCCCCGACTATCCGTTGTGGACGGCCGCAACGGTGCTCAACGGCGGCCGCGCCGTGTACTACCCGTGCCCGGAATCACAGCAGTTCAACCCCGATCCCGAGGCGGTCGAGAAGCTCATCACGCCGCGCACACGCGCGATCGTGATCATCAACCCAAACAATCCGACGGGCGCGGTGTATAGCCGCGAGCGGCTCACGGCGCTCGCGCGACTCGCCGAGCGGCACAACCTCGTGGTCATGAGCGACGAGATTTACGATCAGATGCTGTACGACGACGCCGAATTCGTGCCGATGGCCACTCTGTGCCGCGACACGTTGTGCGCCACGTTCAGCGGGCTCTCGAAGATCTATCGCGCGTGCGGCTACCGTGTGGGCTGGGTGTCGTTCAGCGGCACCGTCGAGCGTTCGGAGAAATACCTGAGCGCGCTCGACTTGCTGGCGGCGCTGCGTCTTTGCAGCAACGTGCCTGGCCAATGGGCCGTGCAGACCGCGCTCGGCGGTTTCCAAAGCATCCACAAGCTGTGCGCGCCGGGCGGCCGGCTGTATCAGTCGCGGCAGGCCATCATGGACGGCGTGGCACGCAGCCGGTACTTGCACCTCGTGGCACCGCGCGGCTCGATGTATGCGTTCATCGGCGTGGACAAGCAAAAGCTGCCGGGCTTCGACGACGAAGCGTTTGCAATGGAGCTGCTCGAGCAGCAGCACGTGCTCGTCGCGCCGGGATCGAGCTTCAACACCACATATCGCGATCACTTCCGCATCACGACGCTTCCCGACGAGGCTCGTCTGGCTGAGGTGTTCCAGCGCGTCGAGCACGTACTCGAGCAAATCGCAGACAGGCCGCCGCGTCTCGAAACCGCTTGATGGCAGGTCAAGCGGGCGCAAAAGAGCGCTCGACGATCGTCGTTCGCAACGCGCTCGCCGCACGACAGTGGGAGCTGCATCTTTGCGCGCAGCGGATCGCCGGCGGCGAGCGCGCCTGGGAGACTCCGCCTGTCGTCTCGTACAGCGCGTGGCTCGATGAGCTCTGGCTCGAGCACGCGCAGCAGCAAGGCCCGGCGCTCACGGCGAATCAATCGTCCGCCCTTTGGCGGCGCGTCATCGCAGAGTCCGAAGAGAGCAACGAGCTCATCGGCCATGCGGGCGCCGCCGAGTGGGCGGCCGGCGGTTGGCAGTTGCTGCATCGCTGGCAAATCGATGCGGCCGAGCAGCGCGCCGCTGCGGCTCAAGTCGATTACCGCGCATTCTTGAGCTGGGCGCGCCGGTACCGCGCTTGGCTCGACGGCCATGGGTGCGTCGATCGCGCCGAGCTCGAGGCCGCGCTTGCGGCTCACGCCACCATCCACGGCAGAGTCGTCGTCGCCGATCTCGCCGAGCAATATCCGGCACGTGCCACGCTGCTCGCGCAGCTCGCCGCGCGCGGCGCGGCAATCGAGGATCACGCAGTGCCGGACGCGGCGGGCAGTCGATTTTCGGCTCGGCTGGCCGACACGGC
>CAMPKU010000068.1 GCA_946887385.1 uncultured Gammaproteobacteria bacterium
GGGGCGCCGACGCGCTGCCCTACGACACCGTGCGCTTCAAGTTCACGGGCACGGCGGGCCAAAGCTTCGGCGCGTTCCTCGCCAAGGGCATCACGCTCGAGCTCGAAGGCGACAGCAACGACTACGTGGGCAAAGGGCTGTCCGGCGGGCGCCTGATCATCTATCCGCCGAAGATGGCCACGTTCAAGGCCGAGGACAACGTGCTCATCGGCAACGTGGCGCTGTACGGCGCCACGAGCGGACGCGCGTTCTTCCGCGGCAGAGCGGCCGAGCGCTTCTGCGTACGCAACAGCGGCGCCAAGGCCGTCGTCGAGGGCGTCGGCGACCACGGCTGCGAGTACATGACGGGTGGGCGCGCCGTGATCTTGGGCTCCACGGGCCGCAATTTCGCCGCGGGCATGTCGGGCGGCATCGCGTTCGTTTGGAATCCGCAGCGCGACTTCGCGGTGAAGTGCAACACCGGCACGGTCGATCTCGAGCCCGTCGAGGACGACGAGGACATCGCCGAGCTGCGCGAGATGCTCGACCTGCACCGCGAGTACACGGGCTCGCCCGTGGCCGCCAAGATCCTCGACGAATGGCCCACGTCGTTGCAGCAATTCGTGAAGGTCATGCCAACCGACTACAAACGCGTGCTGGCCGAGCGCAGGCGGCACGATGAAGAAGTCGAACAGACGCTTCGCAACGACGAAACGGGAACGTTCGTCGCACAAGCACGCTAACGGCCAGGCACGGATCGCAACAATGGGTAAGCCCACCGGCTTCATGGAGTATCCGAAGAAGAGCGTGCCCTACCGGGAGGCTCGCGAGCGCCTGGGCGATTTCCGCGAGATCTTCACGGAGCCCGCCGAGGAGCACATGCGCATTCAAGCAGCACGCTGCATGGATTGCGGTGTGCCGTTTTGCCAGTCCGATAGCGGTTGCCCGGTCGACAACCTCATTCCCGAGTGGAACGACTTGGTCTACCAGGGCCGTTGGCGGGAAGCGCTCGATCGGCTGCACAAGACCAACAATTTTCCCGAGTTCACGGGCCGCACCTGTCCCGCGCCGTGCGAGGGCGCGTGTGTGCTCGGCATCACCGATCCGCCGGTCACCATCAAGAACCTCGAGAACGCGATCATCGATCGCGGCTTCGCGGAAGGGTGGGTAAAGCCCATCGTGCCGGCCGCACGCAGCGGCAAGCGCGTCGCCATCGTCGGCTCCGGCCCCGCCGGGCTCGCGGCGGCCGAGCAGCTCAACAGGGCCGGGCATCAAGTCACCGTCTTCGAGCGCGCCGACCGCATCGGCGGCCTCTTGATGTACGGCATTCCGAACATGAAGCTCGACAAGGGCGTCGTGAACCGGCGCGTCGATTTGCTGCGCGCCGCCGGCATCGAATTCGTCGTGAACGCCGATGTCGGCAACTCCGTGGATCCGAACAAGCTCCGCGCCGAGCACGACGCGCTGCTGCTCGCCACGGGCGCAACGCAGCCGCGCGATCTGAAAATTCCCGGCCGCGAGCTTCAAGGCATCCACTTTGCGATGGACTTCCTGACGGCCAACACCAAGAGCCTGCTCGCGAGCAACCTGGCCGACGGACAGTACTTGAGCGCCTTGGACAAGCGCGTCGTCGTGATCGGCGGCGGCGACACGGGCGCCGACTGCATCGGCACGGCGCTGCGGCACGGCTGCAAGAGCCTGATGAACCTCGAGCTGCTCGACCAGCCGCCGGCGAAGCGCGCGCCCGACAACCCCTGGCCGCTGTGGCCGAAGATACTTCGCACGGACTACGCGCACGAGGAATCCATCACGCGCTTCGGCGCCGATCCGCGCAACTACGCCGTCGTCTCGAAGGAGTTTTTGGGCAGCGACGGCAAGGTCGCTTCGGTGCGCATCAACCGCATCGAATGGCAGCTCGTGAACGGCGTGCCGAAGATGACGGATGTCGAGGATTCGTCGGAGCTGCTCGAAGCCGACCTCGTATTGCTAGCCATGGGCTTCCTCGGGCCCGAGGCGTATCTCGCCACGGCGCTTGGCCTCGAGCTCGATGCGCGCTCGAACTACCGCGCCGCGTACGGTCGCTTCGCAACCAGCGTGCCCGGCGTGTTCGCGGCCGGCGACTGCCGGCGCGGCCAGTCGCTCGTCGTCTGGGCCATCAACGAAGGGCGCGGCGCGGCGCGCGCCGTCGACGAGTTCCTCATGGGTGCCAGCGAGCTGCCGGCACCGAAGCTTTCGCTCGGCGGCCCGGTCTCTTAAGCCTCGCGCCGCGGGAACCACACTCGGAACACGACGCCGCCCGAATCGGGCAGGTCGTCGGCCTCGCAGCGCCCGCCGTGGAAATCCGCGACGAGTGCCACGATGTGCAGCCCCAACCCCAGGTGCGGGCGGCCGTCGCGCTGCGCGCGAATCGAGACCAGCGAGTCGAACAACCGCCCGCGCATCTTCGCCGGCAGCGCAGGGCCGCGGTTGGCCACCGACAGCACCAGCTCGTCGCCGGCCGCCGCGAGGCCCACGTCGATGCGGCTGTCGGGTGCGCTGAAGCTCACGGCGTTGTCGATGAGCTTGTCGAGCAGCTGGGCTACGAGCTCGCCGGAGCCCACGATCGTGGCGTTGGCGATTTCGGAGCGGCACACGATGTCGCGCTGCGGATAGACGTCGCGGTACGCCGTGCAGCATGCGGTGACGACCGCCGCAAGATCGAACGGCTGCGCGCGCGTCTCGCGAATGGCCTGCTCGAGCTCCGTCGCTTCGCTCATGGCCGCCAGAATGGCGTCGAGCCTCTTTGTGCCTTGCCGCAAGCGCGACAAGTACTCGTCCGCCGCAGGCGCGTTCACCTCGTGCTCGAGGTTATCGAGCGACGTGGTCACCACGGCGAGCGGCGTGCGCAGCTCGTGCGAGAGCTTGCTCGCGAGGGTGCGCAGATATTCGGTGTGCTCGCGCAGCCGCTCGAGCAGCGCCGCGAAGCTGCGCGCGAGCGTGCCGATCTCGTCGCCGGCCGTCGAGCCCGGCATGCCGCTGCGGATCTCGCCGCGCGGGCCGAGCGCGTTTTCCGCCGCGCGTGCGAGCCGGCGCACACGCAGCGACAGCCAGGTCGCGTAGCCGAGCAGCCCCACGGCTACGACGACCGTCGCCAGCAGGGTCAACGTCATCAAGCGCACCAGCGCGCGGTCCGTCACCGTCAATATCGGCTCGCTGGCTTGCTCGAGGACCACAGCGCCCTGGACGCCTGAAGCGCCTTGGATCGGCGCCGCTGCGGCCACGATCGCTTCGCGCTCGGGCCCGCTGCCGTACCAGGCCGTGGCCTCACGGCCGAGCAACGCTTGCCGCAACGTCTCGTCGGCCACCCGGCCGGCCGGGCTCTCGGGCGGATACGGAGGATCGGGTTGCTCGAGCAGCCAGCGGAACAGCCCGCCGAGCGCGCTCGAGCCGCCCTCGCCGGCGGCGCCCGGCGAAACGCGGCCCGTGGCGGCAAGCACCCAGCCGTCCTGGTCGAGCACCCGCAAGCGCCCTTCCGTGCGCCCGAATTGCGCGAGCACGCTTTGCAGCTCCGGTATCTGCCGAATGAAGCGGCCCGCTGTTCCGGTTTCGGTGTCCCACGTGGCGTGCAGCTCCACGCCGTAATCCGCGCCGGCGCTATCCACATCGATCACGCCCACCGCGAGCGCGTCGCCCACCAAGTTCAGCGGCACGCGCACCTCGAGTGCATAGCCTTCCGCAGTCTCTTGCCATGCGCCGATCACGCGCCCATCGTGCATCTCGCTCGGTTCGAACAGATCGGGGCCGGTTTCCTGCGCGCGAAACGCACCCGGCGCGGCCGTCGTCAGCAACCACCAGCGAGCGACTCCGGGGTCCGTGGCCAGCACCACGCGGTCGCCGTGCGGCCCCTGGCCGGGAAGGCGCTGGTACACGATGTCGCGGTCCGCAACATTGATGAACAGATAAGCGAAGCGGCCGAACGTGCCGGTCGACACGCGATGCCCGCCGCCGAGCGCGACGCCGGCCTCGTCGCGCGCGCGCCAGTGGTCGTCACGCACGCCGTCGAGGTCGGGCTCACGCGCCAGCGCCGTGGCGTAGAGCGTGGTGCCCACGCGTTGCGGATCGCATTCGGGAAGCGCGCACAACGCGGCGCTTTGCTCCTCGAGCGCGGTGGCCACTGTGGCGGCGCGCGCGAGCAGCGATCGCTCGAGACCGCCGCGCAACGCCGTTTCCATCTCTTGAACGTAGCGGTAGCCCGTCCACGGCAGCACCAGCGTCAGCAAACCGACGGCGAGCAACTGCAACCGCAAGGACATGCGGGCCTGGCCGTTAGCGCGCGCCCGTCATCACGAGCGGCACCTGCCCGCTCGAGCTGAACCGCAGGGGCTCTCTGAGCCGGCGATCGAGAGTCACGGTGCCGTAGATCTCGTACGGAAGAGTGTTCTCGGGGCCTTGCACGAACGACAAGAGGCGCGACACCGACGACACGATCTCGCTGGCGATCTCGAGCGTGACGGTCTGCTGGTCGAGCGCCTCTACCGTCAGCGGCGTGGTCGAGCTGCCGTCGACGATGCCTTCGTCCGCGAGCCGCAGCTTGAACTCGAAGCTCTTGATGGGCAGCGGCTCGGTGTTCTGATTGTCGATGAGCAGGCCCACGCGGAAGCGTTGCCGGCCCCCGCTCGACGGCAGCGGCTCGAGGTTCTCCACGGTGATGCGGGGCGGCACGCTCGAGCCGCGCTGCGCAGATGCGCAGCCAATCGACAGCACGCCGGCCAACGCCACTACGACAACGGTGAAGATCCGCATGCTTAGTCTCCTAGAGCCCGGTCCCAGTCCGCGCCGATGATGCGCCATTCGCCGCCCTCGTTGACGAGCTCGAGCTCGAAGCGATACAGGTCCGCGTCCACGCCACCGAGCAGCTCGGCGCCCGAGCGCTGGCCGAGCATGCCCGCGTGCACCACGGCGCGCGCGGCGTCGGCGCCTTCGAGAACCACCTCGTCCACGCGGCTCACGATTTCGATGCGCTGATTGGCGATGAAGTAGCCGCGCACCCTGCGCACGATCTCGCTGCGGTCGTTGCCGCGCGCGTCGCGATAGCTCGTTCCGACGAGAGCGCCGAAAAAGCCGGCGTCGCGCGCCTCTGCCGCTTCCTCCGCTTGCGCGAGCAGCGCGCGGATCTCAGCTTCGGGATCGCTGACGCCGCCACAGCCGGCAACGGCGGCCGTAGCGAGCACCGCCTTCAAAACCACGGCCTTCATGGCGGCGATTGTAGAGTGCCTTTCCCGGCAAGAACACGACGCAGTGCCGCGCCACCACGCGCAGTGGCCGCACATTTATACTGGACGCCTGGTTTCACGGAGCGTCGCATGCGCAATCAACAAGCTCGCCGGGTGGCCGTGATCGGCGGCCTTCGCATTCCGTTCTGCCGCGCGCACACCGCCTACGCCCGCTGCTCGAACCAGGACATGATGACCGCCGTGCTCAAAGCGCTCGTTGCGCGCTACTCGCTGGCCGGCGAGCGCCTAGGCGACGTGTCGCTCGGCGCGGTGATCAAGCACTCGCGCGACTTCAACTTGGCGCGCGAGTCCACGCTGTCGTCGGGCCTCGCGCCGGAGACGCCGGCGTTCGACATTCAGCGCGCCTGCGGCACGAGCCTGTCGGCGGCGATCATCATCGGCACGAAGATCTCCACGGGGCTCATCGACGCCGGCATCGCCGGAGGCACGGACTCGATCAGCGACGTGCCGCTCGTCTACCCCGACGCCTATCGAGCGCTGTTGCTCGAGAGCGCGCGCGGCCGCACGCTGGGCGCGCGCCTTTCCCCGTGGCTGAAGCTGCGCCCGAAACATTTCAAGCCCATCTTCCCCGACGTGATGGAGCCGCGCACGAAGCTGTCGATGGGCGAGAGCATGGAGATCACGGCCAAGCAATGGCAGCTCTCGCGCGAAGATCAGGACCGCCTCGCGCTCGCGAGTCATCAGAACGCGGCGCGCGCCTACGCGGAAGGGTTCTACGACGATCTCGTCGTCGAATTCCAAGGCGTGAAGCGCGACAACAACCTTCGCACCGACACGAGCCTGGAGCAGCTCGCGAAGCTCCGACCTGTGTTCGACCGCGGGCCCAACGGCACGCTAACGGCCGGCAACAGCACACCGCTCACCGATGGCGCGTCGGCCGTGCTGCTGGCCTCCGAAGAGTGGGCGCGCGCGCGCGGTTTGCCGATTGCGGCTTACCTCACCTACGCGCGCGAAGCCGCCGTCGACTTCGTGGCCAAGGAGGGCCTCCTGATGGCGCCGGCGTATGCGGTGTCCGCCATGCTCGCCGAGGCGAACCTCGCCCTGCAGGACTTCGACTTCTACGAGATTCACGAGGCGTTCGCGGCGCAGACCCTCGCAACGCTGAAGGCCTGGGAATCGGAAAAATTTTGCCGCGAGCGCCTCGGCCGCGACCGGGCCATGGGCTCGATCGATCGCGGCAAGCTCAACATCAAAGGCGGCAGCGTCGCGATCGGCCACCCCTTCGCGGCCACGGGCACCCGCATCCTCGGCACGCTAACGAAGCTGCTGAGTCAGCGCGGCAACGGCCGCGGCTTGATCTCGGTATGCACGGCCGGCGGCATGGGCGTCACGGCGATCCTCGAGGCCGCCTAACGCGCTCGACGAGGCAGGCGCCGCCGCCGGCGATTTCGCGCTCGCCGCACGCGGTTCGCCGCCGACGATCATCGTCCGGAAGCCGCGCGTAAGCCCACGCGCCGGAGCGGCGAGCGTCTTCATTCCACGAGCCGCCCTCTCCTATCCCTAATGAGGTAGTCACAGGTCGTCGTTAAGCGCGACCGCGCTTCTCCCTGCCGAGCGACGAATCGCGCACTCGCGCCGCGTAGCGTGAACGCCAACGGCAGGGAGAAGCACGGCGATGAAAAACAACAGCACGGCGCCACGACGAGCAGCGCAGTTGGCCGTGGGCGCTGCGCTATTCATGGCGAGCGTCGCGTACGCTGCGCAACCCAGCAACCTGTTCATACGCATCGACAACGACCTCTTCACGGGCACCGATCGCGAGTACACGAGCGGCGTGCAAGTGGGGGCCACATCGGCGACGGTCGAAAGCTTCGACGATGCAGGATCCGCGTCAGGCCTCCGCTGGGCCCACGACAAGCTGCGGCGGCTGCAGCCGAAGGGATTCGACGAAAACAATGCCACCTGGACGATCGGCCAGCGCATGTACACGCCCGAGGACTGGCGTCTCGAGCAGCCCGATCCGCGCGACCGGCCTTACGCGGGACTGCTGTTCGCAGGGCTCACCTACAACGGCCGCGATCGCGATTCGATGCGTTCCACGTCGCTCGACATCGGCATCGTCGGGCCCTCCGCGCTCGCCGAGCAAACGCAGGAGCTCGTGCACGACGCGGTGGGCGCCGATCGATTTCTCGGCTGGGACCATCAGCTCAACGACGAGCCGGTGTTCAGAATCTTGCACGAGCGTTTTCGCCGCTGGCGCATCGAGCCGGCGCGCCAGCTCGCCGACCTCACAACGCACTACGGCGGAAGCATCGGCAATCTCGCCACGTTCGCCAACGCCGGCGCGGAGCTGCGGATCGGCAAAAACTTGCCGGACAACTTCGGTACGGCCACGCTTTCATACGGGCAGAACACGCCGCCCGCGCAGTGGGGCGGCAAATCACCGAGCCGGCCGTCGATCCATGGTTTCGTGGCCGTCGACGCCCGTGTGGTGCTGCAAGACATCACGCTCGACGGCAACACCTGGCGCGAGAGCGCAAACGTCGACCGAGAGACGTTCGGCGCGGAGCTTGCGCTCGGCGTGGCCCTCGATTGGCGCGGATGGGAGGCCACGTTGGGCGCCACGTATCGCACCAAGGAATACGCCACCCAAAAAACGGAGTCCCGCTTCGGAACGCTGACGTTCCGGCACGCACTCGCAAGCCGATGAGGTGCGCCGATGGTACCGATGAACCACGTCCGCCTTACGTTCAGTGCCCTCTCTCCCAAAAGGGGTAGAGCCGGCGGCTCGCTCGGTAGAGGCCGTGTTCGCGGCCGTTCCCATCGGGCTAGACTCCCCGGCATGGTCAGCTCCACGCGTCAGCCCAACGAGTCCCACGCGGGCATGCCGGCGCCGGTCGTGGCTCCAACGGAGCTTGCGGCCGGCCGCCGCACCGCGGCGCAAGTAGCCATCGCGTCCGCGGAGCGGCGTGAGCGGTTGCTCGCAGCTTCGGCGGCGGCGAGCCGCCTGTTGCTGCAGGCGCCGGACGTCATGGCCGTCGTGCCCAAGGTCTTGCAGCTCGTCGGCGAGGCCGCGGGTGCAGATCGCGTGAGCTTGATGCTCACTCAACCCGGAGACCGCGACCAACTCGCGCTCGCCGCCGAATGGCGCGCGCGCAGTCCCTCACCGGAGATGAGCCCAGCGCGTCAGCCGGAATGCGTGTCGCTGGAACGGTGGAGCAACCAGCATCCGGGTTTGTCCGCCGATCTGTGCTGCGGCCGCTCCGTGCTGTGCTACGAAGGTGCCGTCGACTGCGCCGAGCAGGCCGCCGCCGAGCAATGCGCCGCGGACAACACCAAAGCGCTCGTACCGATTTTCGTGGGCACGGACTTCGTCGGCGTCGTAGGCTTCGTCTCACACGGCGAACGGCGCGAGATCGGCAGCGCCGAGCTCTCGGCGCTCGAGACGGCCGCCGGTGTGATCGGCGCAGCGCTGCACCGCGAGCGGTTGGTGGACGCGGTGCGCCGCGAGCGCGAGCGCGCGTTGGTCAACGACAAGGCCGCGGTGCTGCGCAAGCTCGAGCAGCTCGCCGGCGAGACGGAGCTCGGCGCATTTTTGGGCGGGCACGTGCTCATGGAAGGGGCGGAGCGGCTCGAGGCCGCGGGCGGCGCCGTGGTCGTGCGCGACGCATCGCACGACGAATGGCGCTTGCTCGCCTACATGCGCGACGGCCGCCTGGAGCCCGCGCCCTACCCTGCGACTCTGCCGCTCACCGTCGAAAATCCGTTTGGCCTCGGTGCCGCCGGCCACACGCAGCGCAAATGGGCGCCGACCTACTTCGACCTCGGCCGCTCGGTCGCAATCGAATGGCCGGAGATGATCGAGCATCACCGCCGGCTCGAGGACACCGGAGTGCTGGCGTTTCCGCTGGTGTTCGGGGAGAACCTCGTCGGCTGCATGCTGCTGAGCTTCAAGCGCCCGATCGACGAGCAGCTCCGCGAAAGTGAGGTGCTCGTCGGCCTTTCGCACGCCGCGACCATCGCGATCGAGTTCGCGCGCCGAACGGATGCCGCGCGCGATGTTGCCGTTCTCGCCGAGCGCAATCGCATTGCGCAGGAAATCCATGACGGAATTGCGCAAGCGTTCACGGGCATTCTTCTCCAGCTTGGCGCCGCCGAGCAGCCGGCGGGCGACTCGGGGCCGCACGCCGCGCTGCTCACGCGAATCTCCAACCTCGCGCGCGAAGGCTTGGCCGACGCACGCCGCTCCGTGATGGCGTTACGGCCCGCGCCGTCGCGCTGCAGGCGCCTCGAGGATGCGCTGCGCGAGCTCGCCGAGCGTTCGACGATCCCGGGCCGCATCAGGGCGACGCTCGAGAGCAGCGCCTGGCCCGCGCAGTTCACACCGGAGCACGAGCACGAGCTGTTACGAATCGCTCAGGAAGCCGTCAGCAATGCCGTGCGGCATGCTCGCCCTCACACGATTCGCATCTCGATGACGAACGACGACACCCACTGGGAGCTGTCCGTGGTCGACGACGGTGTGGGCCTGCCCGGCGATGCCGAGATCGCAGCGCAAGACGGATTCGGCCTCACGAGCATGCGCGAGCGCGCGGCGGCGATCGGCGCCGAGTGGGCCATCCGAAGCCGGCCGCACGCCGGAACGTCGGTCGTGGTCCGCATACCGAAGCAGGTGTCGCCATGAGCGCGACGGCCAAGCTCAGGTTGATCCTGGCCGACGATCATCCCGTCGTACGCGACGGGCTCGCAGCCATCATCAACCAGCAACACGACCTGGAAGTGGTCGCCGAGGCCGACAACGGCGAAGACGCCGTTGCGCTCTACGAGCGGTACCAGCCGGACGTCATGGTGCTCGATCTGCGCATGCCCAGAAAGGACGGCGTAGCAGTGGTCGAGGAAGTGATTACGAAGCACGCGAACGCGCGCATCTTGATCATGACCACACACGACGGCGACGAAGACATCTTCCGTTGCCTGAGCCACGGCGCAATGGGCTACCTATTAAAGGACGCCGGCCGGCAGGAAATTCTGTCGGCCATCCGGACGATCGGCCAAGGGCGCCAGTACACGTCTTCGTCGGTGGCGGTCAAAGCGCTGCAGCGCATGGGCAAGCCCACGCTCACGCAGCGCGAAGCCGACGTGCTTCAGCTACTCGCGCAAGGGCGCAGCAACAAGGACATCGCGCGGCGGCTCGCAATCACCGAAGGCACCGCCAAGACGCACGTGAAGGCGATTCTCACGAAGCTCGACGCAATGAGCCGCACGGAAGCCGTCGCAATCGCCCACAAGCGCGGCCTCGTTCACCTCTAGCCAGTGCCGCTGCACCGGCCTTCCGCGCCGCACTCGTTCGGCGATACCCGCGAGCCCCGAGCGTCCTGGCATTTTTCGTGCAAGAGGAACCGGGCGGCATGCGTATCGAGGCCGCAGCTGCCGGCTTTGCCGGCCTTGTACTGATTTTGGAGAAACAAGGATGACCAAGAACCTGGGAGGTCTCTTCGCGACCAAGATTTACGCCGTCGAAGAGGGCTTCGTGGCTATCGAGCAAGAGTCCAATACCACCGTCCTGCTCGCGCCGGACGAGCTGCTCATGGTCATCAAGGAGCTTCAGGCCCACTACGACAAGCGCGCGCGCTGGCAGGAGCCCACACGCGGCTGACCTCGCGCCGGCGCGGGCGTAGTCCGGCGCGTCAACTTCGCGTGGGGCGCTTGGCGAGCTTGCGCTGCAACGTGCGCCGGTGCATGTGTAAGGTGCGCGCCGTGGCGGAAATATTGCCGTCGTGCTCGGCGAGCACTCTCTGGATGTGCTCCCACTCCAGGCGCCGCGGCGACATTTGCTCGAGCGGCGCGGCGTGCTCGGCCCCTTCGGCGCGCGCGCGGCGTTCGAGCACGGCGGCCACTGCACTCGCCGTGACGGGCTTCGCCAGGTAGTCGTCCGCGCCGAGCTTGATGGCTTTGACGGCCGTTGCGATGCTCGCGTAGCCGGTGAGCACGACGATGCGCATTTGCGGGTGCGCGCGGCGCAGCGGCTCGATCAGCGCAAGCCCGTCGTCGGCGCCAAGCTTGAGATCGACCACCGCGGCGGCAAGTTGTTTGGCTCGAGCGGTCGCCAGCGCCGCAGCCGCGTCGTGCGCCACGTGCGCCACGTAACCGCGGCGCGCGAGCGCTGCGGCGAGCGTCACGGCAAATCGCTGATCGTCATCAATGACGAGCACCGAGCTTTGCGCTTCAGCGGGCATCGGCGAGCAACTCGTCGAGCGGCAGCTCGATGTGCGCTTCTACGCCGCCGAGCGGCGCGTCTTTCAGATCGAGGCGGCCGCCGAAGCGCTGCAAAGCTGCCCGCGACAGCAGCAGCCCAATGCCGAGGCCGCGCTCTTTGGTCGACACGGCCCGCAGCCCCACGTCGTCTCGCACCGCAGGGTCCAGCCCGGCGCCCTGATCCGTGACGGCGAGCGTCAAGCGCGTGCCGTTGAGCGCGATCGCCACGTCGATGCGCCCGCCGCCGTTCGCGCGCGTGGCGTGCGCCGCGTTGTCGAGCACGTTCCGGATCGCTTGCTCGATGGTGGATTCGACCACTACGGCCACGTCGGCCCGAGCCGCGTCGAAGGCAACGGCAAGCTCGATGTCGGAGTGCGCTTCGCGCCAGCGCGCCAGCAGCTCGTCGAGAAAGGTCTTCAGGTTCGCGTGGCGCGCGCCGGCGCTGCGTTCCGCGTGCACGCCGCTCGCGATCCGATTCAGCCGCTCATTGATCACGCGGATTTCTTCCAGCATCGCGCGCAGCTGCTGCTTCTGCGCGGGGTCCGTGGTGGTCTCGTCGAGCTCGCTCGCGATGATTGCGAGCGTGGAGAGCGGCGTGTTGAGCTCGTGCGCCGTGCCTGCCGCAAGCGTGCCGAGCTCGACGACTTGCTGGTCGCGCAACGCGTTCTCGCGCATGGCGGCGAGCTCGCCGTCGCGCTGCCGCACCAGGCGTGCCATGCGGCCGACGAACAATGCAATGAGCACGGCCGCGATCACGAAGTTCACCCACATGCCGGCGAGGTGCAGATCGAACTCGCTGCCGAAGCGCGCGTGCACGGGCGGCAGCGGCACGCTGCGCCACCACAGAAGCGCGTAGCCGGCACCGCACAGCATGACCGTGAGCCACGCGTAGCGGGCCGGCAGCGAGGTCGCCGCAAGGGAGATGGGCACGAGGTACAAGGATACGAACGGGTTCGTGGGCCCGCCGGTGAAGTACAGCAGCGCCGTAAAAACGGCGATGTCCACGCCGAGGTGCAACACAACCTCGCCGTCGTGCACGGTGCGCTGCGCGTGCACGCTACGGTAGTTCAGCGCATTCCACAGCGCGAGCGCGCCTACCGCGAGGCTGAGCTCGCGCAACGGCAGCGGCCCGTCGAGCACGAGATGCGCCGTCCCGATCGCGGCGATTTGCGAGGCGATCGCCACCATGCGCAGCCAGAACAGCAGCTTCAGCGCGCCGGCCGGTCCCGCCGTATCGACGAACGAAAACCGCGAAGAGTTGAGCTCCGGCACGCGCGTATTTTCGCACAGCGGATGAAGTGCGCCTGCGACAATCGGCCGCAGGCCGTGCCGCGGCCACGGACCTAAAATTGCCCACGCTTGAACGTTTCTGCGGCGAGAAGAATGGCGAGGCAAGGGCTAGGTCTTGGAACAGCGGTCGCGGCGGGCGCCGCCCTGGCGCTGCCGTTGGCGGGCGGCGCCCAGGTGCCGGAAGGTGCGCCCGATCGCGAGCTCGGCACCGTAACCGTTATCGGCCGCCGCCCGAGCTCGTTGCCCACCCGGATCCCGACGACGATCGAAGGCATCACCGGCGGCGATGTTCGTGTCCGCATCAACGCAACGGACGCCGAGGACGCATTGAAGTACTTTCCGAGCCTGCTGGTTCGCAAGCGCTACATCGGCGATTACGACCACGCCGTGCTCGCGAGCCGCGCCTCGGGCACCGGCAATAGCGCCCGCTCGCTCGTTTATGTCGACGGCATTCTGATTTCGAACCTGCTCGGGAACGGCGCCTCGTTCACGCCGCGCTGGGGCCTCGTAACACCGGAGGAGATCGAGCGCGTCGACGTGCTGTACGGGCCGTTCTCGGCCGCGTACCCCGGCAATTCGGTCGGCGCCGTGGTGGACTACGTGACGCGCATGCCCGCCGACTTCGAGCTGCGCGCCGGCGTTTCGAGCTTCGGCGAAGACTTTTCCGTTTACCGCTCGGAAGACACCTACAGCGGCCGGCAGGCGAGCGCGTCGGTAGGCAACGCCCAGGGCCCCTGGTCCTGGTGGATCAACTTCAACCGCTTGGACAGCCACGCGCATCCCGTCAGCTACGCGAACAAGCTCGTGTCGAGCGGCGTGGCCGACACGGCCGGCACTGCGGTTACCGGCGCGCTCGCTGCGCGCAATCCGCGCGAGCAGGACTGGCTGATCCTCGGTTCCACGACGGCGACGCATACTATTCAGGACCACGCGAAGCTCAAGGTTGCGTACGAGATCTCGCCGCGGCTGCAATTGAGCTACACGCTCGGCCTATGGAACAACGACGCGCGGCGTTCGTCGCAGACGTACTTGCGCGACGACGCCGGCAACCCGGTGTACGCCGGCACGATCAACGTGGACGGGCGGCGCTACACGGTAACGCCCGCCGATTTCGCGCCGACTGCCAGCCACCTTCGCCACCTGATGCAGGGCCTGTCATTGAAGAGCGAGCGCGACGGCGCCTGGAACTTCGAGCTCGCCGCGAGCGCCTACGATTACGACCGCGACGTGGTGCGCTCGCCGAGCATCGCCTTGCCCGATGCGGCTGCCGGCGGCGCGGGGCGGATCGGCAGCCAGGGCGGCACGGGCTGGGGCTCGATCGCGCTGCGCGCCGCGCGCCGGCCGAGCGCGGACGGCGGCCATATTCTCGACGTTGGCGTTCAACTCGACGACTACAGGCTGCGGACACTCGTGGAGAACACCGCCGACTGGCTGGTAGGTGAACCGGCGCAGCGGGTGTCGGCGTTTCGCGGCGACACGCAGCTCACGAGCGTTTACGCGCAGGACACGTGGACCTTTGCGCCGCGGTGGCGGGCCACGTTCGGGGCACGCCTAGAGCGCTGGCAGGCGAAAAACGGCGCTGTCAGCGACGCTACGACGACGCTGGGCTTCGCCGCGCGGTCGGACACCTACGTGTCGCCGAAGGTAGCGCTCGCGCGCGAGCTGACGCCGCTGTGGAGCCTGAAGGCCTCACTCGGGCGTGCCGTTCGCATGCCCACCGTCGCCGAGCTTTATCAGGGCTCGATTTCGACCAACGTCATCGTCAACAACGATCCGAACCTTTTGCCCGAGACGTCCTGGACGTCGGAGCTCTCCGGCGAGCGCGAGATCGGACAAGGTCGCGTGCGCCTCACGGCGTTCTTCGAGGCAACATCCGACGCGCTGTATTCGCAAACGAATGCGACCGTCACGCCGAGCGTGACGAGCGTGCAGAACGTGGATGAAATCGGCACGCGCGGCCTCGAAGTGGCGCTGCAGCAAGCGGGCTTGGCTGCCGGCAGGCTCGACGTGTCGGCGAGCATCACCTATGCGCGCTCGCGCATCGAGCGCAACGACAACTTTCCGGCCAGCGTGGGCAAATGGCAGCCGCGCGTTCCGGATTGGCGCGCCAATGCGCTCGTGACGTATCGCCTCGGCGAGCGCTGGTCGCTGACCGCAGGCGGGCGTTACAGCGGCACGCAGTACAACACGCTCGACAATTCCGACACGAACCCCTACGCGTTCACGGGCACGAGCTCGTTCGTGGTGTTCGACTTGCGGGCGCGTTACGCGACCGAGCGCTGGTCGGCTTCGATCGGCATGGACAACGTCGGCGACGAGGAATACTGGGCGTTCCATCCGTATACGCGGCGCAGCCTGATCGGGGAGCTCGGCGTGCGCTTCTGATGGGCCGATGGGGCGCAATCGGCCGGAACGGCTACAAACTACCTGATCGTTGGCGCTACCATCGCGCATCAACCATTAGGGAGAGGCGCCCGATGAAGTCAGCCATTCGCGCGATCGGCCTCGCGGCCGCGCTCGTGATCACCGGTGCATGGGCACCCGCGCAGTCGCAACCCGCGCGCCCGGCGCCGCCGGCGCTCGGCGACGGACCCTGGGACCTGCGCACCGAGACCGGCATGATCCATGTGTCCGTGCTCACCAAGGGCCTCGAGTCGCCGTGGGGCCTGGCCTTTCTGCCGGACGGCGGCATGCTCGTGACCGAGCGGCCGGGACGGCTGCGCGTGATTCGCGACGGCAAGCTGGATCCGCAACCGATCGAGGGGCTGCCGGACCTGGTCAGCACCGGCATCAGCGGGCTCTTCGGTCTCGCGCTGCATCCCAACTTCGCGCGCAACCGGCTGATCTACTTTGCGTATCCGAAGCCACAACCGGCCGACCGCGACGTGATGACGCTGGCGGTGGCGCGCGCGCGCTGGGACGGTGGATCGTCGCTGGCCGACGTCAAAGACATCTTCGTGGCCAAGGACTGGTACGGCACGGCGATGAGCAGCGAGAACAACCGCTGCTGCGGGCAGGGGCCGGCATCGGGCAGCTTTGGCGCACGCGTCGAGTTCGACGGGCAGAACCGCCTATACATCACGTCCGGCGACCGCAACTGGGGCGAGAAGGCTCAGGATCCCCAATCGCACATCGGCAAGATCGTGCGCTTGAACGACGACGGCTCTGTCCCTGACGACAACCCGTTCGTCGGCAGGAACGGCTACCTGCCGGAGCTCTACACGCTCGGACATCGCAATCAGACGGGCTTGCGATTCGACCCCGCGACGGGCGACCTGTGGTCCACGGAGTTCGGGCCGGCCGGCGGGGACGAGCTCAATCGCATCGAGGCCGGCAAGAACTACGGCTGGCTCTTGATCACGCACGGCAACCACTACAACAACGAGCCGAAGAAGCTCGGCACCGGCGGCGTGGAAGGCTACGTGGATCCCGTCATCTGGTGGCCACGCGGCGGCAATCCCGGCAACCTGATCGTTTATCGCGGCGATCGTTTCCCTGCGTGGCAGGGCAACGTGCTGATCGCCACGATGTCGAATCGCGCGCTCGGGCCCGGCCTCGTGCGGGCGGTGATCGGCGACAACGGCGCGCTCGTTCACGAGGAGCGCCTGCTCACCGAGATCGGCACGCGCATGCGCGACGTCGTGCAGGCCCCCGACGGCCGCGTCTTGGTGCTCACCGAAGCCTCGGCATTCGCGTCGCCCGGCGCAATTCTCGTGCTCGAGCCGGGAGCCGAACCGGCCGCGCAACCGAGGTAACCGCCGTGCTCGCCTTGCGAATGCGCCAGAAGGACTCCGAATTCTATTTCGTGAGTTATCGGGCCGAGGACTTGCTCCGCCGCGTTCGATTCGAGACGCGCTTTTACGGCGAGCGGGGCGAGGTGGTCGGCGGTGAGGCGCCGGACGGCGAGGCTGCCGCGCAGGTCGACGACGTCGAGCGGTTCGTGCGCGAGATCGAGCGCAGCTCCGGCGCGTTTCAGCGCGAGCTGAACCGGCGCAAAGTTCGCCAGATCCGCGACTTCTTCCGTAACGAGACGGATCAGCCGGTGGTGCCGGGCGCAGTGTTGTTGTTCACGTCCGAAGAGCTCGAGTTCAGTCCGCTCGGTCAGTACGAGCAGATGGGCGACCTTGCCCTGCCGCGCGCGCCTTTTTTGATCATCGACGGCCAGCATCGGCTCGCCGGGCTGCACTTCTATTTGCGCGAGCCCGACGCCGATCGGCGCATTGAAGTCCCATGCGTCATCTTCGACGGCAAGACCGCGGAGTTCGCCACCGAGATGTTCGTGATCATCAATTCCACGCACACTCGAATCAACAAGAGCCATCTCGTGGATCTCTACGAGAAGATCGAGTGGGGTACCGACCCGCAAAAGAAGCTGGCGGCTCGACTCGTGCGCGCGTTATACGAAGAAAGCGATTCGCCGCTGCGCTATCACGTCAACATGCTCGGCGGGCGCTCGCAGCGGGACATGTGGATCAACCAGGCGCAGCTATTCGGCGAGGTGCATCGGTTCGTCACGCGTCGCGATACGGAAGCCTGGACCACCGACGGACGCGGCCTATCGCGCGATCGCGCCTACGGATTCTTACGCGACGTGCTGCGCGCGGCGAAGCGAGTCTTCGGCGATGCCTGGGGCGACAACAAGCGCTACATGGTGACCCGCGACGTGACGCTCAAGGCGCTGATACGCGTCGCGGGCGACGTGGCGGCGAGCTCGCGCTCGCTCGGCCTGGCACCGACGGCGAGCGCCGGCCCCGTCGAGACGGCGCTCATCAAGCGCTTCGAGCGCTGGACACCGCTCGTTGCCGAGTTTAGGCGCGACGGGTTCTACGAACGCTTTCCGGCGCGAGGCCAGGTAGAACGCGTGGAGAAGATTGGCGGCCCCCCGCGGGGGGGGGCCCACAAACCCCGGGCGGGGCGCCGGCGGGCGGGGGGGGGGGGGGCCCCGGGGGGGGGGGCGCGCGCCGGGAATCCGTGGGAGAACCCCGCGCGCCGACAATA
>CAMPKU010000069.1 GCA_946887385.1 uncultured Gammaproteobacteria bacterium
GTGTGGGGGGGGGGGGCCCCCGGGCGGGCTCCGGCGCCTCCTGGGTGTTTGTATCCCGGGGGTCCCAGTACGCGTGTTACTCCCCCCCCGCCGCCGGCGATGCAGGTCATCGCCGGTAATCTCTTACCTACTCCCCAGCATTGATGTCGAAAATCTGCGCCCCCTCTTCGGGATCGCCGTAAATATTCGCCCGCGGCCGCGGCGGCGGCTCCTCGCCCCTGGCAATTGCCTCGTCTCGCTGCTGGTCCAGAGCGCGCTCGCCGGCCAAACCGCCGCCGACCGCGAAGTTGCCTTCGTGGCACGAGTACTCGTACGCGTAGTAACCGGGCTGCGTGGTCCACATCGTGCGCACCGTGAACGGCGCCGTGTACGTGTCCGGGTCGTTGACCGTCGCGCGGTACTCGATCATCTCGGGATCGACGCGGCGGATGCGCTCCGTCAGCACCATGTTGACGCTGTTCGGCGGGCCGCCGACGCTCGAGCGGTCCGTGAAGCCGCGGCTCTCGACAACGAGCGTGTCGCCGTCCCAGTAGCCGCGGGCGGTGCCCGTGAACTGCGGCACGGCCGGGTACGGACGGTTGCGGTCGAGCGTGATCACGCGGGTCTCGTGGATCATCTCGTAGCTGATCGTGACGGCGTCCGGGCTCTGACCGATGCGGATGCCGTTGCCGTAGATGGCGGCGCCCATGCCGCGATTTATCCCTAAACCAATGCAGCGATCGTAGAGCGAGAAGTCCTCGAACGAATCGAATCGCTCCGAGCTGAACGAGCCGCGGCCCGCCCCGGCCTGCTGACGCGCGCGGGCCGCTGCGGTGATCGCAGGCGCCCGGCCGTTCGGCGGGTCGACGATCAGCGACGTGTAACCGAACGTGCGCGTGCCCCACTCGTTACGCAGGAACGTCTCGGTGGTCGCTGCGCGCGTACGGCCCGTGTGCTGCTGCATCGCGCGCTGCAGGAACTGCTCCTGCGGCAGCGACTCTTCGCCGGCGAGATTCTCGGGACGATCGCGCGGAATGCCGCGCATGTCGTCCGTGCTGTAGGTGCCTGCGAGGCTGGGATCGCCCCACGACGTACGCGGCGCCTTCCAGTTTGGGTTTTTGTACAACGCCGTTTGCTGCTCTGCCGGAACGCGTCGCGCTTCGGGCAGTTCCTCGATGTTCACCGGAGCCGGCGGCGCCCCCTGTCCCGGCCCACGCCCCTGCGCTAGCAACGCGAACGGAACGGATACCGCGAGCAGCACGGCGGCACTCGACAGACCTCGAATCTTTAGCTTCATGGTTCTCCCCTGGACCTTGGAGCAGATTCAAGCATGCGCCAGGGTGGTTGGGAACACCCCGCGCCCAAAGAAATACCTGCCGCATGCTGGGGCCGTCGCTGTCGCGACGGTACACGGCACCCGGCAGAGCGCCGTATATTGCGCGGACGAGCATCCCAAGGGGTATAGCAGCTATGCGAAGCGTTGCCACAGTCATTGGGCTTGCCGCGCTCGCGGCCACGGGATGCGCGCCCGAGCCGCCGGCGGCTACTGCGCTCTCGCAAGCGGCGCCGCCGGATCTCTCGGGCGTGTGGATGGCATTCGCCGTCGAGAATCCGGACGGCGGCGGCAATGCGCCGCGCTACTCGCCCGAAGGCGAGGCGACGCTCGATGCGTTTGCCGCCCAGTTCAGCTCGATCCCGGAGACGGGCGCATGGTGTTACGGCACCGGCATGCCGAGCGTGATGCTGTCCACGGTGTCGTATCCGATCGAATTCGTGCAGCACGCCACCCGGCTCGTGATGCTGGCCGAGCTTGAAATGCAGGTGCGGCGCGTCTATCTCGACGGCCGCCCGCATCCCGACGACTTTCTGCCGACCGGCGTCGGCCATTCGGTGGGCACCTGGGACGGCGACACGCTCCTCATCGACACCACACTGCTGTCGGAATGGCCTGTGCGGCCATGGCCGCGCTCGGAACAGACGCACATCGTCGAACGCGTGTATCTGACCAAGCTTGCCGCCGTTGCGGCCCGTCCCACGGGATTCGTCGCGAGCGTCGAGGCGCCGATCAACGACGACGTGCTGGTCGTGGAGATGACGCTTACCGATCCCCTCTACGCGGGCCCGCAGCGACGCACGGCCTACTACCAGCGTATGGCCGACACGGCCACGCTCGAGTACGCCTGCTCGGCCGAGCACTGGCTGGAAGCGCTTGAGAAAAATCGAGTGTCTGCGGCGCTGTAAGCTACTCGAAACAATGAGTTGCGAACGTTTAAGTCCCACGCCGGCGGTGGGGTTACGTTAAACTTTTAGCTCGGGAACCGTGCGGCCGAGCAGCGCGCTGCGCGATTGGGTTCTGGTGAAGTATTCGTTACACTTTTCAATCGGTTAAATGAGCTAAACGCGCGGAGATCATCCGGAATGTTCATCAGCAAGAAACACCTCCCGCGGCGCACGTTCTTGAAAGGCTTGGGCGCCACGGTCGGGCTACCGCTGCTCGACGCGATGGTACCGGCCTTCGCGGCCACACCCGCCAAAAGCCCACGCGTGGGGTTCATCTACGTGCCGCACGGCATGGTCATGAGCCAGTTCACCCCCGACACGGCCGGCAAGAATTTCGCATTCAAAGACATCAACCGCTCGCTCGAGCCGTTCCGCGACCGGTTGAGCATCGTGAGCCGTCTCCATCACCGCGCGGCCGACTCCACGGCCGTGCACTCGCTGAGCCCCACTACGTGGCTATCCGGCGTCCGGCCGAAGCCCACGCAAGGCGTGGACGCGTTCGCCGGCGTCACGGCCGATCAGATCGCGGCCAGCGCCATCGGCCAAGACACGCTGCTGCCGTCCATGGAGCTGGCTACCGAAGACCACTCCGGCTTGATCGGCGCGTGCGACCGCGATTACGGCTGTATCTACATGAACACCCTGTCATGGCGTACGCCCACCACACCGATGCCGATGGAAATCAATCCGCGCAAGGTGTTCGAGCGGATGTTCGGTCAAGGCGATAGCGAAGCCGCGCGGCTCGCACGGCGGCAGGAAGATCGCAGCATTCTCGACGCCGTCACCACTCAAGCCACGGGGTTGCAGCGCAATTTGGGCGCGCACGATCGCGCCACGCTCGATAACTACCTCGAAGGTGTCCGCGAGATCGAGCGCCGCCTCACGCGCGCCGAGTCCCAGGTGGCCGCGAACGCCGACATCGTGATTCCCGAGGCGCCGTCGGGCGTCCCGTTCGAGTACACGGATCACGTGCGGCTGATGTTCGACCTGTTGGCGCTCGCCTACCGTGCCGATATCACGCGTGTGTTCACGTTCATGATGGGACGCGAGGTGAGCAACAGAACCTACACCCAGGTCGGCGTCACCGAAGGCCATCACGCGGTTTCGCACCATCAGAACAAGGCCGAAAAACTCGCGATGCTGGCGCGCATCCAGGCGTTCCACATCGGCCTGTTCGGCGAGTTTTTGGCGAAGCTCGACGAGATCCCCGACGGCGACGGCACGCTCCTCGACAACTCGATGCTGCTGTACGGCAGCAACATGAGCAACAGCAACGCGCACGATCACTATCCCCTGCCAAACGTCCTCGTCGGCGGCGGCCGCGGGCGCTTGAAGGGCGGGCAGCACATCGTGGCCGAAGATCACTTGCCGATGACAAACCTGCTGCTGACGATGCTCGACAAGGTCGATGCCGGCGTCGAAGCCTTGGGCGACAGCACGGGCACCATCAGCGAGCTTTCAGCGTGATGCGATCGATCGCGGCCCGCTCTCTCGCCGCGGCCGTGCTATCGCTGCTCGCGGCCACTACCCTCGCCGCCACCCCGCGGCTCATCGAGGCCGTGAAGAACGGCGACCGCGAAACGGCGTTGGCGCTGGCGGGCGACGCGGGCGAGGTGGGCGCGGCGGAGGCCGACGGCACGACGGCGCTGCACTGGGCCGTGCGCCAAAACGATCTCGAGCTCGTAGAGCGATTACTGCAGGCCGGTGCGGACGCCAACGCCGCGAATCGCTATGCCGTCACGCCCCTGAAGCTCGCCGCCGTCAACGGCGACGCAAAGCTGCTCGAGCGATTGCTCGACGCGGGCGGCGACGTGAACGCCGTCGGCCAAGACGGTGAGACTTTGCTGATGACCGTAGCCCGCGGCGGCCATGTCGAAGCTGCGCGCCTGGTGCTGGAGCGCGGTGCCGCCGTCGACGCTCGCGAGCAGTGGCACGGCCAGACGGCCCTGATGTGGGCCGCGGCGCAAGGCCATCCCGCGATGCTGCGTGAGCTGCTCGCACACGGCGCCGACGTCAACGCACGCTCGAACGAAGAGGAGTGGGAGCGCCAAGTGACCTCCGAGCCGCGCGACAAGTGGTTGCCGCCCGGCGGGCTTACACCACTGCTGTTCGCCGCGCGCGAAAACTGCCTTACCTGTCTTCCCGTGCTCATCGAGGCGGGCGCCGACGTCAACGCCACCACGCCGGACGGCATCAGCCCCGTCGTCATTGCGTTGATCAACGGCCACTTCGACGTCGCGGGCGCATTGCTCGAAGCCGGCACCGATCCCAACCTCGCCGACTACACGGGCCGCACCGCGCTCTACGCGGCGATCGACTTCAACACGATGGTGAAGTCGAACCGGCCGGCCCCAAAGGTCATCGAGAACCGCTTGACGGGCCTCGATGTCGCACGGCTGGCGCTCGAGCACGGTGCGGACGTGAACGCCCAGCTCAAGCGTTTGCCGCCCTACCGGGCGAAGCTCGATCGCGGCAACGACACCATGCTCGGCGGCGGCACGACGGCCTTTCTGCGCGCCGCAAAGGCCGGCGACGTGCCTGCGATGAAGCTGCTGCTCGAGCACGGCGCGGACCCGATGCTGGCCCCCACGCGCAGCGGCATTACGCCGCTGATGGCGGCGGCGGGTCTCGGCACCGCGGAGCAAGACACCACCGGCCGCGAGAAGACGCAGGCGCAAGCCATCGAAGCGGTCCAGCTGCTGCTCGACCTAGGCATAGACATCAACACGCCGGCACGCGACGGCCAAACGGCGGTGCATGGGGCGGCCATGCAGGGCTACGATGACGTGATCCGTTTCCTCGCGGCGCAGGGCGCGAAGCTCGATACGCCCGACAACGACGGGTTCACGCCGCTCGACGTGGCGCTCGGCAAGGCCGGCGGTTTCGGCTTCACGGGCAACGAGGGCGTCGTGCGCGAAGCCACGGCAGCCCTGATTCGCGAGCTGCTGGCCGGCGACGAACGCCCGGCCACGGCCGCGGCGAGGTAGCATGCAGGGCGCTCTCGGCGAGGCAACGACAAAGGGGTGATTTCAATATGACGCTCGACGGCTTGTGGAATCTGTCCTTCTGGGGCTACGTCGCGGTGGCGCTGGTGCTCACCCATGTCACGATCGCGAGCGTCACGATCTTCCTGCACCGGCATCAGGCCCATCGCGGCTTGACGCTCCATCCTGCCGTGAGCCACTTCTTTCGGCTCTGGCTATACCTGACGACCGGCATGGTCACGCGCGAATGGGTGGCCATTCACCGTAAGCATCATGCGCGCTGCGAAACGGCCGAGGATCCCCACAGCCCGCAGGTCTACGGCATCTGGCGCCTCATATTCGGCGGCGTGGGACTCTACCGCTCCGAAGGCCGCGTCGAGGAAACCCTCACCACCTACGGCCGCGGCACGCCCGACGATTGGCTCGAGCGGCACGTCTACAGCCGATACCGCTACCTCGGCGTGCTGCTGATGCTGCTCATCGATTTGGTGCTGTTCGGCTGGGTCGGCTTCATCATCTTCGCCGTGCAGATGGTCTGGATCCCGTTTTGGGCCGCCGGCATCATCAACGGAGTGGGACACTACTGGGGCTATCGAAACTTCGAGACCCAGGACGCGTCGCGCAACATCGCTCCGCTCGGCATTCTCATCGGCGGCGAGGAATTCCATAACAACCACCATGCCTACGGCTCGTCGGCGAAATTCTCGAGCAAGTGGTGGGAGCTCGACATCGGCTGGCTGTACATTCGCACGCTCGAGGTTCTTGGGCTCGCGAGCGTGAAGAAAGTCGCGCCCCGCGCATCGTTCTCGCGCGCGCCGGCCGCCGTGGATCTCGACACCCTGCGTGCCGTCGTCACGAACCGCTTTTACGTGCTGAAGCTCTATGGGCGCCGCGTCATCGCGCCCGTGCTGCACGGCCATGCGGCCGGCGAGCCGAGCTTTCCGCGGCGCCAACTCGCGCGCGTGCGCAAGCTCATGATCCGCGAGAACACGGGGCTCAAAGAGGATCCGCATGCGCGGCAGTGGCTCGACAGAGCGCTCGAACGCAATCACTCGTTGCGCACGGTCTACGCGTTCATGCAGCGGCTAAAGGCGCTGTGCGCGCAAACTACGGGGAAGACCGACTCCGATCTCACGCGCCTACAGGCGTGGTGCGCCGAAGCCGAGGCCAGCGGAATCCGCGTGCTCGGCGACTTCGCGCGTCAGCTGCAAGCGTACACGGCGCAGCCCGCCTAAAGGCGGCGCCGCCGCGCCGGCTTCGCGCGGGTGACGGGGGAAAAGCACATGTCTGCGACTCAACTCCTGGGCGCCTCCAGCGTCGCCGTATTGTGTGCAGTGCTGCTCGCCGCGGCCGGCGGCGCGCAGGAAGTCGGCGGCGAAGCCGCACGGCTCGCAGCGCTCGAAACGGAGCTCGCGGGTTTGGAGCGCGATGTAGGACTGCTCGAGGATACGAAGGCGATCAAGCGCTTGCAGCGCGCGTACGGCTACTACGTCGACAAAAAGCTGACTCGCGAGATCGGCGCGCTGTTCGCCGACGATCCGGATACCACGGCGGAGCTCGGCGGTTCCGGCGTGTACGTGGGGCGGGCGCGCATTGCGGAGTTCTACGACCGCATCGTCGGCGGCAACGAGGCCAAGCCCGGCGAGCTCTTCAATCACATGATCCTGCAAGGCGTCGTGCACGTGGCGCCCGACGGCCGCACGGCCAAGGGCCGCTGGCGGGCGCTGATCCAGCTCGGCCAGCACGGTGAGAGCGCCGTGTGGGCCGAAGGTCCGTACGAGAACGAGTACGTCAAAGAGGACGGTGTCTGGAAATTCAGCAAGGTGCATTGGTTCCAAACGTTCTCGGCGCCGTACTCGCCGGGCTGGCACAAAGCGCCGCAACCGATGAGCCCGCCGCTCGCGGATTTTCCGCCGGACCGGCCGCCGACGATGGTCTACGACTCCTATCCGGGTGTGCACCAGCCGCCCTATCACTACGCCAATCCCGTCTCCGGCCGCTGCGAGCCCGGCGTCTGCGTGGTCGCTGCGCGCGGCTCCCCGGTCCCGCCCGCGGCGGCCACAGCCGCCGCCGTGCAGTTGGATGCCGCTGCCCGCGTTGCGGCCGCCCGCGCGCGGTTGGGGGCGATCCACCAGCGTGCGGCTCGGGTCGCCGACGTCAACGCCATTCAGAACCTCCAAGGAAGCTACGGCTACTACGCCGACAAAATGCTCTGGGATGAGGTGGTCGATCTCTTTGCCGACGATGCCACGCTCGAGATCGGCCCGAGCGGCGTCTATGCCGGTAAGGAGAGCATCCGCCGCTATCTCTTGAGCTTGAGCGGCGGCAAGCAAGGGCCGCTCGAGGGCGTGCTCTTCGACCACTACCAGCTTCAGCCGATCATCACGGTGGCCGACGACGGCCTCACGGCCAAAGGCCGCTGGCGCTTGTTCCTGATGACCGGCGAGTCGGGCTCGGGCTCGGGCGGCAACTGGGGCGAAGGCGTTTACGAGAACGAGTACGTGAACCAAGACGGCGTGTGGAAGATCAGCAAGCTGCATTGGTTCGCCACGTTCGTGGCCCCATACGAAGGCGGCTGGCTCAACGCGGATCCCAAGGCCATCGAAGAATATGCGCTCGGGCGCGGCGTGATGCCCGACCGGCCGCCGAGCGTTGAGTACGCGCCTTATCCCGGCGTGTTCGTGCCGCCCTTTCATTATGCGAATCCCGTCACCGGCGAGACCGGAGCGCGTCGATGAGCGGCAAAGCATTGGCCGGCATCGTGCTCGCGCTCGCGTGCGCCGCGTGCGACCCGGGCCCGCGCGGCGCCGACCCGGACACGCTCGCGGCGATCGGCGAGCTCGAAACCGCCGTGGCGGAGGCCAAGCGCGCAGTCGGACGCTTACGCGACGTCGACGAGCTCGAAAACCTCGCGAGCATTTATGGCCACTACGTCGACAAATCGCGCCACGACGACGTCGCCGATCTCTTCGCTCCCGAGGGTGTCGTCGAGATTCTGGGCCGCGGCGTGTTCATCGGCCAGGATCGCGTACGCGAGTACATGCTAAACCTCACACCGGGCAATGTCGGCCCGCGCGAGGGCGCGCTGTTCAATCACATGCATTTGCAGCCTGTGGTGCATGTATCGCCCGACGGCGAGACGGCGCACGTGCGCTCACGTCTCTTCGTCATGTTCGGCATCCTGGGCTCGAACGCGCAGTGGGGCGACGGCATCTACGAGAACGTCTTCGTGAAGCAAGACGGCATCTGGAAGATCGATTATCTGCACGGCTACCAGACGTTCTATACGAACTACGAGGACGGCTGGGCCAAACGAGCGTCGGCGATCTTCGCGCCCTACGAGCGCTTGCCGCCCGATCGGCCGCAGTCGGTGCCGTACGCGCCCTACCCGGCTGCATTCGTGCCGCCATTCCATTATCGCAACCCGGTGTCGGGCCGCGCGGATCACTATAAAGATCCCACGTGGCAAGACACGCAGGCTCCGGCCGAATAGTGATTGCAGGAATCGGCACGGGCCATTCGCGCGCGGCCCGTGTAGACTCGCAAAAAAAAGAGCATTGAGGGGGGACCACCGTTGTCAGAGCCGTCTTCACCGGGCGGGCAAGCACCGCCCGGCCAGCGCATGGGCTTGAGCATCGTCGTCGCGCTCGCCGTCGCAGCGGTGGTGCTCGTCGTGGCCGTGCTGCCCGCGGAGTACGGCATCGACTTGACGGGGCTCGGCCGCGCGCTGGGATTTAGCGAGCTCGCCGCACCCGCCTCGCGCACGATCGAGGTCAGGGACGTGCTCGGCGGCAACGAGCGTGTACGCGAGGTCGAGATTCCCGCGTTCAACGAGCCGGTGCCGTTGCCGAATCCGGCCGTGCATCAAAGCGAAGATCGCCCGATTCAGACGCGCACCCTCACGCTCACGCTTCAGCCAGACCAGGAAACCGAGATCAAGACCGTGCTGCGGGAAAGCAAGGTGATCACGTACACCTGGAAAACCGACGGCGGCCTCGTCTACTGCGACCTGCACGGCCACGATCCCGCGGCCGGCCAGGAATTCTTCGTGCGTTATCGCGAAGATCAAGAAGGCGCCACCGAAGCTACGGGCTCGCTCGTCGCCCCGTTCGACGGCGAGCACGGCTGGTACTGGCTCAACATTCATGACGGACCTGTGACCATCACGCTGACGGTGACCGGCTTCTTCGACGACATCGTCGACTACGGAATTTTCTAAAGAGAACGCATCCTATGTGGCAACACGACTACAACCCTCTCGATAACACCGTGCTGTCGACGCTCGTGGCCGCTGTGCCGATCGTCGTGCTCCTGATCATGATCGGCGTACTGCGCAAGCCTGCGTGGATGTCGGGGCTCGCCGGTCTCGGCGCCGCGCTCATCGTCGCGATCGCCGCGTACGGCATGCCGGCCGATCTCGCCGTGAGCTCGGCGCTGATGGGCGCGGCATTCGGCTTGCTGCCGATCGGGTGGATCGTCTACTGGGCCGTCGTGCTATATCGCATCACACTCGAGACGGGCAATTTCGAGGTCATCAAAGACTCGATCGGCGGCCTCACGAAGGACCGGCGGCTGCAGGCGATGCTGATTGCGTTCGCGTTCGGCGCGTTCGTCGAAGGCGCCGCGGGCTTCGGCACGCCGGTCGCCGTCGCGGCCGCAATGCTCACCGGCCTCGGCTTCTCGCCGTTCTTTGCAGCCGGCATTTGCCTGCTCGCGAACACGGCGCCCGTTGCGTTCGGCTCGATCGGCATCCCGATCGTCACCCTGGCCGGCACCACGGGGCTCGACGAGCTCACGTTATCGCAGTGGGTGGGCCGCATCTGCGCGCCGGTCTCCGTTTTCATCCCGGCCTACCTCGTCATGGTCATGGGCGGCCTCAAGGGCTTGAAAGGCGTGCTGCCGGCCGCGATCGTGTGCGGCGTCTGCTTCGCGAGCATGCAATTGCTCGTCTCGAATTTCATCGGCCCTCAGCTCGTGGACATCATTGCGGCGCTCACGGCGATCGTCGGGCTCGTCGTGCTACTCAAGGTTTGGCAACCGAAAGACAATTTCGTGATGGAAGGCGAGCACGCCGCCGTGGCAACGCCGAAGCAACACGGCTTCGGCCGAACGATGCTCGCCTGGTCGCCGTACCTTTTGCTCGTGCTGTTCGTGCTCGTCTGGGGCTACGGGCCGACGAAGAGCGCGCTCGAGACCACGAACATCGTGTTCGCGTGGCCGGGGCTGCACAATGAAGTCACGCGCATGGCGCCGATGGTCGCGCAGCCGGCTCCCTACGCCGCCAACTACACGCTCAACTGGCTCGCAGCCGCGGGCTCGGCATGCGCCCTCGCCACGCTGGCGTCGGCGCTCGTGCTGCGCGTGTCGATCGGCACGTACATCGGGCTCTTGGGCCGCGTGCTGAAGCAGATGGCGTTCTCGCTGCTCACGATCGCCGCCGTGCTCGGCCTCGCATACGTCATGAACTACAGCGGCGCCGTGGTCACGCTCGGCATCGCGTTTGCCGCGACGGGCGCGCTATTTCCGTTCTTCAGCGCCATACTCGGTTGGGTCGGCGTGTTCCTAACCGGAAGCGATACGTCGGCGAATGCGCTGTTCGGCAATTTGCAGGTGGTAACGGCGAACAGTCTGGATCTGAACCCCGCCATGATGGCCGCGTCGAACTCGGCGGGCGGCGTGATGGGCAAGATGATCAGCCTAACCAGCTTGGCCGTGGCCGTGGCAGCCACGGGCATGGAGCGCTCCGAGGAAGGCAAGCTGTTCCGCTTCACGATCAAGCACAGCGTGTTCCTCGCCGCCGTGCTCGGCATCATCACCACGATTTACGCGTACAGCACGTAAGCCGGGCACGCAGCTCCTAGCTAGCTCTGCGTGCGCCGCTCGCTGCGAACGTCGCCGGCCAGCCCGGCGTCGATCGCGGCTTGGATGGCGCGCAGATCCGCAGGCTTCACGAAATGGTGATCGAAGCCCGCCTCGCGGGAGCGGTCGAAGTCTTCGGCTTGGCCGTAGCCCGTGAGAGCGATGAGTAGCGGCGATTCCAGCGTCTCATTGGCCCGAATACCGGCCGCCAGCTCGTAACCGTTCATGCCGGGCAGGCCGATGTCGATGATGGCGACTTCCGGCGCGAACATCTCGACGCAAGCAAGCGCCTGCAGAGCGTCCGTGACGGTCTTCACCTCGTGCCCCTCGATCCTCATGAACACGGCGATGGATTCCGCGGCGTCGGCGTTGTCGTCGACGACCAGGATCCGTCTGGCCCCCTGACGCGCCGCGGGCATCGCTTGCGCTCCGGCATGCGGCACAACCTCGCTGATGCATGGCAGCTTCACGCTCACCTCCGTGCCGGAACCTGGCCCCTCGCTTATCACGTTCACTTCTCCTTGATGCAGCTCGACGAGCCGGCGTACGACGGCGAGGCCTACGCCAAGCCCGCCTTGGCTGCGGTCGAGGCCGCGATAGCCTTGCGTAAACACGTCGAACACATACGGCAAGAATTGCGGGTCGATGCCGATACCGTTGTCGCGTATGCGAACCCCGACGTGGCCGTGCTCGACGCTTACACCGAGCTCGATGGCGCCGCCGTCGGTGGTGTACTTGGCAGCGTTGTGCAGCAAATTGCTGAAAATTTGGCTCAAGCGTGCGAAGTCGCCGAATATCCAAACCGGCGTGTCGGAACCTTGCACCGATAGCGAATGCCGTTTCGAGTCCACGAGCGGGCGCATGATCTCGATGCTGTGCTCGAGCACCTTGCCGAGCTCCACTGCTTCGCGATGCAGCGTGATCTTGCCTTGAGTGATACGCGACACGTCGAGCAGGTCGTCGACGAGGCCAGCCAGGTGCGTGACCTGTCGCTCCACGACTTCACGCACCCACGCGATGCGCGCATCGTTCGGCGCAACTTTGGCGAGAACCTGCGCCGCCGTCACGATCGGCGCCAACGGGTTGCGCAGCTCGTGCGACAACATGGCGAGGAATTCGTCCTTGCGGCGGTTCGCCTCTTGCAACCTCTCTTCGGCATCCTTCGCGCGCGCCATCTCGCGCTCCAGCGTGCTGTAAAGCTCTGCGTTATCGAACGCGATAGCGGCGCGCGTCGCGATCTCGAGCAAGCCCCGCTCGTCGAGCGGCATGAAGTCGGAGCTCACCACCCCGAGCACGAACGCGCCGACGTTGCGCTCGCCCACGTTCAAAGGCAGCACGTGCGCGATACGGAGCGGCGCCGGCCAATGACTCGAACGCGAAGAATCCACGCGAATTTCGAGCGCGTAGCCGCCGCTGCGCACTTCGGCCATGGCGCGGCGCACGGTAGGCGGCAAGCCCTCGAGCTCGATGGACCGCGCGGGCTCGTGATCCTGCCGATACAGCGAGACGTCGAGGCCGCCGGATTCCACGGCCAGCAGCGCGCAGCCGCCCACGGTCGGCACGAGCACCTCGAGCAACCTTTCCATGCTCGAATTGAGCTTCAGTGACGCCGAAAGCTCGCGGCTCGCGAGCGCAATTAGCTCCGAGCTTCGACGCGCCGTCTCCGCCGCCGCCCGCCCCGCTTCGGCCCGGGCCACCTTCGCCGCGCGGCGCTGGGCACGATAAAGATCGACGAACACGCGCACTTTGCTGCGCAAGATCGCGGGCACGACGGGCGTCAAGATGTAGTCGACGGCGCCAAGCTCGTAGCCGCGCTCGGTCTGCATTTCATCCGCGTACGCCGTCACGAAGATGATCGGAGTGTGCGACGTGCGGCCGTGCTTGCGGATCAACTGCGCCGTCTCGATGCCGTCGATATCGGGCATGTTCACGTCGAGCACGATCACCGCGAATTCGCGCTCGAGCAGCTCACGGAGCGCCTCCGCGCCCGAGGCAACGAGCACGAGGTTCTCGTCGAGCTCCTCTAATACCTCCCGAAATGCGAGCCGCTTGTCCGCCAGGTCATCGACGACCAGGATATTGACCTTCTCTTCCATTGGCAGCGGCACGGGTCTCATGAGCGTACCGCCTTAGCGGTGCAGCCAGCTCTTCAATACGCCGAGCAGGTGGACGGTATCCACGGGCTTCGACAAGTAGTCCCATGCTCCCGCCTCGATGCACTTCTCCCGATCGCCTTTCATGGCTTTCGCAGTCACCGCTATGATCGGCAGGTCTTTGAGCTGGCCGAGCTTGCGGATCTCACGCATCGTCGTCATGCCGTCCATCTCGGGCATCATGATATCCATGAGCACGATATCGATCAGCGGATCCTCCTGCACCAGCCGAATCGCTTCCCGCCCGTTGTTTGCCGAAATGATCTGCATGCCGTGATCGTGCAGCACCGTCGACAGCGCAAAAATATTGCGCATGTCGTCATCGACGACGAGCGCCTTCTTGCCGTCGAGCACCCGGCTGTCGCGGTGCAGATCCTCGATGACCTGACGCTCGGCATTCGAAAGCTCGCCGAGCGAGCGGTGCAACGAGAAGTACACGGCATCCATGAGGCGCTCGAGCGAGCGCGCTTCGCGCAACGCGAATACTCCATCGCGGCGGCGCCAGCGCGACAGAGCATCGCCGCCGCCCGAGCCGTAAATCACGATCGGTAGCTGCCGCGTCAACGTGCGTTGCTCGACCACTTCGATGAGATCGGCCGGCTGAAGGTCCGACGCACCGGACTCTACGACGAGGCAATCGAGCGAGTCGGAGAGCAGCAGCTCGCAGATTTCGGCCGTGTCCGTGGTGACGACGACGTCGATCGCTTCCTCCGCGAGCCGTGCTTGCACGCTCTGAAGATCCGCTCCAGGGGCCATTGCCAGGCACACTTTCTTGCGCAGCTGGGCAACATAGTCGGCCAGCTGGGCGATCGCGCGATCGATGACTTCCGTGGACCCCACCGGCTTCGAGATGAAGCCGATCGCACCCGACGACAGCGCGCGGTCACGAGAGTCGTCAGTGGACACGACGCAGATCGGGATGTGGCGCGTCGACAGATCGGCCTTGAGCCGGTCGAGGATGCGCCAACCCGGCATGTCGGGCAGAAAGATGTCGAGCGACACCATCGTCGGCATGTACTCGTTCACGAGCGAGATCGCCGCCGCGGCCGTGCTGCTGACGAGACCTTTGAACCCTTGCCGCCGCGCCGCCTCGAGCAACACGTTAGCGAACGCCAGGTCGTTCTCGACGATGAGAATCGTGCGATCGCCGGGCTGGATGTCGGCGCGGTCGTCGTTGGCCTCGTTGCGGCTCGCCGCCAGGCCGTCGTCCACGTAGAGCGGCTCGACGGCGGGCTTGGCCGCCTCCGCGGGTCGCGGGTCCGCTGTCGCCAGCCGCGGTGCGCGGCTCACGCGCGGTGCCTGAACGACGGGCAGATACAAAGTAAAGGTGCTGCCCTGCCCGGGCACGCTCACGAGGCGGATCTCGCCGCCGAGCAGCTTCGAGAGCTCGCGACTGATGGCCAAACCGAGACCGGTGCCGCCGTACTTGCGCGACGTCGAGCCGTCGGCCTGCTGGAACGCCTCGAAAATGATCTGCTGCTTGTCGGGCGCTATGCCGATACCCGTGTCGGTGACGGAGAACGCGATTACCTGGCCGGCGTCGGCCAAGTCCTGGTTGTCGGGCGCCCAGCCCTCGGTGGCCGGCGCAATCGACAACGCGACGGTGCCTTCATGCGTGAACTTGAACGCGTTCGAAAGCAGGTTCTTGATGATCTGCTGCATGCGCTTGATGTCGGTGAGCATCGTGCGCGGCACATCGGGGTTGAGATACACCTCGAATTCCACCTGCTTCGCTTCCGCGATGTGGCGGAATGTGCGCTCTACGTAACGTTGTAGATCGAGCAAGCGCAGCTCGCTGATATCGGCAACTACGGTTCCCGACTCGATCTTCGACAGATCCAGGATGTCGTTGATCAGCGCCAGCAAGTCGTTGCCCGAGGCGTGAATCGTCTTCGCCGATTCGACCTGCCGCAAGCTCAGATTGCCTTCGGGATTCTTGGCGAGCTTGTCCGACAACAACAGCAAGCTGTTCAACGGCGTGCGCAGCTCGTGCGACATGTTGGCGAGGAACTCGGACTTGTACTTCGACGTGAGGGCGAGCTGCGTGGCCTTTTCCTCGAGCGCTTGGCGCGCCTGCTCGACCTCGGCATTCTTGCGCTCCACCTCCTGATTCTGATGCGCAAGCTGGCGCGCTTTCTCCTCGAGCGCCTGGTTCGTCTGCTGCAGCTCCTCGGCAAGCGACTGCGATTGCGTGAGCAGATTCTCCGTTCGGCCGTTGGCCTCGATCGTATTGATGACGATGCCGATCGACTCCATGAGCTGATCGAGAAACGCCTGATGCGACGGGCTGAAGCTCTCGAGCGACGCGAGCTCGACGACGCCGCGCAACTCGCCCTCGAACACCACGGGCATCACGAGCACCTCGGCCGCCTGCGAGCGCGTGAGGCCGGTGTTGATCCTGAACCGGCGCCCCTCGATGTTCATGAGCAGAATCTTGCGCTTCTCGATGGCGCATTGGCCTACCACGCCCTCTCCGAGATCGAGCTCCTTGCCATGCGCGCGCCGTCCCGACGACGCGTAGCTCGCGAGGAGCTGCAAGCGCTGCTGGTCCCTGTCGCCCGCCAGCACGTAGAACTCCGCTTGATGTGCCTTCACTACCGGCGCGAGCTCCGAAAGGATCATCTCGCCGACGGCCGTCAAGTCGCGCTGGCCCTGAAGCATGCGGCTGAATTTCGCGAGATTCGTCTTCAGCCAGTCCTGCTCCGTATTCTTCTGCGTGGTGTCTTTCAAGTTGCGGATCATCTCGTTGATCGTGTCCTTGAGCGCCGCCACCTCGCCTTGCGTCTCGACGGTGATCGACCGCGTCAAGTCGCCCTGCGTCACGGCCATGGCCACGTTCGCGATCGCGCGCACCTGCGTGGTCAAATTCGCCGCCAGCTCGTTCACGTTCTCCGTGAGGCCCTTCCAGATGCCCGCAGCGCCCGGCACCTTCGCCTGGCCGCCGAGCTTGCCCTCCACGCCTACCTCGCGCGCTACAGTGGTGACCTGATCGGCGAACGTTGCGAGCGTCTCCGTCATGCTGTTGATCGTCTCGGCGAGCGCCGCGATCTCGCCTTTCGCCTCCACCGTGAGCTTTTGCTTCAGGTCGCCGTTCGCTACCGCGGTGACCACCTTCGCAATGCCGCGCACCTGCGAGGTGAGGTTACCGGCCATGAAGTTGACGTTATCGGTGAGGTCCTTCCACACGCCCGACACGCCGCGCACGTCGGCCTGACCGCCCAGGCGGCCTTCGGTTCCTACCTCGCGGGCCACGCGCGTAACCTCCGACGCGAACGACGAGAGCTGATCCACCATCGTGTTGATCGTGTTCTTGAGCTCGAGGATCTCGCCTTTCACGTCGACGGTGATCTTGCGCGACAGGTCGCCGGCCTGCACCGCCTTCGTGACGTCGGCAATGTTGCGTACCTGCGAAGTCAGGTTGCCCGCCATCGAGTTCACGGAGTCCGTGAGGTCGCGCCAGGTGCCGGCGACGCCTTGCACGTCGGCCTGACCGCCAAGCTTGCCTTCGGAGCCCACTTCTTTCGCGACGCGCGTGACCTCCGCGGCGAAGCTCCTGAGCTGGTCCACCATCGTGTTGATCGTGTTCTTGAGCTCGGAGATCTCGCCTTTCACGTCGACGGTGATCTTCTTCGACAGGTCGCCGGCGGCCACGGCCGTCGTGACCTCGGCGATGTTGCGCACCTGCGAGGTGAGATTGCCGGCCATGAAGTTCACGGACTCGGTCAAATCCTTCCACGTGCCGGCCACGCCCTGCACGTCGGCCTGGCCGCCAAGCTTGCCTTCGGTGCCGACCTCGCGCGCCACGCGCGTGACCTCGGCCGCGAAGCTCCTGAGCTGATCCACCATCGTATTGATCGTGTCTTTGAGCTCCAGGATCTCGCCCTTGACGTCGACGGTGATCTTCTTCGACAGGTCGCCCGCGGCCACAGCCGTCGTGACCTCGGCGATGTTGCGCACTTGCGAGGTCAGGTTGCCGGCCATGAAGTTCACGGACTCGGTCAAATCCTTCCACGTGCCCGACACGCCGCTCACGCGGGCCTGGCCGCCCAAGGCGCCTTCGGAGCCCACCTCGCGCGCCACGCGCGTGACTTCCGACGCGAACGACGACAGCTGGTCCACCATCGTGTTGATCGTGTTCTTGAGCTCCAAGATCTCGCCCTTCACGTCGACGGTGATCTTGCGAGACAGGTTGCCGGCGGCCACGGCCTTCGTGACGTCGGCGATGTTGCGCACTTGCGAGGTGAGATTGCCCGCCATCGAGTTCACGGAGTCGGTGAGGTCTTTCCACGTGCCCGAAACGCCTTTCACCTGCGCCTGGCCGCCGAGGCGGCCCTCGGTGCCCACCTCGCGTGCCACGCGCGTGACTTCCGACGCGAACGACGAGAGCTGGTCCACCATCGTGTTGATCGTGTTCTTGAGCTCCAAGAT
>CAMPKU010000070.1 GCA_946887385.1 uncultured Gammaproteobacteria bacterium
ACTGAACCAACCGGAAGGAACGTGCAATGAAATTCAGACCGCTCGCTTCGTTGGCTCTCTCGACGGTTCTGTTCACCCCGGCGGCGGGCCTCCGGGCGCAGGCTCCAGAGCTGCCCGCGTGGCAGCAAGTGCGTGATGTGCCGCGCGGCGTGGTGCAAAGGCTCGAGTACCAGTCGAAGTCGATCGGCAAGGCACGCGAAGCGCTCGTCTACCTGCCGCCCGGCTACGACGGCGGCACTGACCGCTATCCAGTCCTTTATCTGCTGCATGGCGCGGGCGGCGACGAGCGCGTCTGGAACGAGCGCATGCAAGCGAATGTGATACTCGACAATCTGATCGCCGATGGCGAGCTCGATCCGCTCGTCGTCATCATGCCCCACGGGTTTACGAACAGAATGCCGAACGACGAACGGCCCCGCGCGGCCGGTGCGTACAAGGCCGAAATGGAAGAGTTCGCCGCCGATTTTGTCGGCGACCTTGTTCCACTCGTCGAGTCGCGCTACCGCGTCGTCGCCGACCGCGCGCATCGCGCGATCGCAGGCAATTCGATGGGTGGCGGCCAAGCGTTGCGCCTAGGGCTCACCCATCCGGAGATGTTCAGCAGCGTTGCGAGCTTCAGCGCGGCCATGCAGATCGCCAACAGCGCTGCCTGGGGCGGCATCGATATGGACGCCGCGCTCGCTAACGCCGACGCGCTCAACGAGCTCGACATGCTCTGGGTTGGCTGCGGCGCCGAAGACAGGCTCTTCGGCGTCAACAAGCGATTTTCGGATCAGCTCACCGCGGCCGGTGTCGAGCACACTTTCCGCGTCACGCTTGGCGCGCACGTGCCGGCCGTCTGGAGCCGCTATCTGCACGAGGTTACGCCGCAGCTGTTCTAGAGGCGCGGAGTGCGCATCAGCGAGATGCTGAGTCGTCAAAGCTGCTCGTGCACGAGGTAGGCCACTCGCTCGAAGGCGCGGTCGAACACGGGTCGTCGCCGCCATTCTTCGAGCTTCAGCTCGTGGCAATGGCGCAGGTCTTGATTGAAGGCGCGCTTCAGCTCCGCGGCGATGCCCGCATCGAGGATGCCCACACCCACCTCTTCTTTCAGGGCGAGCGAGCGTGCGTCGAAATTCGTCGAGCCGACGTGCGACCAGATGTCGTCTACGATCACGATCTTCTGGTGCAGCAGCGTGGGCTCGAACTCGTAGAGCCGCACGCCGGCTTCGAGCATCGCGGCGTAGAGGTTGCAACCGGCACGCCGCACGAACGGGCTGTCCGTGTGTTTGCCCGGCAGCATCAAGTGAATCTTCACGCCGCGGCGAATCATCATCGCGAACAGCTCGACGACGCCGTCGCCCGGCGCAAAGTACGGGTTTTGAATCAGCACCTCGCGCTGCGCCATCGCGATCGCCATGGTGTAGAGCATCGCTACCGAGGACACCGCGTCCGCCGACGCGCTGCTGACGACATGCGCCGAGATGTTCCCGGCCGGCTCGAGCGTCGGAAAACATTCGGTTCCGGCCGGCAGGCAACGCGTTTCTTCGACCCAGTTTTGCGCGAACACCGACTGCAACCCATGCACGACGGGCCCTTCGAACCGCACGCCCGTGTCGCGCCAGTGCGCGGGGTCCGTGCCGTTGCCGAGCCACGTGTCGGCCACGCCATGGCCGAACGCGTAGCCGATGCGGCCGTCGACAATGAGCAGTTTGCGGTGCGTGCGATGATTGAAGCGGCCGAAATTCCACCAGCGCGGCTTGCAGTAGCTCGAGAGCTGCGCGCCGCTGCGTTTCAACCGCTCGAGCTCCGATTCGCTTGCCTTTGCAGCCCCGAGAGAGTCGATGAGCACGCGCACTTTCACGCCGGCACGAGCCCGCTCACTTAGGGCATCGACGAACTGCGCCTCTACCTTGCCCGCGGACCACACGAATGTCTCGAGATGCACGCAGTGTTTCGCTGCCGCGATGTCGTTGAGCATCGCGGGGTAGATCGCGCCGTTTTGCAGCACGGTTGCCCCGTTGCCTTCGTACACGCAGCTCTCGGTGAGCCCGGCAATAAGAGGCAGCGCGTCTTTGAGCTGCGGGTATTCGTCCGGGTTGAGCTCGACGTACGGCGTGCCGCGAGCGCGAGTGAGCAAGAAGAACAAGGCGGCGGCCAACGCCGTGGTAACCGAGGAAATCGCTATCCATGCAGCCGTGGACATGGGCACCACCCGGGCGAAGCGCTGCCGCGCGTATGAGTGCACGGGTGGTGCAAAAACCGAGCCAGCCGATGGGAATGCGGGCGGCCGGCCAGCCCGCGTCAAACCTTCGAACCGAAGGTTTACTCCGGCACGTGGTCGCGATAGCGGGCCGCGACGTCGGGGTCGCAGGCTGCTACGTCCTGCGAGAACTCGAGGTCAGGGCGGTGGTCCCACTGCTGCGTCAGCGTGGCCGGCGCCGACAGATACATCGGATCTTCGACGGTGGCCTCGTAGCGTAGGCGGGTGCGATCCGCGGTAAGTGTGAGTCGCTCGACCGTGTGCTTGCCAGGGCTCGACGGCACGTTCGCGCCGATGCCGGACGGATTGGGCTCGTAGCCGATCGTGTCGATCACGAGCGTATCGCCCTCCCACCGGCCGATGGAGTGCCCGTGGAGCGAGGGTTGAATGTCCGTCGGATGCGCCGCGTCCATATGGATCGTGCGCACGACATGGTCGCCGGAGTTATCGAACCGCATCACGACTTCGTCTTCGCCGATCTCGATCGTGCGCAGCTCGTCGAGCACGGCCAGGAACGGTATCGGCTCGACGTAGCAGAGCCCATCGGCGACGAGCTGCGCCTGAGCGGCACGACCGGCCGGCGTCACCGGCCACCGCGCCATAGCTCCGAAACCCGCGCCCAGGGCAGCCCGAGCAGGCGCCCAGTGACCCTCGAGGCTCTGGGCCGGCGTGAGCGTGCGCGTCCGGGTGCTGGCCGCATAGAACGGATGGATCTCGCCGTCCTCGGTGGTGACATCGAGGATGCGCACCTGTTTGCCCCAGCCGCCTCGATTCGGATTGGCGCGCATCACCACGGCCGTGCCGACTTTAAGGGCCTCCCGATCGAGGCCGTCGACCAGCGCCTGCGTGATCGCGAGGCCTTCGCCTTCTACCAGCGCCGGCTGACCGTCGGGACCTGTGGTCTCGACGATCAGGTACATATGCGGGTTCACCCAGTCGAACCGCGCCACTTTGCCTTCGACCAAAATCTCCTGCGACGTGTCGAACATCGCCTGACTGTGATGGGCGAAAGCGGGCGCACCGAAAGGCGCGATCGCCGCGAGCACGTAGAGGGCGCGGGGCAGGCGGGCCATGTCGAAACCTCGGATCGAAACCTTACGGGAATGATATAGCGTTTACCGCCACTATTGCGGAAGCGCCGCTTCCGTGTACCACGCGCACTGTTGCGCTTCGGCGAGTTGCACGACACGCGCGCCGCGCATCAGTTGCGGCATGATCGGTTGCATTGCGCCCATTTGCGCGACCGCGGCATCGAGGGCTGCTTGCGTGGCCGCGGCTCCCTGCGCCTGCATTACGGCGCCCCCTGCCATTCCGCCCAATCCCGCCATCGCGCCGAAATTGCCTGCTCCGACCATCGAGCCGATGCTTGCACGCCCGCCCAAGCCGCCACTGCCGCGCACGCCGGCGAGCGCGCCTAACCCGCCCAACGCCGAGCCCATGCCGCGGCCGCCCAGTGCCTGGGCAACGGCTACGCCGGCGAGACCTTCGGCGCCGGCGCCGCCAAGCACTTGCGCGGCCGCCGCACCCGCCAGGGCTTCCCCGCCGGCGCCGCCGAGCGCCTGGGCGGCTGCGGCTCCGGCCAAGCCTTCTGCGCCGCCGCCGCTAAGTACGCCCGCGGCGGCCGCTGCAGCGCCCGCCCGCCCGCCTGCGCCGGCCGCGGCGCCGCCGCCGAGCGCTTGGCCCATCCGGCGCATCAAGCCGCCGCCGCGCCGGCGGCCGCCCTGTTCACCGGCTTCGTCCGCCACTGCTGCGGCCGGTTCGCCAATCGCGCCGGGCAGAACGCTGGGTGCCACAACCGGCGTGGCTTCCGGCACGGTGCCGGAAATTTCGCCCGCAAGAGCAACCATTGCCGGCATCGCTGCCGCGCTTTGCGCCGCGTAGGTTTGAATCGCCGGGTCCGTGCCGAGCGCAACCACCTCTGCGTACAGCAGATCGCAACTGAGCGCCGCGTCGCCCGGTCGTATCGCCGCAGCAGCCGCTTGTTCTTGCGCAGCCACGAACGCATCGAGATCCACGGCGTTTTGCGCCATGACGAAGGAAGGAGCAGCCAGAACAGACAGCGCCAGGACTGCACGCATGGTCGACTCCGAGTGATTGGTTATTGGTTATTGGCGGGAGGGCGCGTTAAACACTAGGCCTAATCTCGGCAGTGGGCAAGCGGCGTCCGGAAGCGTACGACGGCAAGTTCCACCGGCACGTTGGCCCGCTTCGCGAGCAACGATTTTCGAGCGCGAATCGTCAGGGGATCTCCGCCACGCCCTGCCGCTTTGCGCAGAGCTCGAGAGTGCGCTGCCATGCGGGGCGCGCTAGGGCCCTCGTGTAATAGGCCTGCAACCGCGGATACGGCTCGAGAAGATCGGTGTGGCGAACTTGCCGCAGCACCGTGGTGAGGAGGATGTCGGCAACCGTGAACGTTTCGCAGGCGATCCATTCGCGGCCGTCGAGCCGGCGTTCGAGGCCGGGGAGCGCCCGGCGGCCGGCTTCCGTGACGAGCGCCGCCCGCCGCTCGCGGGCGCCCACGCCGCCCATGCCGCCGTCGATCATCTGGATCTCGAACAGCGGCCGCTCGACGGTGGCGAGCGCCGCGAAGCACCATTGCACGACCCGCGTGCGTCCGGCGAAGTCCGGCGGAATCAGCTTGCCGGCCTTCTCGGCGATGTAGAGCAGCACCGCGCCGGATTCGCCGACGATGAAGCCGTCATCGTCGATCACCGGCACCTGATGGAAATAGCTGAGCTGGCCATAGGCAGGGCCATCGAGCTCGCCTGCGAGGTAGTCGAGAGCGTGCACGCGATACGGCAACCCGGTTTCCTCGAGCGCCCATTGCGCGCGCAAGTCGCGCGCTTCGCCAACCATGCCGGGATGAACGTGCCCGAACGCATAGAGCGTAATCATGGTCACCTCCAGTGACTGAAGCTTTCTACCGTGGGGCGGTAATGAGCCGCCTTTGCTGAGTTGTCGAACGACGCGACAGAGATTCGACAGCGTGTCGAGCGCTTCTTCGCCGTACACGGTGCGCTATTCTTCGGATCCGATGACGTCGGCGCGCCGTCGGCGCCGCCGATGGTCGGAGGCGCGATGCACTGGGGGAACGATGCGGTCGATACGAATCTTGGTCGCTCTGGCGTTAAGCGCTTGGGCTTGCGCGACGGCGGCCATCGCTCAGCCGGCGCCCACCGCTGCTGCCGGGCCGCGCGACGAGGCGCTCGCCGTCGTCGAGCAGTGGATTGCGGCGTTCACGGCCTCGGACGTCGATGCGATCGTCGCGCTGTATGCGCCGGACGCGCAGTTCATCGGTACGGGCAGCCGCTCGGCCGTGAGTGACCCGGCGGCCATTCGCGCGTACTTCGAGCGTGCGCTGCTCAACAACCGGCCGCGCAGCGCCGAGCTCGGTGAGCACGCGGTCACGGTGCTTTCCGACGCCACGGTGGTCGTGACCGGTCTCGACACCGTCACGAGCACGCGCGACGGCGTGCGCACGAGCGCGGTTGGCCGGGTCACATTCGTGATCGCGCGGCGCGGGGCCACCTGGCAAATCGTTCACTTTCACCGGTCGGCACAGCCGAACTGAGGCGAGCGCGGCATCCGGTGTCCTCACGCAGCTGAATCCGGCTGCCCCGAGCTCTTTCGTTTGGCAACGTGGCGAGCGGCTGAGGCCAGGTCTCTTGGCACGCGGTTTGCTTGGCACTTGCCCAGCCTGGCTCGGAGAAGCGCAAATGAATGTGCAGAAGACGTATACCTCATTACTGACGGCGGACCTTGCGGCGGCCGAACGCTGGTACACGAAACTGCTCGGTCGTGGACCGGATTTCCGTCCGATGAAGACGCTGGTGCAGTGGGAGCTCTCCGACGAAGGCGGAGTAGCGCTTGCAAACGACGACGAGATCGCCGGTACGGGCGTGATGTTCCTGTACGTCGACGACCTCGCGGCCGAGCGCCGCAGGCTGAAAAGCCTGGGCATCGTGCTCGGCGACGATATCGAGGGCGACTATTCGACGTTGGCACAAGTGCGCGATCCCGACGGTAACCTCCTTACGCTGGCGACGCCGCCCTCGCGGCCCTTTCCACGCGCGTGACCGCACTGCCGGCCTCAATCGTCTCGTAGCACCCGCATCGGCTCGACGCGCGTGGCACGAATGGCAGGCACCAAGGCGGCCGCGCCCGCGACGGCAACGACGAGCACGACCACGCTTAAAAGTGTGACCGGATCCGAAGGCGTTACACCGTACAGCAAGCCGGACAGCGTTCGCGCGAACGCATACGACAGGGTAATGCCTGCGACGCACGCGATGCCGACGACGCGGAACACTTTGCCGAGGAACTGCGCGAGGATCGCACGGGAAAGCGCGCCGAGCGCGACGCGTAGTCCTACCTCGCGCCGCTGTAGGCTCACGACGTAACTCAGCGTGCCGTAGATGCCAAGGCACGTCAGACCGAGCGACGCGGCCGCCACAACCGTCAACAACCAAGTTCGCATGCGCTGCGCGGCGTAGACGTCGCCGATGCGCCGGTCGAGCGGCGCAAAGTCGTACACGGACCGCAGCGGCTCGAGCTCGTTCAGTCTCGCGCGCACCGTTGCGATCGCAGTCGACGGGTCACCGGCCATACGCACGAAAAACTGCGGAAACGGCGTTGGCGCGCTGTTGCAGAAATACACGACGGGAACCGGTGGCAACAACATGTCGCGCTCACGCACATCGGCAACGACGCCGGTGATCCTGCTCGGCGTATTGTCCGCGAACTGGAGGCCGAGCACCGAGCGCTGCGGGAAATAGCGCTCGACGAACGCGCGGTTCACGACGGCGTTCGACGTGTCCGTGTCGGTCTGCCGGCACAACTCACCCGCGATCAGCGGAATGCCGAGCGTTGTGAAGTAGCTCGGGGATACGGTGCGGGTCTCGGCCAATACGCGAGGCTCGGAGGAGGGCGCCCCGAGCACGGTGACTTCCGTCTCGAATCCTGCTCCCACACCCGGCAACCCGGACGAAGTCCCGGCGTTCTCCACTCCCGGAAGCGCCGTGAGCTCCTCGAGCGTGCGATTGATGCGCTGGATGACGCCCGGATAGTCGCGCGTTTCAGCGTAGCTGCCGCTCACGCGAAACGTGAGTACGCGCTCGGCATCGAAGCCGAGATCGATGCGGTTCACGGCATCGAAGCTGCGCAGCAGCAGGCCGGCTCCCGCGAGCAGCGCAACCGTCAATGCCACCTGAACACCGACGAGGCTCCAGTTCGCGGACTGTTTCGACGAGACATGAGCGCGCCCGACCGACGTGCGCGTCTGCTTGAGCGCCGGCACGAGGCCACACAACGCCGTCACGAGGACGGCTATGGCGGCACTGAAGAGGGCGGTGTTCGAGTCGAGCGATAGCTCCGCGAATCGCGGCAGATCCGCTCCGGCCCGTGCCACGAGCGCCACACCGCCGTAGGCCAAGACGAGGCCGGCGCCCGCGCCTGCAAAGACGAGCACTCCCGTCTCGGCGAGCTGCTGCGAGATCACGCGTGCGCGCGACGCGCCGAGCGAGAAGCGGATCGCGACGTCGCGCTCGCGCTGTGTGGCGCGCGCGAGCAGCAACGCCGTGATATTCGTGCACGCGATCAGAAGCAGCAGTGAGACGGCGCCGAACAGCAACCACAGCGAGCCGCTGATCGGGCCGACAACGGTGTCCTTGTGAGGAACGGCCACGATCACTAGATCCGCGTCGCTTTGCGGATATTGCTCGGCCAGTTGCCGCTGCACCGTCGCGAGCTCGGCGCGCGCCTGCTCGAGCGTGACGCCGGGGGCCAGCCGGGCGACGACACCGGAAAACCAGCCGTTGAATCGCGCCTCCGGCCAAGAGATCTGGACGAACGCGGGCATCCAAACGTCTACGGAGCGGTCGACGTGCGCGAAGCTCTGCGGCATCACGCCGACGATCGCGGTCGGCCGACCGTCGATGACGATGACCTTGCCCGTGAGCTCGGGATCGGCGCCCATTCGCTCCCGCCAATATCGCTCGCTGACGAGCGCGGCCGGCGGCCCACCGAAGCGCTGCTCCTCGTCCGTGAACCCGCGCCCGAGGGCGGGTGCGATGCGCCAAAGATCGAAGAACCCCGGCGTAACCGTGGCTCGGCGAAAGCGCTCTGGACGATCGCCGCTCGTGTCCGTGGCGTCCTCCGTGTAGTAGGTGGCGAACGCTTCGAAGCTCGAGGTGCGCTCGATCCAATCGCGCAACCGTATCGGCGGAATGCTGACGGCGCCGCCCGTGGTTCGCTCGTGGCTAAAGCGAACGAGCCGATCGGCTTCATCAAACGGTAGCGGCCGCAGCAGCACCGCATCGACGATCGAGAACACCGTGCTCGTCGCGCCGATGGTCGCCGCCAAGGTCAGGGCCACCGTGAAGCTGAAGCCCCGCGACCGGGTCAGCACGCGCGCCGCCTGACGCATGGCCAACAGAAAACCCGCCACTGACGGCCATGTAAAGGCGCGCACAACCCCTCCTAACGGTGAGCTCGCTAGTCATGACGCGGTAGGCGCTACTGCGGTTACACGTGGTTGGTTGGATGAACGGGCGGCCCAGCGTTCGACGGGCGTCTTTTTCAGCTGACGCCTGCGAGAGCCTCGGCGAGCCAGCGGATCATCGCAAACGCGGCGATGCCCAAGACAACCATGAACACAATGGCGCCCGCAGACCATGCGGCGACGACGGCGCGACTCTGGCGCCGCGCGGCCGTAGGCGCGCTTTGAAATTGCTGCATGAGCCGGATGTTGCGCTGGTTGGCCTTCCATGCGGCATCGAACAAATCGCCAACGATGGGCACGAGCCCGATGATGGCTTCGAGCCCGACATTGATGGCCATCCTCGCCAAGGCGCTGGTGGGAAGGCCGCGCGCAGCAGCAACCGCGATGATGTAGCTCGACAGCAATGTGCCGATGAGATCGCCGACGCCCGGGACCAGCCCGATCAGTGCATCGAAGCCGATTCGGAAGCGCGTACCCGGCACCGTAATCGCATTGTCGAGCCACCACGCCAAGCGCTCGACACCGGTTCGCTGCTCTCTCGGCGAAGCGGCGCTCCAATGTTCGGTCGTAGGGAGTGAGCTACGGTCCATGCCCGGTGTTTGCAAGAGTTGCGCCAGCGTTGAGTGAGCCGTCGTTGCTCGTGCTTGTGGCTCACGTTTTGCATCAGGAACGGCTGCTTTCCAAATACCCATCAGGAGTTGACACATGCCGCCGATGACCAGTGAGCCCGGGAAGCGTCAGGATCCTTATGACCCCCACACGGGTGCTACGGGCAACGATGAGCCGGAAGAGAGTGAAGACCTCGAGGACGATGACGAGTACGACGACGACGAAGAAGAAGAAGAAGAAGAAGAAGACGAAGACGAGATCGAATCGGATGGAGAGGAGCTCGGCGGCTAGCGAGGTACGGAACGGACCGCCGTAATACGGGAGCAACGCATGCCAAGGAACAAACCAAGCGACAAGAAGCGCCGCGACCCTATCAAACCGCTGGCCGAGCGCTCCGGAGAGCGCTCGTCGCCTGGGAGCGGTGAGGATGAAGACCACGGTGGCGCCGCCGATCTTCAGCCCGCCGACGTCGAGCAAGGCGACCCTGCTCGCTAATGAGCTCTTAGACGCGAGACGCCCGCGGCCGTAGCGTTGCCGGAGCGCGCCGTGCGGCGGGCGGAATTGACCGTCGATATCTGCCATCATACTATCTGTCTATGGCAGACATAGACACGCGCGCGCTCGACCGCGAGCTAAAGAAGGGCTCCGCCGAGTTGCTGATCCTCTCGTTGCTCGAGGCGCAGCCCCGCCACGGCTACGAGCTCAGTAAGTTGATCCACATCCGCTCCGGCGGGCTCATGACGTTCCACATCGATTCGCTGTATCCGCTGCTGTATCGGCTGGAGGAACGAGGTTGGATCAAAGGAACGTGGGTCGAGAAACCCGGCGAGCGGCGGCGCCGGTTCTACAAAGTCACGGCCCAAGGCCGTCGCGTGCTCGCCGCGCAGCTCGAGACTTGGGAAACGTTCGTCGAAGCCGTACGCAGGATCACGGGAGCGGAGCATGCATGACTGGCAGAGCGAAGTGCGCGCGCGGCTCAAGCCGCTGCGGCTGAGGCCGGAGCGCGAGGCCGACATCGTCGACGAGATCGCACAGCACCTCGCCGAACGCTATCGCGAGGCGACGCAAGGCGGCGCATCGCCGGAAGAGGCCACACGCATCGCGCTCGCGCAGTTCCGCGCCGGCAACGTGCTCGCCCAGCGCATCGCCGCGTTGCGCCAAGCGCGTGCGCCGGCCTCCGTCACAGCGGGCGCCTCGACGGGCCGCCTGTTCGCGGATCTGAAGCAAGACCTGCGGTACGCAGCGCGCGCGTTCGCCAAGCAGCCAGGCTTCGCCGCCACGGCCGTGCTGATCATTGCGTTAGGCATTGGCGCCACGACGGCGATCTTCAGCGTCGTCAACGCCGTCCTGATCAAGCCGCTTCCGTATCCAGAAGCGGACCGCGTCGTGACGGTCACGCACTCGGCCGTGTTCGGCAACGTGCGTGGCGACGGCTTCCCGTTCTCGCCGCAGATGTTGGAGATATACACCGCGAACGACCAGGCCTTCGAGGAATTGGGGATGTATCGGTTCGGCCAGGCCGCAATCACCGGGCTCGGGGATGCCGAACGGGGCAACACGTTGCTCGTGACGGCCAGCGCGCTGCGAGCTCTGAACGTTCAACCGTCAGTCGGCCGATGGTTTTCGCGCGACGACGATCAGCCGGGCGCCGCGGAGACCGCGATCTTGAGCAACGGCTACTGGCAGCGCCGCTTCGGCGCAGATCCGAGCGTGATTGGGAGCGCGATCACAGTCGACGGCAGGCCGCGCGAGGTGATCGGGGTGATGCCCGCTCGCTTCGCGCTGCTCGACTCTCCGACGGACTTGATTCTGCCCATGCGCATCAATATGGCGCAGCCTCCTCCGGACTTCTGCTGCCGTGCCCTGGGGAGGCTGAAGCGCGGCATCACGGCGGCCGACGCCAATGCTGATGTCGACCGCATGCTGCCCATCTACCTCGAACGATACATGCGTCCTGCCGGAGGAGCTCAAGCGGACGCGCTTCAGCTCAGGGCGGCGGTGCGCCCCCTCAAAGAGGACGTAGTGCGCGACGTGGGCCAGGTTCTGTGGGTTCTGCTCGGGAGCATCAGTCTTCTGCTGTTCATCGGCTGCGCCAATGTTGCGAATCTGTTGCTGATTCGGGCCGAAACACGCGCGCCAGAGCTTGCGCTCCGCACGGCGCTGGGGGCGGGACTGGGCCGGCTCGCGCGCGGGCTGATGGTGGAGAGCCTGACGCTCAGCGTAATTGGTGGGCTGATCGGTGTTGTGGTGGCCTACGGCGGCCTGCGGCTGTTGCTCGCTTTCCCGCCGACGAACTTGCCGCGACTGAACGAGATCGCGATCGATCTGCCGGTGCTCGGCTTTGCCTTGGGTCTATCGGTGCTTTCGGGATTGCTGTTCGGGCTCGTGCCGATCGTGCGAGTCGCAGGGCGGCGGTTGTCGAATCTCGGCGGCGCCGTTCGCGGCGGCGGGCGATGGGCGAGTGCGGGCAAGCATCAGTATCGTTCACAGAACGCTTTGGTGGTGGCGCAGGTCGCCCTGGCGCTGGTCCTGCTGGTGAGCTCCGGTTTGATGATTCGCACGTTTCAAAACCTGCGCAGCGTGGAGCCAGGGTTCACCGATGCAGCTACCGTGCAAACGGTGCGGCTCTCCCTGCCGGCATCGATGGATGCGGAAAGCATGGTGCGCACGCAAGAGCAAATTCTCGAGCGGTTGGCAGGGATGCCCGGCATTGCCTCGGCCGCTTACGCCGATTCGCTGCCGATGGAGGGCGCGACTAACGCCATCGTCGCCGCGGAGGACGAGCAGTACGAAAGCGGTCAGCTGCCTCCGACTCGGAGAATCATGTCGATCTCACCCGGATTGCTTCAGACCGTGGGTACGCCGCTACTCGCCGGGCGCGACTTCGATTGGACGGAGCTTCACGACCAACGCAACGTGGCTCTTGTATCCGAAAGCTTCGCCCGCGAGACCTGGAGCTCCGTCGAGGGCGCGCTAGGGAAACGCCTCCGTGTGGGAACGGACGGACCGTGGCAAGAGATCATCGGAGTCGTCGCCGACACTTTCCACGATGGCGTCGATCGGCCGGCGCCCCCGACCGTCTACTGGCCAGCACGCGCGCATCCGTTCGTCGCGGGCGGAACGTTCACTCCGCAGTCCGTTGCCTTCGCGCTCCGCAGTGAGAGAACCAGCACGGAGAGTATGCTCGCCGACGTTCGACGGGTCGTGGCCGAGGTGACACCGGATATTCCGATCTCCCAAATCGGCACGCTGGCGCAAATCTATCGCGATCACCGGTCGATGGCGCGAACCGCGTTTTCGCTGGCGCTGCTCGGCATCGCCGGCGCGACGGCGCTGCTGCTCAGCATCGTCGGCATCTATGGCGTGCTGGCCTATGCCGTCACGCAGCGCAGCCGCGAGGTTGGAATCCGCGTCGCGCTGGGCGCCGCGCCGAATGCCGTCAAGAGCATGTTCGTCTATCGCGGGATGATTCTATCGGGCATCGGAATCGTCATTGGGGCCGTGGCAGCGGCCGGGTTGACGCGATTGATGTCGTCGCAGTTGTTTGGCGTCACGCCCCTCGACATCGCCACTTTCGTGGCCGCGGCGGCGTTCTTGGCGGTGGCGGCTCTCTTCGCGTGTTATATCCCAGCTCGCCGCGCGACGACGATCGATCCGATGGAAACGCTCAGGGCGGAGTAGACGGGAGCCCACCATGCATGACTGGCAGAGCGAAGTGCGTGCGCGGCTCAAGCCGTTACGCTTGAAGCCGGAGCGCGAGGCCGACATCGTCGACGAGATCTCGCAACACCTCGCGGAACGGTACCGCGAAGCGACGCAAGCCGGTGCATCGCCGGAGGAGGCGACGCGCGTGGCGCTTGCGCAGTTCCGCGCCGGCGACGTGCTCGCGCAGCGCATCGCCGCGCTCCGGCAGGCGCACGCGCCGGCGCCAGTCACGGCGGGCGCCTCGACGGGTCGCCTGTTCGCGGATCTCAAGCAAGACCTGCGCTACGCCCTGCGCACGTTCGCCAAGCAGCGAGTCTTCGCCGCGACAGCCGTCTTGACGCTTGCGCTCGGCATTGGCGCGACGACGGCGATCTTCAGCGTCGTCAACGCAGTCGTCATCAAACCTCTTCCGTATCCAGATGCGGATGCCGTCGTGAGGGTGGCGCACTCAGCCGCAATCGGAGGCGTGCGCGGCGACGGCAGCAACTTCGCGTTTTTCTCCCCGCAGGTGTTGGAGGTATACGAGACGAACGGCCAGGCGTTCGAGGAATTGGGAATGTATAGGTCCGGTCATGCCACGATCACCGGCCTTGCGGATCCAGAGCGGGTCAACACGTTGGTGGTGACGGCAAGCACCTTGCGAGCGTTGAACGTTCAACCGGCGCTCGGCCGATGGTTTTCGCGCGAAGACGATAAGCCCGGCGCGGCCGAAACCGCAATCTTGAGCGACGGCTACTGGCAAGGCCGCTTCGGCGGCGACAGAAGTGTGATCGGGCGCACGATCACCATCGACGGGAGGGCTCGCGAGGTGATCGGTGTGATGCCCGCTCGCTTCACGCTCCGCGAGCGGCCCATGGATGTGATTTTGCCCATGCGCATGAATGCAGTCCAGGCAGGCGCGGAGGGTTTCTGCTGCGATGCGGTCGCGAGGCTGAAGCCGGGCGTCACAGTGGCCGACGCGAATGCCGATGTCGACCGCATGCTGCCCATCTATCTGGAAACATACTTGCGTCGTATCCCGGGGGCTCGAGCGGACGACCTGCAGCTCAGGGCGGCCGTGCGCCCCCTCAAAGAAGACGTAGTCGGCAACGTAGGCCAGGTCCTATGGGTCCTGCTCGGCAGCATCAGCATTCTTCTGCTGATCGCCTGTGCCAATGTCGCCAATCTGGTGCTCATACGGGCGGAAACACGCGCAACCGAGCTTGCGCTTCGCACGGCACTCGGGGCCCGAGCGGGACGTCTGGCGCGCGGGCTGATGGTGGAGAGTTTGACGCTGAGTCTGATCGGCGGGCTGATCGGCGTCGGGCTGGCCTACGGGGGCTTAAGGGCCTTGTTGACCTTCCCCCCGGCGAACCTGCCGCGACTGAACGAGATCGCGATCGATCTGCCGGTGCTCGGCTTTGCCTTAGGTCTATCGGTCCTTTCGGGGTTGCTGTTCGGGCTCGTGCCGATCCTGCGACTCGTAGGGTGGCGGTGGTCGAATTTCGCGGGGCTCCTTCACGGCGGCGGGCGCTGGGCGAGTGCCGGCAAGCACCAGTATCGCTCTCAGAGCGTCTTGGTGGTGGTGCAGGTCGCGCTGGCCCTGGTCATGTTGGTCAGCTCCGGCTTGATGATTCGCAGTTTTCAAAGCCTGCGTAGCGTGGACCCGGGGTTCGCCGATCCCGCAACCCTCCAAACGGTGCGGCTCTCGATGCCGGGACCGATGGCGGCGGAGACAAGGGTGCGCACCCAAGAACAAATCCTCGGGCGGTTGGCGGCGATCCCCGGTGTCACGTCGGCCGCCTATACGACTTTGCTGCCGATGGAAGGCCAAGGTGCGGACACGTTCGTTGTCGCCGCGGAGGGCGAGACCTACGAGGGGCAGTTCCCACCTAACCGAAGGATGATGGCGATTTCGCCCGGACTGCTTCGCACTCTGGGTACGCCGTTACTCGCCGGGCGCGACGTCGATTGGGCGGAGCTCCACGAGCAGCGGAACGTGGCCTTGGTATCCGAAGGTTTCGCGCGCGAAGCCTGGAATACCATCGAGGGCGCCGTCGGAAAACGCATCGATGTAGGCGGGGACGGATCCTGGCTCGAGGTGATCGGAGTCGTCGCCGACGTATACGCCTACGGAGTCGATCAGCCCGCGCCAACGACCGTCTATTGGCCCGCGCGCACGCAGCTGCTTATGGCTCCGGAGATGACCTTCGTTCCGATTTCGGTAGTCTTCACGCTCCGCAGTGACAGAACGGGCACGGAGAGCATGCTCGCCGACATACGACGGGCCGTGGCGGATGTGGCCCCAGATCTCGTGATCACCCAAGTCGGCACGCTGGCGCAGGTCTATCGCGACCATCCCTCCATGGCGCGACGCTCGTTTTCGCTGGCGCTGCTCGGAGTCGCCGGTGCGATGGCGCTTTTGCTCAGCGTCGTCGGTATCTATGGCGTGCTCGCCTATGCCGTCGTGCAGCGCCAGCGCGAGGTGGGAATCCGACTCGCTCTGGGCGCCGCGCCGCGTACGGTGAAGAGCATGTTCGTTTATCGCGGGATGCTTCTATCGGGCATCGGAATCGTGATTGGGGCCATGGCCGCATCCGGATTGACGCGATTGATGTCATCGCTGCTGTTTGGCGTTACGCCTCTCGACGTCGCCACTTTCGTGGTCGCGGCGGCGTTCTTGGCGGTGGCGGCGCTCTTCGCGTGCTATATCCCCGCCCGCCGCGCCGCAACGATCGATCCGATGGAAACGCTGAGGGCGGAGTAGGAACGTCGCTGTCTGTTGCGAGGGCCCGCCTCGTGCGCGGCCTCACGGGCACAAGGCAGCCGGATCAAGCCTGCTCGATGTCGGTCTTCGAGAAGTCGGCGCCGGTGAACAGAAGCGGTTGGTCGTAGTGCCGCGCACAGGCGTAAGCGAAGCAGTCGCCCATGTTCAGTTGCGCGGCGTGACGCCGTCCTTTGCCGAAGCGGGCGAACGCGTCGATCGCTAGCGGTCCTACCTCGGGTGGTAGAGCGACGACCTCGATCCCCATGAGCTCCAGGAACTTGGCGACGTCTTCTCGCGCCTGCACAACCGGTAACGCAAGCACACGAGCAACGCCGGCTGTGGCCTCGAATAGGGCGATCGCCGACGTGAGCCGCGCTTTCGACGTTTCGAGGCGGGTCGCAAGCTTCCTGGCGTCGTTCTCGTCGGTCATCATCGCCACGATGGCCGACGCATCGACGAACACTATTCGTTGCCGCTCAGTTCATCGAAGAATCGCTTGTCGGCTTTCCGGCCGCGCTTTGGCTGCCCGCGCGTGCGAAGCTCTCGAGAGAACTGCACGGCGAGATCGACGACGCTCGGTTTCCCGCGGTGCCGTTCGAGCTCGTGTTTGAGCGCTTCTCGCACCGCCTCGGTTTTGTTCAGCTTTCTTGCCGCGGCAAGCTCGCCGGCCAGCGCGTCCACCTCGGAGTCTTTGATGTAGAGGGGCATGACGGGATATCCTTAAACGATAGGGGGATATCCTAACACGCTCGCTCGCGGTGCTCGTGAACGGGATCCTGGAGTTTTGGGCGGTTTCGTCGCTTGTTTCGGGCTTTGGGCGGCCGGCTATTTGCGCCTAACCTCGATCTCGAGCAGCTCGATCGACGAGGCGCCGAGATTTTCTATCGTGTGCCCAACACCGGCATCGTAGAACGCCCACTGCCCGGGCCGGTTGAACTCGAAGTCCATCGGCCCGTTCGCCATCGCTTTGCCGTCGATGGCCTGAAAAATCACGACGGGCGTCGTGTGCTCGTGCATGTCGGTGGTTTCTCCGGGGCCGAGCGTGACGCGGTAGGCGCGGAACCATGGGTTCGTGAGCTCCGGCTCTGCGTCGAAGCCAGCGTCTGCGATGGACGTCGTATCGTTGCCGGCCGTCTCGTTGACGACGACCATCGCCGAGAAGAGGCCGTCGCCCACGTTCTCGATCCGGTGCGTCACCGGCTGCTCGACGTAGCTCGTCGTGCTCGTCGCACGCGGCGTCCGCCGCGCGGGTGGAGGCTGCGCCGCGGGAGGCGCGCTGCCAGCTTGCGCAGTCGGCGCTCGCGCGCCGCCGCCGCCCGACCAGTCCGCGCCGAGATTCTGGGTGCGCACGCGTGAGGTTCCGAGCGTCATGTACAGCACGGGCCACTCGTGCGAATGGAACCAGGAGAGATCACCCGGCGGCACTTGCAGATCGAGGATCCGCGTGGTGCCGTACTGAAACACCTGACGGTGATGCGGCTCTTTGTGCACGGGCACGACCGGCGACTCGAGGTCGGCGCGGCTGACCGGTCCTGAGCCGGATTGCGCCAGCGCGCTGGTCGATGCGATGAGCAGAACAAAGGCCCCGCGTGCGATTGCGTTGCGCCGTCGATCCGATCCGAAAGCATGGCTTTCAAACATACACACCCCCCGACGCCCAAC
>CAMPKU010000071.1 GCA_946887385.1 uncultured Gammaproteobacteria bacterium
CGGCCCGTCGGGCGCTAGGTTCGCGCATTGGCCCTCGGCTTCGCCCTCCACGATGTTGCCCAAGCCGGCGGGCGGCGGCGAATTGCCCGAGCATTCCAAGTCTTCGTTGAACGCGTTACCCGAGATCAACAGCCCGCCGGTATTACCGACGGCCGCGAAGTCGCGGCGTACGTCGTTGTTCAGAATCTCGAAGCGCGAGCGGTTGCGCTCGAGCGTCACGTTGCGCCGAAGGTCGGTGCCCTCGATGCGGCTCAAATCGCCGACGAGCTCCTCGAGCGCCACGTTGCCGTCGATGCGGCTGTTCTCGATGGTCACGAAGTCGGCCCGGCTGCCCGTGAGATTGCCGCGAATCCGCACGTCGCGTGCGATCAACGATCCGCCTGCGAACAGCGTGACGTTGCCCCTGACCTCGGTATCCTCGAGCTCGCACCGGCCTGCGATCTGCAGGTTGCCGAGCAGGTTCAACGCACGGCAGTCGGCGCCCTGCGCGTGCGCGCCGAACGCCTGCAGTGCAAGGGCCAAAATGGCCCAACTTTGGGCGAAAAGAAGCTTGCCCACCGGTTTCTCGTGCCTGAGCGTGAAAAGAGCCATGCAAAACACGGGCCGATAACCGGCGGCCGGCCGAGAGCCGCGCCAGCGCTGAAGGCTGCGGGCCTGCGAGCGCCGCCGCACCGAAGAGCCGCGCCGCTCTCGCAACCGGAATGCAGATTCTGGGAGCGCCGGCTCAGCGGCCGGGTTGCGACGACGGCGGCACGGGCAGGCCGCGCTCGGCCAACAACGAGCGCAGCAGCGCCGCGGCTTCGGGATAGCGCTTCAGCACGTCGGGTGTGTACTCGACGCCGTCGGCCACGAACACGGGCGTCCAGCCTTTGCTGTTCACCACGTCGAGCTTCGCGCCGCGGTCGGCCAGGAAGCGGATGGCGGCCACGTTGCCGCCGCGGTACACGGCTCCGTGCAGCGCCGTCTCGCCGTTCTGGTCGATGGCATTGACGTCCCCGCCGCCGGCTTCAAGCGCGAGCTCCATGGCCGCGAGGCACTCCGCGTGCGTGCCGGGGTTCTCGCCGGGCGCCCAGATGCCGACGCCGGCGGCCGTCATCAGTGCCGTAGTGCCCGCGTTCGTGGTGAGGCCGGCGTCGGCGCCGAGCTCGAGCAGCGTGCTCATCAGCGGCAGGTCGCATGATTTCGCGGCCAGCACGAACGGCGTGGCGCCGAGCCGGTCGAGCTTGTTGCGATTGCCGTCGGCCGGCTCTTTCGTCTGGCGCGCGTCGATGTCCGCGCCGTTGGCTACGAGCCGGCGCACGAGCTCGAGGCTGTCGACGTGGCCGGTCTGCGCGGGGCCCGGCAGGTTGAAGCCCATGTTCCAGCGCCGCGACCACGCGATCTGGTGCAATGCCGTCCAGCCCTGCGCGGCGCCGTTCGGGTCCGCGCCGCGCTCCAGCAACAACGCCCCCACCTCGTAGTGTGCGTTCGTTGCGGCGAGCACGAGTGCGCTCGTGCCGTCCAGTAGCGCTTCGTTGGCATCGGCGCCCGCGTCGAGCAGCGCGCGTGCGGCGTCCACGGACCCGGCGCGCACGGCGAACAACAGCGCGCTGAAATCGCCGGCCGTCGAGCGCGCGTCGCGCTCGGCACCGGCCGCGAGCAGCGTGCGAACGGCGGCGGCGTTGTTCTCGTGCGCGGCCCACATCAACGCCGTCTGGCCTTTCCAGCTTTCTTGCCGGTTGACCTCTGCGCCGGCCGCGATGAGCGTGTCGAGCGTGGCCGTGTCGCCCGTGCGCGCGGCCGTCATCAGCGCCGTCTCGCCTTCGGGCAGCGCCGCGTTCGCGTTCGCGCCGTGCGCCAGCAGCATCTGCACCAGCGCGGCGTCGCCGTTCTCGGCGGCGAGATAGAGCGGCGGCACGCCGTAGCGGTTGCGGGCATCCACTGCGGCACCCGCTTCGAGCAGAGCTCGAGCGAGCTCGGCGTCGGCATGGTGCACCGCCCAGTGCAGCGCCGTCGTGCCGTCGGCCTCCGCATCGTTCGGATCGGCATGCTCGGCCAGCAGCGCTCGGGCGGCCGCGGTGTTCCCCGACTTCAGTGTGCTCGAGAGATCGCCGGCCTGCGCCGCGCAAGCGCCCGCCGCGAGCAGGGCGGCAAAGAGGGGGCGGAGCGGCATCGGGCGCACGATTAGATAGAGAGCGGGCTCGTGCTGTCGCCGAGCGACACGGTGGGCACGCCGACCTTGTCGAGCACCGACAGGAGCAGGTTCGTCATCGGCGTCTCGGGCGGGAAGACGAGATGCCGATTGCCTTCGAGCGCACCGCCGGCGCCGCCGACGAGCGTGAGCGGCAAGTCGTAATGCGCGTGCAGATTCGGGTTGCTCAAGCTCGCGCCGTACAGGAACAGCGAGTGGTCGAGCAGTGTGCCGTCGCCGTCGGGCGTGGCATTCAGCTTCGCCAAGAATTCGGCAAAGAGCTCGGTGTGATACGTGTTGAGCTTCGCCAGTTTCTCGATCTGCTCGGGCCGATCGCCGTGATGCGAGACGCCGTGATGGCCTTCGTTGAAGCCGATCTCAGGGTAAGTGCGGAAGTTCAGCTCGCGGCCGAGCATGAAGGTGACGACGCGGGTGAGATCCGCTTGGAACGCGAGCCATTGCAGCTCGTACATGAGCCGCACGTGATCGCCGAAGTTTTCCGGGATGCCGCGCGGGCGCTCGAGAGCCGGCAAGCCGGCGTCGTCGCCGAGGCGCTCGACGGCCGCGATGCGCCGCTCGACCTCGCGCACGCTGTTCAAGTAGCTGTCGACTTGCCTGCGGTCCGTGGGGCCGAGCGTGCGCGCCAGACGCGAGAAGTCTTCCGTCACCGAGTCCAAAATGCTGCGGTTTTCGTGCGCGAGCGCCACGCGCTGCGCCGTGGTGCCGCCGTTGCCGAACAGCCGCTCGAACACGATGCGCGGATTGTTCTCGGTGGGCAGCGGGCTCGTCGATCCCGTCCACGCGATCGTGTTCATGTAGATGCAGGCGTAGCTGTTCTCGCACTGTCCCGACAAGAAATTGAGGTCGATGGCCAGCTCGAGCGACGGCAGCGGCGTTTCTTTGCCGATGACGTTGGCCGCGAGCTGGTCGGCCGTGATGCCGTTCTCGACGTCGGCACCCTCGGTGCGCTTTGCGCGTGCGCCGGACAGCCATGAGGCCGTGGCCCGCGTGTGATCCCCGTTCGCGCCGTCGTCTTGCGCGTCGGCTTGGTGATGCGCGAGACCGCTGACGGCCGTCAACACGTGCTTGTACGGGGCCAGCGGCGTCATGATCCGCGACAGCTCGAAGTTCTTACCGGCCGTTTTCGGCGTCCAGAAGTCGATACCGTCGAAGTTGCGCGCGACGCCGTTCGGGATGTAGATGAACCCGACGCGCTTCGCTTTGGGTGCGTTGCTCTGCGCCAGCGCGGGCACCATCGCATCGAGCAGCGGCAGCGCGATGCAGGCGCCTGCTCCGCGAAGGAACGTGCGGCGTGGCAACTTCGCTCTGGTGATGATCAAGTTCCCGCTCTCCGCAGCTGAAACGGTGCGCTCTGCACGACGCCCAAGATCAAGTCCGAGAATCGATAGTCGCTCTCGGCAGCCTCGCGGACGATGGCCCGCACGGCCGGCTGGTCGTACGCCTCAACCCCGCGCCCGAGCCCGTAGGTTAGCAGCTTCTCCGTCAGCGTCATCACGAACAAATCTGAATTCTCGAGAGCCGCGCGGAACTCGGCCACGTTGTTGAACGGCGTGCCGTCCGGCAGCGTGCCCGCGGCGTCGATGGCCGCGCCCGTCTCGTCGATGGTGCGCCAGACGCCAACGGCGTTGAAGTTCTCGAGCGCGAAGCCCAGCGGGTCCATGAGGTTGTGGCAGCTCGCGCAGCTCGGCGTGCTGCGATGCTTCGCGAGGCGCTCGCGCATCGTGAGCGCTTCGCCGCCGCTCGAGTCCTCGAGCTCGGGCACGTCGGGCGGGGGCGGGGGCGGCGGCACGCCGAGCAGATTCTCGAGGATCCATTTGCCGCGCACGACGGGCGACGTGCGGTGCGGATACGACGTGACGGCGAGGATGCTGCCGTGGCCGAGCAAGCCGCGCCGCGGGCTGTCGGCCGGCAGCGTGACGCGGCGGAAGTGATTGCCTTTCACATTCGGCAAGCCATAGAGGTGCGCGACGCGCTCGTTGACGAACGTGTAATCGGCGCGCAGCAGATCGAGCGCGCTTAAGTTCTCTTGCACGATGCTGCCGAAGAAGAGCTCCGTCTCGCGCTTCAGCGCTTGACGCAGCGTATCGTCGAAATCCGGAAACTCGCTTTGCACGGGCACTACGGCGTCGAGGTTGCGCAAGTAGAGCCACTGGCCCGCAAAGTTCTCGACGAAGGCCATCGCGCGCTCGTCGGCGAGCATGCGCCGCACCTGTCGCTCGAGCACCTGGGCGTCGCGAAGCTCGCCGCGCTCGGCTGCCGCGAGAAGCTCGTCGTCGGGGATGCTGCTCCACAGGAAGAACGACAGCCTGGAGGCGAGCGTCAGGTCCGACACCGTGTAGACGGAGCCCGGCGCCGTGCCTGCGGGCTCTTGCTCCACGCGGAACAGAAACTCCGGCGACACGAGCAGGCGTTTGACGGCGAGCTGAATGCCGGCGTCGAACCCTTCGCCGGCCCCCTCGCGGTAGAACGCGAGCAGCGGCTCCAAGTCCGCGGCCGTGACGGGACGGCGGTAGGCGCGGCGGGCGAGCGTGCGCAGAATCTCGCCGGCGCACGCTTCTGCCTGCACGGCATCGCCGTTGGCGCCCGGCCGGCACGTGAAGATGCGCTGGCGGCTCGCTGTGTCGCCGCCGCCGCTGGCGCCATAGGGGCCGCTGATCTCGACGGCCCGCAAGTAAGCGCCCGTACGCGTCTCCGGAATGTTCACGCCCGCCGGGTACGGCCGCTCGAACGGCAGCCGCGCCGGCTCGTCGAGCGCCGCCGTGCGGGCGATGAACGCGGCCGTGACGGTATGCGCGCCTGCGCTCACGGGAACCCGCACGCGCCAGTCGGCATCGGCGCGATTGCGTGCCGCGCGGCCCTCGCGGTTCAACTGAAAGCGCTGCACGATCTGGCTGATGGCCGGCGCATTCGGGTCGTTGTTCGCGGCTTGCGGCGCCAGTAGCGGCACGGCCGGCAGCGTGAACAGCGCAATGCGCTCGCCGTCGACGGCGATCTCGAGCTGCTGCTCCTCGGCGTAGAGCGGCATGCCCTCGTTCAAGTCGCGCGCGAGCTCGGCCGCGATCTCGTACTCGGCGTCGGCAGGGAAGTGGTACTCGATGAGCGTGCCGCCGCGGGTTCCGAACGGCAGGCCCGGCAAGCGCTTTTCCTGGGAGCGATCGTCGGGCACGCGGAACCAATCGATGTTCACGAACGGCGACGGCGTTCCCACGGCGAGGCGGCTTACCTTGTCGGCCGCCGCGAGGTACCGCTCGAGCAGCGTCGGCGACAGCTTCAGCACGCCGGCGATGTTGTCGAAGCCGTAGCTGGCTTCGTCGGCCGGCAAGAGCTCGGCCACGTCGACGTCGAGGTGCAGCAAATCGCGAATCGCGTTGCGGTACTCGCTGCGGTTCAAGCGGTGGAACGGCTCGGTGCGGCCGGGGTTCGGGCTGGCCGCCGCAACGGCGTCGAGCTCAGTCTGAAGCCAGCTCACGAGCTCGAGCCGTACGTCGGTGGCGGGGCGAGGCTCGCCCACGGGCGGCATCATGCCGGCCCGCAGCTTCCGCACGACGTTTTCCCACTCCGCGGGATGCGCGGCGACGTTCTTTAGCTGCAAGGATTGGAGGCTGAGGTCGGCCGTGCGCTCGACGTCGTCGTGGCAGGTGGTGCAGTAGCGAGCCACCGTGGCCTCGTGCTCGGCGACCAGCTCCTCGCGCGAGGGCGCGCAGCCGGCAAGCATGGCGGCGGCGCCCGCCGTGGCGAGCAAGGTACCGATGGCTCTCAAGAACATCGGTCGATTATAGTCAGGCTAAAGGTCTCATAAGAGAGGGTATCGCCATGCCTGGTAGCCCGAGAAACCGGTCGATTCTCGCCCTCGCCATTGCCGGCCTTACCGCCGGAGCGGCTGCCCAGGACGAAGCGGCAACCCCCGTGTCGGAGCTGCGCACCGTGCCGGCCGAGACGACGGCCGCGGCTTATGTCGACAAGAGCTGGCGCCCGCCGCGCACCTCGTGGGGGCATCCGAGCTTCGAGGGCGCCTGGAGCACCGACGACTTCCGCGGTATCCCGATGAATCGGCCGCCAAGCCAAGCGGACCGCACCTCGCTCACGCCGGAGGAGTTTGCCGCTCGCGCCAGCGGCGACGAGACGGGCCGCGATTTCACGGTCAACGTGGGCACGTTCCTGCGCCACGAGTACGGCATTCGCACGTTCGGCTACACGTCGCTGATCGTCGACCCGCCGGACGGCCAGATGCCGGCGCTCACCCCGGCCGCGGAAGCCGCCGGCCGCGCGCGCACGCGCGGCACGTTCGGCGCCGGGCCGTTCGACGACTTCGACGATTTCTCGCTCTACGACCGCTGCATCACGCGCGGCGTGCTCGGCTCGCTGCTGCCCGTGATCTACGGCAACGGCTTGCGCATTGCGCAGAACCCGGAAGCCGTGGCCATCAGCTACGAGATGATCCACGACACGCGCATCATCCCGCTCGACGGCCGGCCCGCGCTCGAGAACGGCATTCGCCAGTGGATGGGCAGCGCGCGCGGCCACTTCGAAGGCGACACGCTCGTCGTCGAGACCACGAACTTCACCGACCGGACGAGCATCGGCACGAACGGCGGCGGCGTGCCGAACTCCGAGCAGCTGAAGCTCACGGAGCGCTTCACGCGCGTGGACCCCGCGATGATCGAGTACGTGGCCACCGTCAACGATCCGGGCGCGTTCACGGCGCCCTGGACGCTGCGGCTCATGATCACCTCGCGCCCCGGCTACGACGTGCTCGAGTACTCGTGCCACGAGGGCAACGGCGCCGTCGGCCACTCGCTGTCGGGCGAGCGCGCCTACGAGCGTCAGGTGGAAGAAGCCAAGGCCAAGGGCCTGCCGATCCCCGAACGCGCCGTCGAGCACAACCAGATCCGTAACGGGCCTGCCGAGGGCGCGGAAATCTTCGACATCAACGCCGGCGAATAAGGGGAGCAGCATGCGGACACTCGACCGGTTTGGGCTGGCACTGGCTGCGGCCACATTGGCGTTCACGGCGCAGTCGCAGCCGAATGCCGATTCGGCCGCCGCAACGCCTTACAAAGTCCCGCGCACCTCGTGGGGCGACCCTGATCTTTCGGGCATCTGGCCCGGCACGGCGATGGTCGGCGTGCCGATGCAGCGCGATGAGAAGCTCGGCACGCGCAACTGGCTGACGGAAGAGGAATATACGGAGCGCGAGGCGCAGTTTGCGCGCCAAGAAGACCTCGACAACGCCGATTTCTTGCTCGAGAACGCGGCCACGACACCGGGCGGGGCCGTCGGCGGGCCCGTGTCGCCGCCGCCGCATTGGCTCGAGCGCGGCGACCCGCAGCGCCAAGCTTCGTTGATCGTCGAGCCGCCGAACGGCCGCATGCCTGCGCTCACCGAAGCCGGCCAACAGCGGCAAGCCGCGACGCGAGCGGCGCGCGAAGGCCGCGGGCCGGCCGACTCGTACACCGATCGCAGCTTGTACGACCGCTGCATCACGCGCGGCATGGTCGGCTCGCTGACGCCGGCCATCTACAACGCGGGCAACGAGATCGTGCAGTCGCCCGGTTACGTGGTGATCTTGAACGAGATGATTCACGAGGCGCGCGTCGTGCCGCTCGACGGCAGCGCGCACCCCGGCGCCGCGATCAAGCAGTGGCTCGGCGATTCGCGCGGCCGCTGGGACGGCGACACGCTCGTCGTCGAGACCACGAACTTCACCGACCGCACGAACGTGGGGCAAGCCCGCCACAGCGACCAGCTCAAGGTCACGGAGCGCTACACGCGCGTCAACGACGATACGCTGGTGTTGCGACTCACGGTGGAGGATCCCGAGACGTGGACCGCGCCGTGGACACTCGAGCTGCCGCTGCAGCGCGACGACGGCTACGGCATGTTCGAGTACGCGTGCCACGAGGGCAATCTCGCGATGTTCAACATCCTGAGCGGCCATCGGGCCGACGAGCGCGCGGCGGCGTCACAACGCTAGGGTGAGCCGAAGGGCTTAAGGTCGCGGCTTTTTACCAGAAAAATTCGGTTTCGACGCTCCCTGCCGAGCCAGCGCAGCGAGCGGAGACCGAGTATGATTTCCGCAACTGCCACCGAGGGGGGAAGAACAATGGCAAAAATCACGAGGCGCGGATTCGTCCAGGCATCGAGTGCGCTCGCTGCGGCGCCGATGCTCGCATCGGTCGTTACGGCACGAGCTCAACCGCCGGCGCCGGATATCGGCAACCTCCGAGCCGAGAAGGACATCGTCTTCGGCAAGGGCGGCGACATGGACATGACGCTCGACGTCTACCATCCGCCGGAAGGCGTCACGCCGAAGCGCATGGCCATCATCCATCTGTTCGGCGGCGGCTTCTTCGGCGGCAACAAGAACGCGGGCTACATCATCAACGACGCCAAGGCCCTCGGCGCCTTCGGCTACACGAGCGTCTCGGCGAACTACCGGCTCCAGAGCCAAGGCTTGTGGCCGGCGCAGCTTCATGACGTGAAGGGCGCGATCCGCTGGACGCGCGCTAATGCAGCGCGGCTCGGTGTCGAGCCGAACCGTATCGCAGTGGCGGGCTATTCCGCCGGCGGCATGCTCGCGCTGATGGCGGCCGGCACGAACGACAAGCCGGAGTTCGACGGCAGCGTCGGCACGCCGGGCGTCAGCTCGAAAGTCGACGCATGCATCGGCGTTTATCCGCTCGCGAGTGCGCAGATCGCGCGCGGCCTGTTCGGCGAAGGCGGCGCCACACCGGAGGCCATCGAGGCCGCGTCGCCCACCACGTACATCGGCCCCAATTTCGCGCCGACGATCTTCATCCACGGCACGGCCGACACCACCGTGCTGCCCTCGTCGAGCATCGACTTCTTCAACAAGCTGCTGGCCGCGAACGTGCCGACGGCGTTGACGATGATCCAGGGCGCCGCGCACGCGTTCGATAACGGCGCGCTCGATGCCGTGGACGTGATGGCGCATTCGATCGATCTGTTCCTCGATCGCTTGTTCGTCAACCCGCGGCCGTACCCGTCGTTCGGCGCCGGCGGCGGCGGTCGCCGCCCGGGTGGCGGTGGCGGCGGCGGTCCGGGCGGCGGCCGTGGCCCCGGCGGGCCCGGCGGCGGGCAAGGTGGCCCGCCCGGCGGCGCGGGAGATCGCGGCTAGCGCCGATCGAAGTCATTTCACCGTAAACGACGCCGGGAGCGCGGGATGTTGAGACTCACACACGCCGCGCTCGCCGGCGTTTTCTTTTGCGGTGCTCTTCAGGCGCAGAGCTACGAGCCCGTGGCCGACTGGTTGAAGCTGCCGGCCGGCCGCGAGGCGCTCGGCCCCATGCACGGCGACATCGCCGTGAGCCGCGCGGGCGAGGTGTACGTCAGCATCGAAACGGCGGACATGGGCGTGCAGGTGTTTTCGCCCGATGGCCGCTATCTTCGGAGTCTTCAGGCCGCGCCCGCGGATCTGCACGGCTTCGTGATTCGCGACGCCGGCGACGGCGAGCACCTCTACGGCGTGAGCCTGCGCGGTCAGAAGTTCGTGAAGCTCACGCTCGACGGCAAAGTGGTGCTCGAGATTGCGCGCGACGCGATCCCGCGCGAGTACTGGACGCCGAACCGCTTCTCGACCGAGCTCGGCGTGCTGCTATCGGGCATGGACGTGGCGCCGAACGGCGATCTGTACGTCACCGACGGCTACTCCAGCGACTACGTGCATCGGTTCGACGCGCGCGGGAAGTATCTCGGCACGTTCGGCGGGAAAGAGCCGCCGTACAGCTTCGACATTCTGCACAAGATCGCGATGGATACGCGCTTCGATCCGGTGCGGATCATTGCCACGGACAGGTTGAACAACCGCGTCGTGCACTTGTCGCTCGACGGCGATTTCCTCGGCGTCGTCAACGACGATCTGTTGTTGCCTGCTGCCGTTGCGATCGACGGCGACAATGTCATCGTCGGCGAGCTCAACGGCCGCGTCACGATCCTCGACAAAGCCGGCAAGGTCGTTGCGCACGTCGGCACGAACACCGATGAGGGCATCGGCACTAACCGCGTGCCGCCCGAGCGATGGCGCACGGGGTATGTGGTGGCGGCGCACGGCGTTGCCACGAACGCCGACGGCGACATCTTCGTGGCCGAGTTCAGCACGTTCGGTCGCGTGCACAAATTCGACCGGCGCTGAGCTCGAGCCTTCGGCGCGAGCTAGCTCGTGCTGTTCGAGCGAAAGCCCGTGAAGGCGGCTTTCGTGAGCGACCACATGCTGTGCGTCCAGCCGCGCTCCGCCATCCAGGCCGCGCCGGCGCGTTCGCCGATCTTGCTGAAGCCGAGCTTCGCGACGAGCTTCTGCACCCGCTCGTTCGCCGTCACGGACTCGGCGCGAATCTCGTCGAGCTGCAACGTCTCGAAACCGAACGCGAGCAGCTCGCGCGCGCTCTCGGCAGCGAGCCCTCGGCCCCAGAACTTCGGCGCCAGCTCCAACCCGAACTGCGCTTTCCCAGGGTCTTGCCCGGCCGTGCGCAAGCTGCAGCAGCCGATGAGCTGCGCCGAGCCGCGGTCGACGACCGCCAGCGAGAAGTCGAGCCGCGGTTGCGCGCGCGCCGTTCGGACGAACAACTCGACGAGCTGTTTGGCGTGCTCGGGCGTTGCCACGTCCGGCGCGTAGAACTCGAGGAAATCCGGGTCGGCGTGATAGCGCTGCAGCTCCGTGACGTCGTCGCCGCGAAAGTCGCGCAGCAGCACTCTGTCGGCTTCGAGTTGCATACGGGAAATACGGCTAGCTCACCGGCGCATCGTCGATGAGCGCCATCCTGCGGCGTAGCAACAGCAAGGCGGCGAGGACCAGGCAGGCGATCCCGACTGCAACGGGAAACAGGGCAGTGGTCCAGGAATAATGCTCGAGCGCCAGAACCACGAGCAGGTTGCGCAAGCCGCCCAGCGCGAAAAATCCGCTGCTCTCCTGATACGGGCGGCGATACGCGCGGCGCATCGTGGGCCCGAACCCGGCCAAGTCCGCCACGGTCAGGATCACCACGGCCCAGAGCGGGTTGGTGGTGAAGTACCACGCCGGAAAGGCCGACAGCGCCGCCAGTAAGAATATCCAGTCCGCTTGCGTGATCTTGGTATCGCCGCGCTTCGCATACGACAACGCGGCGATGTACAACGTAATGACGCCCGAGATTCCGATGGGCCAGGCGCCTACGCCGGCATCGTCCGCGAGCTGTGCGAAAAACACCGTGACCGTGCCGATGGCCCACACGAGCCAAGAGAAGACGTGCGGTTTGATTTGCCCTGCCAGGATTCGGCGGATGTAGCCCGCGAACAGCACGAACGTGAGCACGATCGCCGCGGCGCTGAGCAACTCTTTGTACACGCTGCCGTCCTTCTGCCGTTCCCGTCAGGCCGACGCGTCTGCGCGCCTCAGCCGACGGGCTCCGCCCAGAGGTCGTACTCATCGGCGCTCGTGACACGGGCTTTGACGATGCTGCCGGCTTTGAGCTTGCTTGCGCCTTTGCCGGCCGGCAGATACACGCGGCCGTCGATCTCGGGTGCGTCGGCCATCGAGCGTCCCAGCGCCTGATCGCCTTCGAGCTCGTCGACGATGACGTCGAGGTCGAAGCCCACGCGGCGTTGCAGCCGCCGCGCGCTGATCACCTGCTGCGCCGCCATGAAGCGGTGCCAGCGTTCCTCCTTGAGCTCTTCGGGCACGGCGTTCGGCAGCGCGTTGGCGGCCGCGTTGTGCACGGGCTCATAGCGGAAACAGCCGACGCGGTCGAGCTCGGCTTCCTCGAGCCAGTCGAGCAGCGCCTGGAAATCCTGCTCGGTCTCGCCCGGGAAGCCCACGATGAACGTCGAGCGGATCGTGAGATCGGGCACGGCCTGGCGCCAGGCGCGAATGCGCTGCAGCGTTTTCGCCTCGGCGGCCGGCCGCTTCATGGCCTTCAGGATTTTTGGGCTCGCGTGCTGAAACGGCACGTCGAGGTACGGCAGCACTTTGCCGTCGGCCATCAGCGGGATCAGGTCGTCGACGTGCGGATACGGATAAACGTAGTGCAGCCGTATCCATGCGCCGAGCTCGCCGAGCGCCGCGGCCAGAGCCGTGATTCGGGCGGCAACGGACCGGCCGCGCCACGGGGACGGCGCGTATTTCACGTCGACGCCGTAGGCGCTCGTATCCTGTGAGATCACGAGCAGCTCGCGCACGCCAGAGCGCACGAGGCGCTCGGCTTCGCCGAGCACGTCGGCGGCGGGGCGGCTCACCAAGTCGCCGCGCAGCCGCGGGATGATGCAGAAGCTGCAGCGATGGTTGCAGCCCTCGGAGATCTTCAAATAGGCGTAGTGGCGGGGCGTGAGCTTCACGCCTTGCGCCGGCACGAGGTCGACGAACGGATCGTGCGGCGGCGGAATCGCCTCGTGCACGGCGCTGACCACCGCCTCGTACTGATGGGGTCCGGTGACGGCGAGCACCTGCGGATGAGCGTCGAGAATGACGTTCGCTTCGGCGCCGAGGCAGCCCGTAACGATCACGCGGCCGTTCTTCGCGAGCGCTTCGCCGATGGCGTCGAGCGATTCGGCGCGCGCGCTGTCGAGAAAGCCGCACGTGTTCACGACGACGACGTCGGCGCCCGCGTAGTCGGCCGCCGTCTCGTAGCCCTCGGCGCGCAACTGACTCAAGATTCGCTCGGAGTCCACGAGCGCCTTGGGGCAGCCCAGGCTCACGAACCCGATCTTCGGCGCATGGGTTTTGGTAGCGGCTTTCGGCACTCGCGGTTGGCTCGAGGGGGTTGCGACGCTGCGCAGGGGGCGCTATTGCGCCACGCACGGCGGCAAAAGGCAAACGCTTTACCGCAGACGACCGCCGGACGACAATCGGCTCACCAGATTGGGCGCCACGGCGCCGGCGGGAGCGGCATGGCGCAGACGGTCACCCGACAGGAGCTGGAGGCCACGGTAGGCCAACGGCTCGGCGTCTCCGATTGGTTCCTCATCGACCAAGCCCGCGTCGATGCGTTCGCCGACGTCACGCTGGATCATCAATTCGTGCACGTCGACCTCGAGCGCGCGAAAGCCACGCCGTTCGGCGGCACGATCGCGCACGGCTTTCTGACGTTGTCGCTGCTCGTGCATCTGTGTCTGCCGTTCATTCCCACGCTCGAGCGTCGCAAGCTCGTGGTGAACTACGGTTTCGACAAGGTGCGCTTTTCGGCGCCCGTGAAGGTGGGCAAGCGAATACGCACCGTGAGCACGCTCGGCGAAGTGGCGGAGCGCAAGCCGGGCAACATCGTGATGCGCGTGAATGTGACGGTCGAGATCGAAGGCGAGGACAAGCCGGCGCTCGTTGCGGAGTGGCTCAGCTTGCACGTCGTCGGCTGACACGTGCTGCGCGCACTGCTGTTCATCATCATCGTCGTCGCGCTGGCGTTCATCATGCTGTCGCTGCTGCGCCGCGCGCCGCGCGAAGCCTCGAACGGGCATCGCGAGGACGAAGACACGGGCGAGCAGCGCGCGCTGCCGCCGCCAGCCGCTCATGTCGAGCGCAGCCTGAGCCGCGCCACGGCGATGCACCTGCTCAACGAGCTCAAATTCGATGCGCCGCTCGAGCCGACGGTGCCGGCGGACCATATGAAGATTTTGATGGCCGCGTCCGTCAGCCTGCAGAACGTGGCCGCGGATCCGAAACACGCGCCGCGGCGACCGTTGCTGTTGCCCGAGCTCGTGCGCGCCGTGAACGACAGCGACACTACGCGGCGCGAGCTCGCGAAGATGATCGCGCGCGATCCGGCGCTCGTAGGCTCGCTGCTCAAGCTCGCGAACAGCCCGATCTACCGCCGCGGTCCGCAGCCCATCGAGAGCCTCGAGCGTGCGCTCGCCGTGCTCGGCACGAACGGCACGCGCTCGCTCGTGGCAGCGGCGCTCTTGCAGCCGGTGTTCCGCGCAGCCGACGGCGATTCAGCCCGGTTCGCCGAGCTCACGTGGGAGCACACCCAGCGCTCGGCCGCGGCGGCGGAGGTGCACGCCGCAGCCGCGGAGTCCTCGGATCCGTTCACGGCGCAGCTTGGCGCGCTCGTCATGGGGCTGGCCGCCCTCGTGGTGTATCGCTGCGCGCTCGAGCAGTACGCGGCGCGGCGCATGCGGCCGGAGCCGGCGGCCGTCGCATCGTTGCTCGAGGAGCAAACGCCGAAGGTGGCGCGGCAGGTGGCCGCCGCGTGGGAGCTCTCGGAACGGATGCTCGAGGCGCTCGAGGAGCAGCGCGCCGAGCGCGTCGAGCGGCCGGCGTCGTCGCTGGGCCGTTCGTTGCGGTTCGGGTCGTTGATCGGCGCGCTCAGCGTGCTGCGCAGCCACGACTGCATCGATGACGAAGCCGGGCTTGCGACGCTGACCGCGTCCGGCGGCGCCGGCGAGCGCTTCGAGCGGCTCTGGGGGCGGCTCACGTGGCCGCCCGAGCGCGAAGACGCGCGCGTCTAGCGGCTGGCCGCTAGTCGTAGTACTCCGGCGCCTTCTTGAGCTTACGGTGGGCGACCAAGTCGTGCTGGATCCAAAGCGCCGCGCCCGTGCGCGTCAAGAATTGCTCGAGCTCGGCGCGCGCCGCTTGCGTTTCGGCTTCGCTCACCTCGAACGTCGGCAGGCGATTCAGCGTTCGTTCGGCCGGGTAGTGATAGAGATCGCCGGCTAGCACCACGCCGCCCGTTCTCGCGAGCTTCACATAGAGCACGGAGTGGCCTTCGGTGTGGCCGGCGGCGCGGCGAATCACCACTGTGCCGTCGCCGAACACGTCGTGCTCGTTGGCCGCGAGCATCGTGGTGCGCGCGTCTTTGAGTGCGGCGTACGTTTCGGGCCGTGTGCCGCCGGGCGGATCGGCCGCGAACATCTGGTCGTGCTCTTGCTTCGGCACGAGCCACTGCGCGTGCGCGAATAGGTTGGCGTCGGCCGTGTGGTCCCAGTGGTAATGCGACAACGCGAGGTGCGTGATGTCGGACGGCTCGTAGCCCGCCGCTTGCAGCTGCGACGTGAGCGACGGCGCCAGCGTGACGAACCGCTCTTGCTGGTCGCGCCGCACGAGCCGGTGCTCGTAGCCGACGCCGCCGCCGCGCTCGTGATCGGGCACCGCGCCCGCGTCCCACATCAGCACGCCGCGCGGGTGCACGATCAGAAACGACGCTACCGACAGCGCCGTTTCCTCGACGTCGGCGTCCGTCAACCGGTAGCGCGCCGTTTCCGAAGCCAGCACTCCGCCGTCGAGCACGTAAAGGCGAGGGGAAGCGGCGGTGTTGCTCTGGGCCGCGAGACCCACAGCGAGCGCCAGCGATAGAAGAGCGGCGAGCGAATGCCGCAATGCACTGCGAAACATGGAACCCCCCGGTGGTTGTCGCAAGCCATGATGCGACATTTGCGCTGCGGCGTCACGCCGCAGGGGGGCTCAGACTTCGGCCGATACGAACGTGCCGCGGATCTGCCGAAAGCGCAGCGTGAGGAACTCCACGCCGGCCGTGAACCGCCCGGGCTCGTGCGCCGTGCGCTCGACATGAGCGACGCGCGCGAGCGCGCGCAGCTCGGTGCACTCGATGCGCACCACTTGATGGAGCTCGAAGCGCACGGCCGAAGCGAACGACATGCCGTTCAACGACAGGTTGCGCATCTCGCCGTCGATCGGCGCCGCTTGCGGCCACGTGACGAGGATCGTGATGCCGTGACGTTTGGCGATGCGCCGCAGCATGCGCTGGCCCGAGTACTCGAATCGATGACGCGCGGCGGGGTACAGCGGGCTCGCGCACCGTCCGCATTCGTCGTCGCGATCGAGCGCCCGCTCTAAGTCGTGCGGTGCGCCGCAGAAGAGGCAGCTCCGCTCGCCCGGCGTGCCCGCCACCTCCGCGCCATCCGGTTCGGGCGAGAAGTCTGCGCCGCTCAACCGTTCGAGATCGTAGGCCGAGCGGCGCCGGGAATCGCCGAGCACGGCGTAGGCGGTATCGAGCAACGCGATCTCGTCGCTGCTATGGCTGCCGCCGAGCGCGCGCTGCACGAGCGTGCGGTAGCTCGCGTGAATGATCGCGGCCGGCGCGTCGGGCTGGACGTGTAGCACGCGGTAGTAGTCGGGCGGAGCGCTCATTCGCGCAACGCTAGCAAAGACTCCCGATGCGGCGCGTGTACCGGGTCACACTGGGTAGAGTGTCACGAACTGGATAAATTACCAGCAGCTACTGCGGCGCGGCGGGGTTCGACGAGCCTGCGAACAGGCGCCGCCCGTCCTCGAACGTCACGGTGGAAATATTCGCCGTGGGCGTGGCGTTGCGTGCCTGCCACCCCTCGACGAGCAACACCGTGCCGACGGGCAAGTCTTCACGGCGCCAGCCGCGGCGAATGAGGCCGTTGGCGCCGCCCATCTCGAGCGCCCAGTTCACCGTCTTGCCGTCCTCGCCGGTCACGTCCATGTAGAGCCAGGCGTGCGGGTTCGAGAACTTGACCTCGGTGACTTTGCCCGTGAGCTTCACGGGCCGGTCGGGATCGAACTCCGCCGAGAACGAATGATGCGCGGCGGCGGTTCCGGCTGCGAGCGCTGCGAGCGCCACGAGCGCTGCGGCGAAACCGACTTTCGGTGTCATGAGGCTAATCCTCCTGCGGCTGTGTCGCGCGGTATTCGTCGCGCACGTGCTTCAAGTGCTCGAGATCCTGATTGTCTTCGTGGCATGCCACCTCGAGCAGCTCGTCGGCCTTGCGGTGCATCGGCACCTCGATCGTCCACGGGCGAGTGTAGGCGATCGGGTCGCTCACCGTGGCGCGGTAGATGATCGTGTCCTCGTCCGTCGGCGTGAAGCGCTCGACGACGGTTTGCGCGTGGCTGATCACGTCGCCGACTTCGTTGAGCCACGCTTTGCCGTTGAAGCTCTTGCTCTCGACGACGAGCGTGTCGCCGTCCCAGCGGCCTTGCGAGTCGCCTTGCCACAAGCGCACGTGATCGGGTAGCGCGGGGCGCGGCGTCATGGCGATGTGCCGCCACGACATGCGCTCGAACAGCGCCACCACGTAGCCGGGCGGCTGCAGGATCTGCACGGGTTGCGGCACGTAGTGCGAGCGCGGCACGCCGGCGACGAAGCAATGCGCGGTCGGATCGTCGTAGCCCCGGTGCGGCTGGCCTCGATCGATGAGCTCGGCCCGCGCCCACGCCTGATAGGGCAGCGAGCCGTCGGCCGGATCGACCACGATGCCGCGTG
>CAMPKU010000072.1 GCA_946887385.1 uncultured Gammaproteobacteria bacterium
CGCCGGCTCCGGAGCCGCCGCCGCCCTCGCCCGAGCCGCCGCCCGCGCCCGAGCCGCCGCCTTCGCCTGAACCGCCGCCGTCGCCGGAGCCGCCCGCGAATCCCGAGCCGCCCGCAGCACCCGTCGATCCGGCCCTCGATGGCGAGGAAGACGGCGGCGCCGGTGCGCTAGGCTGGCCGGCCCTCCTGCTGTTGCCGTTGCTCGCGTGGCGGCGATTCGCACGCGCCCGCAGTCGTCAGTGACCGGCAACCTGAAGTAACGCGCCGATCGCGGGCCAAGAGCGTTCGCCGTTCTCGCGCATCTCTTGCGCTAGCTCACCCGGAAGCCACTCGAGGAACGCCGGCCCGAATGTGGGACGCGAACGCACGCGATCGAACCAGCGCTCGACGCCCGGGAGGCGGCCGTGGCGCCAAAGACGCTCCATCGACAGCGCTGCGAGCCGGTTCACATAGGGCGCCATGGCGATGTCCGCCATCGAGAAACGCTCGCCTACGAGCCACTGCGACTCACCGAGCGCATGCTCCATTTTGTGTAGATACGCGTCATAGAGCCGAACCTTGTCGGCCACGCCGGGCGCCTCGAGGCCGAGCTCGATCCATTGCCATTTTTGCGTTCGCGCCGCCATGCCGGGGCCGGCGCCACGACCGACGAACTGCTCGAAGCTCCCCGCGCCGCCGCTGCGCAAAATCGTGTGTCGATGCGAGACGACATACGTGATCGCGGAGCACGCTGGATGCAGTTCCTCGTCCACAGCTTTGGTCCATACGCGCACGCGCGCCCGCTCGAGCGACGCCCGCGGGTAGATCGGCCGCTCCGTGAAGGCTTCCTCGAGATACTCGCAGATCACCGTGGATTCGACGATCACCGCGCCGTCATGCACGAGTGTCGGCACCACGGCCTTTGGATTGAGCGCGACGTATCCTGGCGCGAACTGCTCGCCGCGCAGGATGTCGACGTACCGCGAAGTCCAAGAAAGCGCCTTTTCGGCAAGCGCGAACCGGACCTTGCCCGCACACGCGGAGCTGCCGTGATGGTAGAGAACGAGCGTCACGCCTATCGGTTCGCTCAGTGGCGCGTGGCCGTCGGCGACCGGCTCAAGATGGCTTCGAGCGCCGCGGGATCGGCCGGCTTCGTGAGGTGCTGATCGAACCCGGACCTCTTGGTGCGCCGCTTGTGCTCGTCGAGCCCCCAACCCGTCAGCGCCACCAGCCAGGTATCCTCGCACCACGGCTCCCGCCGCAGCCGCTCTGCAACCTCATAACCGTCCATCTCGGGCATCTTGAGGTCGAGGAACACCGTGTCGGGCTTGATGCGCTCTGCGAGCGGCAACGCTTCCTCGCCGCTCAGCGCCACGTGCACGTCGTTGTCGCCCAGCGTTTGGATCAGCATCGCGAGCGTCCGGGCGGCATCGGCGTTGTCGTCGACGACGAGGACGCGATGGCCGCCGAGCGCCGACGTATGGGGGGCACCGGGCGCGCCCTGCTCGGCGGCCGCGTTCGCGATCGCCGGTAGGCGTACCGTGAACTGGCTGCCAAAGCCCAGCCCGGCGCTCGCGGCCTCGATCGTGCCGCCGTGCATGTCGACGAGCGACTTCGCGAGGCCGAGGCCGATACCGAGCCCCGCTTGCGCCGACAAACGCGGGTCGGCCGCTTGGTAGAACATCTCGAACACGTGCGGCAACGTGTGCTCGGCGATACCGCAGCCGTTGTCCTTCACCGTCACGACGGCTTCGTCGCCGTCGCGTCTCGCGCGGATCTCGATCTTACCGCCGCTCGGCGTGTAACGGGCGGCATTGTTCAACAGGTTGGCTACCACTTGCGTCAGCCGTGCCGCGTCGGCATCGACCAGCATGCTCGCCGGCGGCGCGTCGACGATAAGCTCGTGGCCGGAACGGTCGATCAGCGGGCCGACGGCCGCGACGGCATCGCGGACGACGTCCGCGACCGCCACGGGCTTCCTGCGCAACTGGAGCCGCCCGCTGGTGATGCGCGAAACGTCGAGCAGATCGTCGATGAGCCGCACGAGCTGCGCCGCCTGCCGCGACATCGTGAGGGTCACGCGCTCGGCGATCTCCGGGTCTAGATCGCGGCGCTTCAGTATCTCGATCCCCGAGCTGATCGGCGCCAGCGGATTACGCAGCTCGTGAGCCAGCAACGCGATGAACTCGTCCTTGCGCCGGTCCGCATCGAGCAGACCGCGCTCGGCCTTCTTGCGGCTCGTGATATCGACCAGCGTGATGGCCACGCCGCCGATGCCGTGCGGGGCCGAGCGGTACGGAAGCATGCGCAGTAAATACCACTTACCGTTGTCGGCCTTCACCTCGCGCTCGATCGGCGCCAGGTGTTTCAACACCCGCTTTGCGTCGGCCAACAGCTCCTCATCGTGTAGGCGATGCTTGAGCTCTGCGAGCGGCCGCCCCTGGTCCGCGGGCGCTATGTGGAAGATGCCGAGCAGCGGCGGTGTGAAGCGAACGACGTTGAGGTCGCGATCCAGAAACAGGGTGGCGAGGCCAGTCGATTCGAGCATCACCTCGAGATCCGCAGACAGCCGGGCGAGCTCCTCGAGCCGCTGCCGGTTGTCCCGATCCAGCGTCACCAGCTCCTCGTTGATGCTCTGCAGCTCGCGCTTGGCAGTCTCCAGATCGTCCAGCGCGCCGATGAGATCCGTGTCGCTGTGCTCGGCCGCCGGCTCCGTTGCAATGCGCGTCTGCTCGTGTTCCACCGCAGCTCTAAGGCGCCGGCTCGCTTCGTCGAGCTCGGACCCCAGGCGCACCGTGAAATCGGCTGCTGGAACCACGCGCCGGCTGTCGCGCACCGTGTCGCCGGGGGCCACTTCCTCGAACACCACGAGCCTGACCTCGGCCGCCGGGAACGCGGGCCCGGCAGGATCCACGTGCACGACGACGCGGCGCACGCCGTTCTCTGCGTGCACGAGCAGTGCGTCGGAGCTCCAAGTCGCCGAGGCGCCGGTCACGGCGTCGAGCCCGGCGCGCACGGCGCTGCGCAGCGGCTCGCGCAGCAGCGTGACCAGCTCGTGCGTCAGCTCGCCGCCGGGCAACCGCAGGTAGCGGCCTGCGCGAGCGGAGTAGTGCACGACCCGGCCCTGGGCATCGACCAGAACGCTGGCCGGCGTATAGCGCTCGAGCAAGGCGAGATGCAGCACGCGAGCGTCGGGCAGCATTCGATTCGGTTCGGAGGGCTGCACGTCGGAATCGTGCCGGTAGGCGGTTGGTAATGGCCCGGCCGGCGCAAACGCCCGCCCCGGACCAGGAGCGCGCCTATAGAACCCTTCGCCGTCGGCAACGAAGAAACCCGAGAGCTCGGCGTCGAGCCCCGTGCTCGAGTCGAGGATGAGGAAGCCGTGCGGCCGCAAGCCGTAGTGAAAATTCCGTAGCACCATTCGCCGCACGTCGGGTTTCAAGCTCTCGAGCACGCTGGGCCGGCAGACGACGAGATCGAGCTGCGAGAACGGGAAATCCTCCGCGACGTCGTGCCTCGCAAAAACGACGACATCTCGCAGGTGAGCCCGCACGCGGTACATGCCGTCTTCGCGCACGAAGAACTTTCGCAACCGCTCGCTCGACATCGCCTCCGCGATCTCGGCCGGGTAAACGCCGAGCCGCGCCCGCCGCAGCGGCTCGTCGGCCACATCGCTCGCGAACACCTGGACACGCGGCTGCACGGCGCCGCGCGCGCGCGTTTCTAGGAGCGTCATCGCGAGCGAGTACGCGCCCTCGCCCGTAGAGCAGCCTACGATCCACGCACGCACGGTGTCGTCCGCACCGAACTTCGAGAGCACAAGCTGCGGCAGCACCTCCGTCTCGAGCCGCTCGAACGCGTGTCGTTGCTCGAAGAACTCCGTGATGTGCTGCACGATGTCGGCGGCCAGCGTTTCGGCCTCGCCGGCATCCGCGCGCAGGAGCTTCAGATACTGCGGCCAATCGCCGATCGCATGCATCCGCATGCGCTTGCCCACATGCCTCGCTAACGTCGGGGGCGCGTAGCCGCCGAACGAGCGGCCGGTTCGCGCCTCGAGCAGCTCGACGAGCTCGGCGAGCGGCGCCGTCTCGCCGTCGCCGCCATCGCGCCGTAGCGACGGCGGCAGGCGCGGCTCCGTGCCGCAGTAGCGGGCGATGGCGGCGGGGATCTCGCGCAGCGGCAGCACGAGATCCACGAAGCCGGCGTCGATGGCGCTGCGCGGCATGCCGTCGTGCTCGGCTTCCGCCGGATCCTGCGCAATCGTCAGGCCGCCGTGCGCCAGAGTTTGCCCAAGGCCGAGCACGCCGTCCGAGCCGGCACCCGTGAGCACGATGCCAATGCTGCGCCTGCCGCGTCTCGCCGCGAGCGCGCGAAAAGCAGCATCGATGCGTCCAGACGACCCGTCGACCGACGCAACGGGCGCAAGGCGCAGATGCGTGTCCATCGCGGCCACCTCTGCCGCCGACGGAACGACGACCACGGTGTTCGGCTCGAGCCTGGTGACCGCGTCCGCTTCCTGCACGCGCAGGTCGGTATAGGGCTCGAGCAGCTCCACGAGTGAGCGGCTGCGACGCGACGGATGATGCGTAACCACCACGAAAGCCGCGCCGGTATCGGCTCGCAAGCCGCCGAGCAGCGTACGCAGCGCCTCGAGCGCCCCCGCCGAGGCGCCCACGACCACGACGAACGGCGCGGAATCTTCCGCCGCTGCCGGCTCAGTCTCGTCGTTGCCCGCCATGGCACTGACTCCCACGTCCCCGAGCTCCGCTCCATGCCTTGCCGCCCGAGGCGGCGAGCCTCCCGGTGGTACAAGTTCCGTGCCACGCCGGCCCATCGCTCACTTCACGAACGTGACGACCACGCCGTCTATCTTGTCGTCGGACGTGCGATAGGGCCGGATCCGCACCGTCAACGTTCCGCCGTCACGAGTCCTTATCTTGCGCTCGACGGGCACGAGGTCGCCGAGCACTTGCACGGCGTCTGCGTCGAGGTCGTCGTAGAGCACATTGTGCGTGAGGTCGCCGATCGGCCTTCCTAAGTCATGCTTCTTCACGTTGAAGATCTGGCGAAGCGCCGCGGTGTATCGCTTGATGCAGAGATTGCGGTCGAGAAACAGCATCGGAAAGTCGGTTGCGGCCATGAAGTTCTCGAGGTCGTTGTTGGCGCGCGAGGCTTCCTCGAGCTTCACCTTGAGCTCGTTATTTACGGTCTGCAGCTCCTCGTTGACGCTCTGGAGCTCTTCCTTGCTCGTCTCGAGCTCTTCCGTGGTGGAGCGGTACTCTTCGTTCAAGCTTTGCAGCTCTTCGTTCGCCGCGCGCAGGTCCTCAAAGGCCAGCGCGTGCTCCTGGCGCATCGTCTCCAACCGCTGGTCGGCAATGCGTATTCGGTCGCGCAAGCCGAGCACGAGCGCATCGGTCGACTCGCCGCGCTCGAGTTGCGGCGCCGCACTTGCGCTGCCCGCCTGGAGGAACGTGACCAGCACGTCCTGGCTGCGCTCGCTGCGCGACCGCGGCTGCACGAGCATACCCACCAGCTCCGGAGTGCCGTTGAAACGCACGGGCACGAATTGAGACAAACAGGGCTCGCGGGTCTCGAACGCGCGATGCAGCGCCGCGCGCAGCTCCTCGACGAGCTCCGGACGCACGAGGTCCATCAGGGTATGCGTCGGCGGGCCTCCACGCGGCTGCAGGAACCGCCCTGCCGTCTCCGACAAATGCTCGATATTCCAGTGCTCATCGACGAGGATCGTGGGAGGCGCCACGTCCTCGAGCGCCTGCGCATGCATCTCGGCGGCCGAGCGGCGCGACCGTGCCGCACGCTCGCGAATGCGTTCGAGCGGCGGCGTTGCTTGCGGCATGTCGGGCAGTTGCGGCAGCCGCATCAGCGGGCCATTCGCGCGTGCAAGCGCCCTGAAGATCCGATTCTGCTTGTCGATCGGCTCGAAGAGATCCGGGTCGGCGCTCTCGGACACGCCGATGAACAAATGGCCGTCGTCACGCAGGCCGTAGCGGAAGACGTTCTGCAGTTGCTGCTGGAGATGACGATCGAGGTAGATCAGCAAGTTGCGGCACGAGATCAGATGCAACTTGGAAAATGGCGGATCTCTGAGCACGCTGTGCACCGCGAACACCACGGAGTCGCGAATCTCGTTCGTCACGCGGTAATGATCGCCTTCGGTGCGGAAATAGCGCGCGAGCCGCGCCTCAGTCACGTCGGCGGCAATCGCCCTCGGGTAGAGGCCTTCGCGCGCCGTCGCCAAAGCGTTTTGATCGACGTCCGAGCCGAAGATCGTGAGCTCGCATCCCAGGTCGCGGCGGCTGATCTCCTCGCGGAACAACATCGCGAGCGTGTAGGCTTCCTCGCCCGTCGCACAGCCCGGAACCCAGGCGCGGATCGGCTCGTCGCCGCCCGAGCGGTCGAGAAGCGGCACGATGACCTGCACCCGCAGCGCCTCCCAAGCGGCCGGGTCGCGGAAGAAAGTGGTCACCGAGATCAGCAGGTCGTCGAACAGCGCTTGAATCTCCGCAGGCTGCTCACGCAGCAGCTCGAGATACCGCTCAAAGCTGTCGCGGTGGTGCAGCTGCATGCGGCGCGCGAGCCGCCGAAGGATCGTGGGCCGCTTGTAGCGCGTGAAGTCGTGGCCGGTGCGTGCGCGCACGAGGTCGAAGATGCGCCGCAGCAGCGTTTCGTCGCTCTCGGGAACCGTCTCGTGGGGCGCGCCGATCAGCGGTGCGATCAGGCCGCGGTGCCGGACGAGCTGGACCAGCCGCGCCGCGAGCTCTGCGACCGGCGCCACGACGTCGGCCACCTCCGCGGCGATGACGGCGCGCGGCATCGCTTCATGAGCCGCCTCGTTCGGGTCTTGCACCAGCACGACTCCGCCGGCTTCCTTGACGGCCCGCGCGCCGAGGGTGCCGTCCGACCCGCCGCCCGACAGCACCACGGCATACCCGTCGCGGTGCGTTGCGGCCAGCGAGCGAAAGAACACGTCGATCGATGCACGCCGCTCGCGCACATCGGTGAAATCAGTCGCGGCCACCGTGGTTGCCGTGGCCTCGAGCTTTCGATCCGGCGCGATCACGTACACGCAGTCCGCCGTGAGATCGCGCTGCTGGCTGTCGCGGACCTCGACCACGCTCATCTTCGTGGTTCGCCCGAGGATGCCCGCAAGCTCGCTCTCATGATCCGGCGCCAAGTGCACGACGACGACGTACGCCACGCCGAGATCGGCAGGCACTGCGGCAAAAAACGCCCGCAAAGCGTCGATGCCACCCGCGGACGCGCCGATGCCGACGACGGTGATGGGGGCCGATGCAGTGCTCTCGCTTTTTGGCATTCGCGCCTTTTACTCGACATTGGAAACGCGGCGCGTGCGCATCCGCTTCGCTTCGATTGTGGTGCCGGCGGGCGGCCCGGGGCAAGGCCGGCCACAAGCGCCTATGGCCGCCCGGGTACGCCGCTCAAGCGGCTGCCTGCCCCACGGTGAGCTGCCGGACCCGTTGCGCGTTGGCCTCATCGCGCGACGCGTCCCGCGCGAACTGCTCGGCCATCCGCTCCTCGCCGTTCTCGCGGGCGCGTCGTTCCAAGGTTCGCAATAGAAACGACCGCTCCTCGATGGCGCGGACGGTGTTCCACAGCGACTTCTCGATCGCAATCTCCGTCTCGGCGAGCAACGTTCGCAGCGAATAGGAATGGCCCGTATGGCAGCGGTAGCGGACGATCGAGCCCTCGTGGATTTCCACGAGCGAGCCGTGGCACTCCGGGCATGCGTTCGGCGATGGCTTCCCGAGCTTAAGCACGCCTTGCCGCAGACCATCGCCGCCAAGCTCGATCGAGGCCTCGGTGGCCATGGGCCGCGGCACGGCCGTCGGCGGCTCGAACGGCGCGGCCGCCAGTGCCGCGAGCTTCGCGCCCAGCTCTGCGGCCGGTAACACGTGATCGACGTCCACGTGCGCCAGTGCACTCTGCGGCATATCCGGGTACTCGGCGTCGGCCGGCGCCTGTACCACGGCTGCGCCGCCGCGGTCCTTGATGGCCCAGAGCCCCGCCGTGCCGTCGTCGAGCGTGCCCGAGAGCACCACACCGATCACTCGCGGCCCCAAATCCACGGCCGCCGAGCGGAACAAGGCGTCGATACAGGGCCGGACGCGGTTCTCGCGCGGCCCGCGCGTGAGCCGCAGATGGCCGTGCTCCAAGAGCAGGTGCCGGTCCGCAGGCGCGACGTAAACCGTGCCTCGCTGCGGAACCTCGCCGTTCTCGGCGGCTTTCACCGGCAGCGGGCTCGCGCCGGTAAGCACGAGCGGCAGCGCGCTCGGGCTATGAGCCGGGATGTGCATGACGACGAGAATCGCGGCCGGCACATCGGCCGGCATTCCGCGCAGCAGGCCCTGTAGCGCTCCGATTCCGCCGGCCGATGCGCCGACGACAATGGCGTCTCTCATGGGTTGGCCGTTGCAAGCGCCGTGCCACGCCGGCAGGCCGTTGCCGGTGCGGCCGTTAGCGGGCTGGAGCCGCGAGGCGGTACGACAACTGCAAGCGGAGCTGGTCTTCGGTCTGCGCGGGCGGCGTGCCGTAGAACATCGGCCACAGGTCGCGCCGCGAATCGATCCGCAGCCACTCGATACCGCCGCTGAAACGGCTCGTCGGCTCGATGCGATAGCTCAGCGTCCAGGCGTGGCCGCGATCGGAGCGCAGCACGGGCGCGGCCGCCGCGCGCTCGATCGAGAACGTGTCGTACCGCAGCGCGAGCCGCTGCGCTGCGCCGAGCTTGCGCGTGAGCAGCACGAAACGCGACTCGAAGCGGTCGTGCGCATACTCCGAGATCGGCAGCCGCGTGCCGTCCGGCAGCGCGGCCGTGAGCCATTCCGTGGCGCCGTCCAGCCACTGCACGACGAGGCCAAGCTTCGCCGGCAAATCGATTTGCGCCGCAACGTGATTGAAATCCGTGGCCCAGCCCCATTGGCCGCTCGAGAACGAGTACGGGTCGGCGCGATTGTCGTAGCGCGCGAGCTGCACGAGCGCGCGGCGCCCGTAACGCCATTCGAGACCTGCGTATACGCCTGGGCGATGGTCGGTTTCGGTGAACGACTTCAGCCGCTGCGGTTGTGTGGTGAAGGGCAGCGGCGGAATCTCGAGCTCGTCGCTGAGACGCGTTTGCCGGTCGTGCAGCGACCAGCCGCGCCAGAAGAGCAGCGTGCCGGCGGGATCGTTGCCGTAAAACCCGGCCGCGAACGCGCGGATCTCGTGGTTGCTGCGGAAACCTTCGAGCCGCCTGCGCACGGACCATTCCGCGCCGACCGGGCGGATCTCCTCGCCGAGCCACGTGTTGATCGCGGAGTACGAGTACGTGAACGGGCTCTGCCAACCCCGCTCGCCGTTCTCGAGCGAGAATGACGGATAGAACGCGCCGAACCGAAGCTGGTGTTGATTGCGCGAGCGCGGAATCGGCCGCCAGTCGAGCACGGCCTCCGTGAGATCGAGGCCGCCTGAGGCGTCGTCGACGTAGTCGGCAGTCACGCGGGCGCGCAGCGTCGGCGTGATGCGGCCGTGATATTCGGCGAAGAGCCGATATCCCGTCACGCCGTCGTCGACGTGGCGCAACTTGCCGACGGCGCCGTCGGTCCACGCCCCCAGATCCGTCGAAGCAAAAATGGCGCCGGCCGACGCGTCGAGGTAGAGCTCGTGGCGGTCGCTCTGCGCAGCCAAGGGTGCGGCGAGCGTCGCGGCGAGCGCGAGCGCTCCTCGGCCGAGCGTTAGTAGCGTTCCCACGTGAGGCTCGAGTCGCCGTGCTCGTGCGCGGGCGCCAAGCGGCCGGCGATGCGGATCTCGGCGGCGGCGTCGGTGCCGGCCACGACCACTCTCATGCCCGGCGGTAGACCCGCAGGGCGCACGCGCGGCGTCCAAGCGGCGATCGTGTACTCACCGGCCGGCAAGCCTTCGACGTGCGCGACGCCCGCCGCGTTCGTCAATGCGAAATGCGGCGTGTCGACGACGACGACGTAGCCGAGCATGCCGTCATGAATGTTGCAGCCGACGACAACGATGCCGGGCCGATCGAACACCACGGGCGCGTATACCTCGCCCTTGTAGAGCGGCAGCTCGAACGTCTTGGCCTCGGAGAAGGAGTAAACGTGATGACTCACGCTATCGCTGTTCGGGAACGCCACCTCCGTGCCCGACTGCACCACGAGCACGTGCGGCGCAAATTGCAGATTCTGCTGATCCATGACGGCGGTTCGCTCGTCGGCCGCGGCTGCGAGCGCCGCGCCGGTTGCGCCGTGCTCGCCGACGCCAGGCGGCGCCGTCGCGTAGATGGCTACGTTCTCGATCGGCCGGCCGCGCTCGTCGAGCACGGACACCTCGAGCGTGGCCGCCGCGGCAGGTGCGGCCGCACCGATTGCGGCGAGCACTGCAGCGCAGCGCCGTCCAGCGGGGCCATGAACCGTCGGGAACATGCGGAGCTTCGCTAATAGTAAGGAGTCGGGATGCTATGTCGGGGACCCGGCCGCATCCGTGACCGACCGCACACAACCCTTGGCGTAGCGCCCGTAGTATCGCAACCGTATGAAACAGTACGGCTTTCGTCACAAAATTCTGCTGCTCGCAGTCGCGCTGGTCGTGGCGACGCAGCTCATCACGCTGTTCCCGGTGCTCAGCCTCATCAAGCGGGACTCGGAGGCGCAGGCCGAGCGCACCGTCGGGCTCGCCGGCGTGCTGTTCGACGAATACATGCAGAACCGCACCGAAGGGCTTCTGACGACGGCCAACGTGCTCGTATCCGATTTTGCGTTCAGGCAAGCGGTAGCGAACGGTGATGACGAGGCCACGATCCGGTCCGTGCTCCGCAACGGCGCGAGCCGCATCGGTGCGAGCGTGGCTGCCGTGCTCGACCTCGACGGAACGGTGAAACTGATCTCGACAGCCGACGACCGCCCAATGCCGGGCTTCCCCAGCGTGCCGTTCGCAGCGCTCGAGGAAGGCGCACGGCATCGCGTCATCAATATCGCCGGCGCGCCCTACCATACCGTGACGGTGCCGCTGCGAGCGCCCGACCTGCGCGCGTGGGTGATGCTCGGCTTTCCGATCGATGAAGCGTTGGCCACCCACCTTCGCGACCTTACGGGTCTCGACGTGTCATTCGTGTCGGCGGCCGGCGTGGCGCCGCGCGTGTTGAGCTCCACGCTGCCCGAAGCCACGAGAGCGAAGGCGTTCGCGGGCCTCGAGGCCACGCGTAGCGATGCGCAACGCACGGGCACAGGGGCCGACAAGCACGTGTCGCTGGTCCGGCCGTTCGCCGCCGTCTCCGACGGCGTCTACGTCGCGATGCAGCTTTCGGAATCCGTGGCCACGCAGTCGTACTTGCGAGTGCGCAATTTCTTGTTCGCGATCACCGGCGTCTCGCTGCTGCTCGCGATCACGGGCTCGTTCTGGCTGGCGAAGACCGTGACGCGCCCCGTGCAGGAGCTGGCGGAAGCCGCGCGGCGCATGCGCGAAGGCGTGTACAACGAGCCGATCAACGTACGCACGGCCGACGAGTTCGGCGAGCTTGCCGGCAGCTTCAACGCAATGCAGCAGGCCATCGCGGACCGCGAGCGCCGCATCGTGCATCAAGCGCACCACGACAGCTTGACGGGCCTGCCGGGCCGCGAGCTCGTCGTGAGCCTGTTGCGCGACACCGTCGAACGTCACGAAAGGTTCGCGGTGGTGAGCTTGGGGCTCGACCGCGTGAGCGGCATCGTCTCCTCGCTCGGCCATCGCGCCGGCGACGAAGTGATCAAGCTCGCCGCTGCAACGCTCCGCAGCCGCCTCGGCGACACGGATGTGCTCGGCCACTTGAGCGCTCACGAGTTCGCCATCGGCCTGCCGGGCCGCGACGCGCGCGAAGCCGTGGAGTGGATCGAGCTGCAAGCGGACGCCCTCCGGGCCGGCGTGCGCATCTCGAACGCCAACATCGCATTGCAGGCAACGGGCGGCGTGGCGTGCTACCCGGAGCATAGCCAGGACGCCGCGGAGCTGTGCCGGCGTGCATCGAGCGCCCGCAGCGAGGCGCTGGCACGGCACGAGACGGCGGCCGTCTATCGTTTGGGGCAGGACGATCGCTCGCTGCAACAGATCAGAATCGTCGGTGACTTTCCGCAAGCGCTGCGCGACAACGCGCTGCGGCTCTACGTGCAGCCCAAGCTCGACCTGGCGACGGGCGAAATCTACGGCGCCGAAGCACTCGTGCGCTGGCAGCATCCGGAGCTCGGCCTGCTGCTGCCTGACTCTTTCATCGGCGCCGTGGAGCAGGCCGGCAGCATCGCGCACCTCACGCGCTGGGTTCTGCGCGAGGCGATCGCGCGCTGCGCGGGCTGGCGTAACCAAGGCGTGATCTTAAGCATCGCAGTCAACATCTCGGTGGACGATCTCACCGACGAGTACTTGCCGTACTTCCTGCTCGAGCTCACGCAAAAGCATCAGCTCGCCCCGCACAGCTTGACGCTCGAGGTAACCGAGAGCGCGATCATGCACAACGTGCAGAAGTCGCTCGCCGTGGTGAACTGCATTCACGAGCTCGGCTTCAGGCTCGCCATCGACGACTTCGGCACGGGCCATTCCGCGTTGTCGCAGCTTCGCCGCCTGCCCGTGGACGAGCTGAAGGTGGACAAGACGTTCGTGATGCGCCACGACGACCCGAAGGACGATGCGATTCTGCGCTCGACGATCGCTCTGGCGCACCAGCTCGGCCTCACGGTGGTGGCCGAAGGCGTGGAGGACGACACGGCGCTGTCGCGGCTCGCGGCCATGGGCTGCGAGCACGCGCAGGGCTACGGCATCGGCAAGCCGATGCCGCACGAGCAATTCCTGGCTTGGCTCTCGCAACGGCGCAGCGGCCGAAGCTCGAGCGTGGTGGCTTTGCCCGCCAGCGGCGGCGAGGCCGCGAAAGCGCGCAGCTGACGCGCTCGGCCGCCGGCTAGCTCGGCCAGAGCGCGCAATACGCGCGGTGCGTGGCGAGCTCCTCGCTGACCTCGGTGATCTTGGCGAGCTCGGCCTTGCGCACGCCCGACTCCACGGACGCAACCTGCACGCACCGCTCGTCGACGCGAAACCGCAGCCGCCAATCCTTCACGCACAGCGTGAAGCCGTCGTGCTCGCGGCGAATGCGCCGATACGGATGCGGCTCGGGCCCGAGCGCCAGCGTGGCGGTGGCGCGCGCGCGCAGCGGCAAGCCCGTGCGCGTCTCGATCCACTCGGCCTGCTCGGCCGCCGCCGGCGCCCAGAGCACCTGAAGCTCAGGGATGGGATCGCGCGGCGCCTCGGCTTCGCCAAGCCAGCCGCCGCCTGCTTCGGCAATCGCATCCGTGTACGCGACGTACGGCTTGATGTCGAGCACCGGCGTGCCGTCGAGCATGTCGACGTCGCTGACGTGCAAGGTGAGGCCTTCCACGCGTTCGAGGCGCACGGCCGAGAGTCCCAGCGGATTCGGCCGGTGCGGCGAGCGCGTGGCGAACACGCCCTTGCGGCCCGACCGGCTGCGCGGCGGCAGCACCTTCGGGCGCCAGCCGTCGTTGCGATCGAACCAGAACAGCACCCAGATGTACTGCCAACAGCCAAGGTCGCTGAGCGCGTGCTCGAAGTTGCGGCCGGGCATGAGCTCGATGCGCGCCGGCGCGCCGCCGCTCGCGCGCGGTTGGCGGGCCGCCTCCGCCTTCGCAGCAAGCGCGCAGCGCACGTACCCGATCGGTTCAACCGTCAGCACATGCAGGCGCCTGCTACGCCGACATCTGCTCGTGCATGACCTTCGCAAACACCAGCAGGTCGTCGAGACCGCTGCGTATGACCGTTTCGACGATGTCGAGATTTATCTCTCGATATCGCTGCACGGCAAGATTTCGAAAGCCGACCATTTTTTCCAAACGCTGATCGAGATCGATGTCGATCAGTTTTTCCCGCGCGAGAATCGCAAACGAGTCGCGGCTCTCGGTCGGAATGCCGAGGCGCTTGTCGCGTATCAACATGTTGGCGATATCGATCGACGTTTCGCACGCGCGAATGACGTTCAAGATGGCGGCGTCCTGAAAGAGGTAGTTGCTCTTGAACTCGCCCTCCGCTTCCGCCAGCGCCTTGCGAGCCTGCGATACACACCGCTGCAGAGCTGTGATCTTCTGGGCGACTGCGTCCTTACTCATGCCGAGTAACCGGTCCCGGTGCGTTCGAACTGGCGCAGGATGTCTTTGATCTCTTCGCGATGCCGCGCGTAGCTACTTATCGCCGAGGCTTCCCACGCGAGCACCGCGGCGCGATTCGACGCGAACAGCGTCTTGCCGTCGGACAGCACCTCGCGCCGCAACACGTCTCCGGCATGCCGCAGGTCCACCAAGTCGACATCGCGGCCGATGCTCGTGGAGAGGCGCTGCACGACGGCCAAAATGTCTTCGATCCGCTGCTCGGCGGGCAGCAACACCGCGAGGTCGAGATCGCTATCGGGCCATTCGTCACCGCGTGCGAAGCTGCCGTACACGTAAAACGCCAAGCTATCCGGGAGCTCGCGCAGTAGGCTGTCGCGTGCAATGGCGAAAAGCCGGCTGCGCTCCGCTTCGGTCATGGTTTCGCCAGTATAGATGCCGGTACACTGTCGCGGATAGCACGCGTCATAAAGGGAATCTCATGGCGACTTGCACCGTCATTCGGAGCTCCGCGCTTCGCGCCCTTGCAGCCGTCGCGGTCGGCATTTGGTTCGTAGCGACGCCCGCGCGCGCCCAACCCACTGCGGCGCTATCGGGCCGCGTGACATCGGCCGCCGAAGGCGCCATGGAAGGCGTGCTCGTCAGCGCCAAGCGCGACGGCTCGACGAAAACGGTCACCGTCGTGAGCCGTGCCGACGGCCGCTACTCGTTTTCGCGCGACCGGCTCGAGCCGGGACGTTATGCCGTGTCCGTGCGCGCCGTGAAATACGTGCTCGCGGAGCCCGAGCAGCACGTGAACGTCGCGGCCGGCAGCGCCGCGGCTCTCGATCTTGCGCTGCGCGAATCGAATCCGCTCGAGCTCGCGCTGCAGCTCACGGATCCCGAGTGGTTCGCCAGCTATCCGCTCGACGACCGCACTAAGTGGGAGCTGTTCCGCGATTGCAGCCGCTGTCACACGATGCGGCGACCGTCGATGTCGACGTACGACGCCGAAGAGCTGGCGTGGGTGCTGCAGCGCATGGTCTATTCCGCCGGCAGCTCGCCGATGCGCTTCCAATTGCCCGCCGCGGCGACACCACACTGGGGCCGCGCGGAACAGGGCGAACCCTCGGCGTTGCAAAAGCGCCAGGCCGACGCCGTGGCCGCGATCAACTTGCACGAGGGCATGTGGCGCTATGAGCTGAAGACGATGCCGCGGCCCACTGGCAAAGAGACGGAAGTCGTCTATACCACGTGGGACCTTCCGGCCACGGCGCGGCCGCACGACACACGCATTGCGGCCGACGGCGCGATCTGGTTCAACCACTTCAACGACAATGCGATCGGCCGGCTCGATCCGAAAACCGGCGAGGTCAAAGAATGGCGCTGGCCGTACCGCGCCGAGGCAGGCTCGTTCCGACCGACGGGCGCGCGCACGCTGATGGGGCCCGATGCCCGCGGCCGCTGGTACATCGGCAACCAAGCGCAAGGCGGGGTCGTCGTGTTCGATCCGAGCACGGAGCAGTTCGAGTTTCATGAGCCGCCGGGCGGCGGCGAGATGATCGACGTGTCTCACGCGCAAGTCGACGGCAACGCGTGGCGCGCCGTCGCGGGGCCCGTGGCCGGCGGCGGCGTATACCAGATCGATCTCGAAACGTGGCAGCACCAAGAGATCAAAGGTACGAACGAGAAGCCGCTCTACGCCTACGACGTCGCAAGCGACTCGCGCAACAACGTCTACGGCAGCGCGCGCGGCGCGCCGTACGTGTGGCGCATCGACGCGAAGACGCACGCCGTCTCCTACTTCGACATTCCGGCCGAGCCGCGCGGCACGGGCTCCTTCGGCTCGGGCATGCGGCGCGGCATTACCGATGCTCAAGATCGGTTGTGGTGGGGCGGTTACGACGGCGGGTTCATCGGCCTACTCGACCCGCGCAAGGCCTCCGGCGAGCAAATGAAGCTGTATCCGGTGCCGTTCCCGTATTTCTTTCCGTACGACGCGCACCATGACGACCGCGGCTACACCTGGACGGGCGGTATCTACGCCGATCGCGTGGCGCGCATGAACGTCGAGAGCGGCGAATGGAATTTTTATTTGCTGCCGTTCGAAGCAAACATTCGCGACGTGAACTTGCAACCGCCGCAAGGCAACGGCTTGTCGGGCCTTTGGATCGGCCACACGCATCAAGCGATGATCACGCTCGTCGAGCCGCTCGCCCGCTAACGTTCACGCTTCGCTGTCGGTAGCGCACGCGCCACACGCGCGCGTGATGTTTTGCACGCACGTTTGAACCTTCTTCCGCCGAGCGCGGAACTCACTCGCCACTAAGAGCAGTGCGAGAAAGCAACATGCGTGGCAACCCACTTTGGCGCGCCGCAAGGCGGCTTTTTGTCCCAGGAATGTGCGCGACGCTCGCGGCATGCGGCTCCGGCGACGGTTTCGTCGGCAGCGGCGGCGCCACGGGCCCGCTCACGCCGAGCTTCGACTCGATTCAAGCCAACGTGTTCGAGCCGATTTGCGAGCATTGCCACTCGGGCGCCAATGCACCCGTGGGCTTGCGGCTCGACGCGGCGAACAGTTACGCGTTGCTCGTCGGCGTTGCGAGCGGCGAGCAGCCGAACGTTCTGCGCGTGGCGCCCGGCGATCCGAACAACAGCTATCTGATACACAAGCTCGAAGGCACGGCCGCCGTCGGCGAACGAATGCCGGCGGGACTGCCGGCCCTGCCGCAAGCGGACATCGACGTGATTCGACAATGGATCACGGACGGTGCCACGGCGAGCTCGTCCCCCTCGGCGCCGATCCGGGTGACGTCGGTTTCGCCGGTCGCGGGCTCCACCGTGACGGCGATGCCGGCCTCGATCACGGTGAGCTTCGACCGCGAGCTCAACGCGCCGTCGGTGACGACGGCGACGTTCACGCTGCACCGCGCCGGCC
>CAMPKU010000073.1 GCA_946887385.1 uncultured Gammaproteobacteria bacterium
CCCCCCCCCCCCCCCCCCCCCCCCCCCCCCCCCCCCCCCCCCCCCCCCCACCAACACTTCTAGCTTCGTCGGCAGCGTCAAGATGTGTATAAGAGACAGCCGCGGGCGCCGGCGCGCGGCTGCTCGTGGGGCTCGTGATCGGCCTCACTTATTACGTGAGCGTGGAGGTGCTCGCGAGCGGCGGCGAGGTGTACGGTCTTAACCCGTTGGTGATCGCCTGGGCGCCGAGCGCGCTTTTGGTGGTGGTTACGGCGGTGGCGTTCGCGCGGATTCGTTAGGCGCTAAGGCGCGCACCACGCGCGTGCCCGTCCATAGATCGTGCCAGGCGCGGCCGCGCCGCTCGAACGCGGCCCACCAGATGCCGAGCCCGGCCGGAAGCACGGCGACGAGCGCGGCGCCGAAGCGTGCTGCGGCGCGCGGCCAGCTGAGCGGCCGCCCGTTCTCGCAGACCACGCGGATGCGCCAGGCTCGCATGCCCACCGTTTGGCCGCCGTAAGCCCAAAAGCCGCTAAAGAATGCGAGGGCGAGCGCGACGACGCAGAGCGGGTACCACCAGCTCCCCGGCGGCACCGCGGCGCCGCGACGGACGGCCAGAACGGCCAACGTGAAGCAGACGACGAGCGCCGCCAAGAGCAGCAGGTCGTAGCAAAAGGCGGCGAGCCTGCGCCACACCGGGGCGGGCTCGAGCGCCGGCGAAGGCGAGTGCGCGTTCAGGCGTAGCTACCGCGATGAGCGAGACCGGGAACGCAGTTTAGCAAACCGCTATAGCACACCCGCATCGGCGAGCAGCGCGCGCAGCGGCTCGAGCTCACGCTCGTAACGGCGCCAACGCTCGATGGCCGTGCGGTAGATCGGTTGGCGCACCTGCACCGAGCTCGCCGTGGCGACGGGCGCGGCGTTCTCCTGAAACGCGAGGCAGCGCGGATCCCACGGCAGCTCGCAGAATTGAAGGAGCCGCCGCGCTTCTTCCTCGGTGTGATCGACGACGTCCTCGTAACGCACCTCGACGAAGTTGTGCGGGTGCTGCGCGCGCCACCGCGCGATGAGCGTGTGGAACGCCACGTAGTAGCGGCCGGTGGCGAGCAAGTCGTACGAGTAGTCGTAGTAGGAGCCGCTCGTGGCGAACAGTTGCCGGTAGTTGCTAAGACAGGTATCGAGCGGGTTGCGGCGCACGCAAATCACTTTGGCATTCGGCAGCGCGCGGCGGATCAGCGGCAAGTAGAAGAAGTTGAGCGGGAGCTTGTCCACGAAGCGCGGCGTGTGCCCCGTGCGCGGCCGCGTGCTGTCGACGTAGGCGGCGCCGAGCGCGGCGGGCGCGCAGCGAGCGGCGGCGTCGAGCGTCTCCGCGTCGAGCACGCGGTTCGACGACGTGCGCGCAGCACGCTTCAGCTCCAAACCGAAGTTCGTGAGCTCGCCGGCCGAGAACACTTGCGGATGGCTCGAGAGGATGCGCTCGACGAGCGTGGTGCCGGTGCGCGGCATACCCACGATGAAGATCGGCTCGCGCGATTCACAACCTTCGCCGATGGCGCTGGCCGGCGTCGCGGTGAGCCGCTCGGCCGCGGCGAATAGCGCTTGCTCGGCGGTGACGTCGTAGCCCACCTCGGCCGCCTTGCGGCGCTTGCCGCGCACCAGCAGCCGAAACGCGTCTGCATAGCGGCCTTCGTCCTCGCGCTGCTTGGCGAGCGCGTGACAGAGGTGGAGCTCCGCGTCCGTCGCAATCGCAGGGTGCTCGAGCGCGTGCTCGATCGCGGCCACCTCGGCAGCCGTAAGCGGCGCGCGCGCCACCTTCGTGAGCGACGACCAGGCGCGGTGATAGCGCGGATCGAGGTGCAGCGCCTGTCGGTACTCGGTCTCCGCGGCCGCAAGATCGCCCACGAACTGCAGCGATGCGCCGAGGTTGTAGCGATAGGCCGGCTTGCCGCCGTCGCGCGCCACGGCGCGCCGGAACGGCTCGAGGGCTTCGGCATGCGCGCCGGCGTGCGTCATCACCACGCCGATCGTGTCGAGCGTGAGCGCGGCGGAGGGCGCCAGCGCGAGCGCGGCGGCCGCGGCCTCGAACGCTTCGCGGGGGCGATGCAGCGCTATCAAGCATCGGCCGCGCTGCGCGAGATACTCGGCTTTGCCCGGCGCGAGCCCGATCGCGCGGTCGATGCCGTCGAGCGCCTTGCCGTAGTTGTGATGCTCGGCGGCGATCATGCCGAGCAGGAACAACGCGTCGGCGTGGCCCGGCTCGGCAGCGAGAATTTTTAAGCAGAGCTCGTGGGCGAGGCGGAAGTCGCGCCGATTGAGCGCGCGCTCCGCCTCACGGTGCCACTCAGTTACCACGCCGTGCGGAGGGCTCCAGGTCGTAGGTGAAGCGGAAGCCGATCTCGCGCGGACGAACCATCTGCTGCGCGTAGCTGCGCACGCGCACCGGATCGCCGTTCTCGTCGACTTCGGTTTGCACGAAGGCGCGCCGCGAGCGCACGCCCGTCACGGCGTACTTGTCGAGCAGGTTTTGCGCGTACACCGTGAACTGCCACGGGCCGCCGCGGAACACCGCCGAGGCGTGATGGAGGCTGAAGCCGCCGAGGGTTTCGCCGCCGCCGCGCTGCCCCGCCGTGGTGATGATGTCGCCGATGGCGCTGACGCCGTAGTTCAGCGTGAGGTCCCAGCTCGAGGAGAGCGTCCAGTCATAGCCGAAGTTCACCGTCACCTGATCCTCGGGCGAGCCCGGTAGCCGGTCGCCGGGTTGCCCGTCGAGGAACTGGACGGGGTCCTTGCCGAAAACCGGCGTCGTGAGATCGCGCGTCAACCGCGGTGCAACCTCGGTGAGCTCGGCGGTCGTGTGCGCATAACTCACCCCCACGTTCAGGCGGTCGGTGGGCTGAGCGTTGAGCGACAATTCGAGCCCCGTCGTCTCGGCGCCTGCGCCGTTGACGGTGATCGGCTGTGCGCCGACGGCCGTAGCCGAAGTGAGCTGCGGATCCTGCCAATCGATGTAGTACAGCGCGCCGTTCAGGGTGAGCCGGCCGTCGAGCCACTGGCTGCGTAGCCCGAGCTCGTAGTTCTGAGTGGTATCGGGCTTGTACTCGAATTCCTCCGGCTGGGTGCAGACGTTTTGCTGGCCGCCCGTGGTGGTGCAGAGCGGGATGCCGTTCGATGCACCGATGCGATAGCCCTCGCTGATCGTGAAGTAGCCGAGCGCGTCGTCGCTGAAGCGGTAGGCCGCGTTGAACTTGAAGAGCGTACCGCTTTCGTCTTGCACGGCCGGGTCGCTGAAATCGAGCTCGATGGCATCGGGCGGCGCGCCGTTGAAGACGGTGTTGGCGAGCGGTAGATCCGTTGCGCTCGACGACTCGTAGGAATAGTCGTAGTAGCGCGCGCCGACGGTGAGCTCGAGCCGATCCGTGACGCTGTAACCGATCTCGCCGTAGAGGGCGCGCTCGGTGAGGTCTTCGTGAACGATATTGATGTACTCGAGGTTATCGGGCCGCGAGCTGCCGAGATACGTGGCGAACTCGGGTGTGAACTCGCGGCTCACGCCCACGGGCTGCTCGGAGTCCATCATGAACAAGCCCGCGATCCAGTTGAGCTTGCCTTCGCTTTGCGAGACGAGGCGGATCTCTTGGGAGAAGGTTTCTTCCTCTTCGTCCTCGCGCGTGAAGGCGGAGAACGCCGGGAAATCCTCGTACGAGTACTGCAACGTGATCAGCAAATCCGACTGATCGCGCTGCCCGAAATCCTTGTATTTGGAGAAGCCCGTGGCCGAGGTCAGCTCGGCGAAGCCCAAGTCCGCCACGATCTCCGCCGACAGCAGCTCGTTGCGCCGCTCATTCGGTTCCGGATAGCGCGTGGCCGATTCATAAAGGCCGGTGCCGAACGACACCGCGTGATTCTGCGTGCGTCCGCCGACCTCCATGTTCTGATAGTGGTACGTGAACGTGGCGTCGACGGCATCCGCGATCTGCCAGCGCAAACCCACGCGCGCGGACGTCGTCTCTTCCCAGTCGACGTCTTCTTCGCCGTAGAGGTTGGCCGCGACGTCGGCCGCGTTAGTGAAGTCCGGCTCGGGATCCGACACGCCCGGCACGCGCACGAGATACGGCGTGTCGATGAAGCCGGGGTCGTCGTACCGATCGATCGACGCGCGGAAGGCAAGGTTGTCCGTGAACGGCACGTTGAACGTGGCGCCGCCGCGCCAACCCATGCTGTCGCTTTCGCTCAAGGAGAACGTGCCGCCGCGCGCGGAAACGCTCGCGTCATCGAACTGCGGCTTGCGCGGTATGTAGCGGATGGCGCCGCCGAGCGTGCCCGCGCCGTAGAGCGTGCCTTGCGGCCCCAGCAGCACTTCGACGCGCTCGATGTCGGCGATCGTGAGATCGACGTAAATTGGAACCTCGCCGACGTACGTGGCGACGGTATCGCCGCCCGTGTTGCCGAGAAACTCGGACGATTGGAACGGGTTCAGGTTCAGGCCCCGAACCACGATGTTGTTCGCCGACCGCTTGCCTTGGTCGATGACGTAGAGGCCCGGCACGTTGCGGCCGAGCTCGGCGAGATCGTTGATCTCGCGCGCTTCGAGCAGCGAGTCGTCGAACGCCGCGATGTTCAAGGGAATGTCTTGCACGCTCATTTCACGGCGGGTGGCCGTGACGATGATCGTCTCGGGGCCTGCGGGTTGCGCCTGTACGGGCACGGCGAACGTCGAGGCGAGCGCCGCGGCGACGGCCATCGACAGCGGTTGGCGCAACGGCGCGGCTGCGCGGAACGAGCGGTGGTGCGGACGAATCGAGCGAGCGCTCATGTGGGCGTTCCTCCTGGATAACGATCGGTATGGGCCCAGTGCGCCCAACCAGGCGGTGACTTTAGCCGACCCCTATGCTGCGCCAACGCGACACCCGTCTCAAACTAGGGGCTAGGCCGATGCTCAGCCGCAACAGCTGAATTCGTTGCTACAGAAGGAGCGTACCTCAGGCGAGGAGGTCGCGGTACTCGGGGTGACGGCGGATATAGGCCGCGACAAACGGGCAACTCGGCACCACGCGGTAACCGCCGGCACGCGCGAACGCGAGCGCGTGCGCCGTCAATTGTGATGCAATTCCGCGCCCGCGCAGCGCCACCGGAACGAACGTGTGATCGAGATCGAGAATGCGGTCCTCGCGCTCGCGATAAGTCGCATAGGCCGTGGCGCCGTGGATATCGGCCGCGAAACGGCGCTCGCCGGGCAGGTGGCGGATGGCGAGCGCCATCGCCGCGTCAGGCAGCATCGGCGGCGTTGCAGGGCGGCGCCAGGCCGCTCAGCAGGTCTTTAAGGGTGGCGGCGCGCTTGCCGTCGTCGTCCTCCTTCATTACTCCGACCACGTTGCCGTAGTACATCTGAAAGCACTCGTCGCGCGGATGGCCTTTCAACGCCAATGACAGATCGGCGGCCTCGCCGACGAACAGCGGCTCGTACCGCGCCCGCTGGCCGGGCTCGATGGTGCGCGAAGCGACGATGTAGACCCCGGGCACCGCCTTGAATTTGGTGTCCCAAACGTAGATGCGAAAGGCATAGCGCTGCCCGGATTGGCCTGCGAATGCGACTTCGTCGATCTTGGTGGTCTTGGCCATGGCGATAACCCGCACCGTTGCGGAAATCGTGCGGATTATAGAAGCGTCTGCCGGCCGTTCGCTGTGAGCTAACGCGCGTGGGCTGCCGCTGCGCTGCCCCGCGAACGCCGGCGTTGGCCAAAATTAAGGCAGCGCCGGCGCTCTTTTTGCAGCCAACCGCCTATACTCCTGGCACTTTTCAAGCTTACGGAGTGCTCAGGATGGCTATGAGGGTTGCGTCGCTTGCGCTGATCACCGCGATCGGCTCGCTGTCGACGGCCGCGCTGGCCCATCATTCAGCCGCGCAGTTCGATTTCGCGCAGACGGTGCGAATCGAAGGCGTCGTCAAGGAGATGCGGGTAGCGAATCCGCACATTGCGCTGTTCCTCGAAGTCACCGACGCTAAAGGCAAGCGCGTCATCGAGTACGAAGGGCATAGCCGCAACAACGTCTATCGCCGCGGCTGGCGCGCCGACATGGTCGACACGGGCGATACCGTGAGCATCGACATCGCGCCGCTGCGCACCGGCGAGGACGGCGGTTACGTGAAGACCTTCATTCTGAAGGACGGCACCGAGTTCTAGCTCGGCTCGACTCAGCACGAATCCACGGCGCGCGGAGCAACGCTTCGCGCGCCGTTCTCTATTTGGGGCGTTAGCGCCGCTTCGGCTTGCCGGCGTGATCGTAAGGGTTGAAGCCGCCGCCTAGGTCTCGTTTGGCGGGGTTCAACCGGGGCTGACTCAGCTTGTCGTTGTGGGCTGCGGCTTTCCGCTCCGGGGACTTCTTGGCGGTCGGGTGGAGGTCAGTTTTCTCGATCGCCAGCTCGTCGTTGTTGAGCTTGTTCAAAAGGCGCGAGGTGTCGTCCTCGGCTTGCCACTCCCAGCGGTTCCCCTCCGGATCGGCGACCACCTTGCCGGCCGGGTTCTCTTTAATGGAGCGGATCCACTTGTTCGGATCTTCGGGCATCGGGTTTCGCGCGCGGTGAGGGCGAACGTGCGCGAGTGTAGCGAAAAAAAAGAGAGCCCGACTTGGAGGCCGAGCTCTACAGGGGGCTTCAAGACTTCCAATCGGGGAGGAAATCCTCAAAGCGGGAGGAAGTATAGACCCGGCTGCCTTTAGACGTGGTCAAGAACTGTCAAGCGTCGCGGCGCGTTCTGCGCCGGCTTGCCGACTTGGATGAAGTGCGCTTTAGGCCGCGCCGCTGCGAGCACAGGAACATCGCTTTCGAAGTGGGCTCGGGTCCGTGGTTAGAAACGTCTCCGGCAACGGTCGGCAGCTCGAACCGTTTGCGTCACGTACGCTATCGCAACCGGTTCCGGTATCTCATCGCGCGCGCGTGACCCTGGGCGCACGCCAAAGTCTGACGTCGAGCCTCGGAGGCGCTCGCTGAGTGCGTAACGCATTGTTTTAAATGGCGCTCCCTGGGGGAATCGAACCCCCGTTTTAGCCTTGAGAGGGCCACGTCCTGGACCGCTAGACGAAGGGAGCGCGGGTGCCCGCGCTGAGCGAGGGCTGCTATGATACCGGCCTTTCTCGCACGGCGAAACCACGGCAGCTTCTTGAACGACACGGAATTTCAGTCGCGCGTGGAGCCCGTGATCGTCCCGCGCTCCGAACACAACGTCAGCCGGGCCAACATCTCGCCCAACGCTCTCAAAGTTTTATACCGCTTGAAGAGCGCGGGGTTCGAGGCGTTTCTCGTCGGCGGCGGCGTGCGCGATCTATTGCTAGATCGGCATCCCAAGGACTTCGACGTCGTCACGGACGCCGACCCGGATCAAATCCAAGACGTGTTCCGCAACTGCCGTCTCATCGGCCGGCGGTTCCGCCTTGCACACGTGCGCTTCGGGCGCGACGTAGTCGAAGTGGCCACGTTTCGCGCCGCAGGTGCCGAAGCGGAAGCCGACGACCGTGCGCATTCGGACAGCGGCCGCATTCTGCGCGACAACGTGTACGGCACCATCGACGAGGACGTTTGGCGGCGCGACTTCACGGTCAACGCGCTGTACTACAACATCGCGGACTTCAGCATCTGGGACTACGTGAACGGCGTCGCCGACGTGCGCGCGCGCACGTTGCGGCTCATCGGCGATCCCGAAAAGCGTTATCGCGAAGATCCGGTTCGCATGCTGCGAGCCGTGCGCTTCGCCGCGAAGCTCGATTTCACGCTCGCGCCGGAGACTGCTGCGCCGATCGCTTCGCTGGGCGGACTGCTGAAGGACGTGCCGTCGGCGCGGCTGTTCGACGAGCTGCTGAAGCTGTTCCAAAGCGGCCACGCGGTGCGCAGCTTCGAGCTGCTGCTGCAATACGATCTGTTGCGCTACCTGTTCCGCGATACGCAGGCGAGCCTCGACACGCCGGATCGCGACAAGATCATCGACTTCATCCGCCGCGGCCTCGAAAGCACCGACCGGCGCGTGCACGAGGACAAGCCCGTGACGCCGATGTTCTTGTACGCGTTGTTCTTGTGGTTCCCGATTCAAGCGCTCGCGCGGCGTCTCGAGAGCGAAGGTTGGAACGACGGGCAAGCGATGCTCGAAGCCAGTCAGCGCATCGTCGCGGCACAGCAAACGTCGTTTCCGCGCCGCTTCAGCTCGCCGATGAAAGAGCTGTTGAGCATGCAGTGGCGCTTCGGCCAACAACAGGGCGCGCGTGCGGCCCGGTTGCTCGAGCACAAGCGCTTTCGCGCCGCGTACGACTTCCTGGTGTTGCGTGCGGCTTGCGGCGAAGTGGAGCAGGCGACGGTCGACTGGTGGACCGGCATCCAGAATTTGCCGCCGGAAGAGCAGAGCAAGCTGCTGAGCTCGAAGCGCGAGGGCGGCCGGCGTCGCCGCGGCGGCCGCCGGCGTTCGCGTCGGCAGCGCGAGATGAATGACGTTGTCGTCTAGCGTGGCGCCACGAGAACGGCGCGCCAGGCCGCCGACCGCCAGGCGCGCAGCGGCGAAGACGAGCCCAGCGGACGCGCGCATCGAAGGGCCGCGCTACATCGTCATCGAAGGGCCCATCGGCGTCGGCAAGACCAGCCTCGCCAAGCGCTTGGCGAAGAGCTTTGCGAGCGATCTGATCCTCGAGCAAGCCGAGGACAACCCGTTCCTCGAGCGCTTCTACCGCAACCGGCGCCAGTCGGCGCTGCCCACGCAGTTGTTTTTCTTGTTTCAGCGCGCGCGGCAGATCGAGCAGATTCGGCAGAGCGATTTGTTCTCGCCGGTGCGAATCGCGGATTTCCTGCTGCAAAAAGACCGCTTGTTCGCCGAGCTCAACCTCGATCCGCACGAGTTTTCGCTGTACGAGCAGGTGGCCGATACGCTCGAGCTCGATCCGCCCACGCCCGACCTCGTGGTCTACCTACAGGCGCCCGCGCAGGTGCTGTTGAAGCGCGTTGCCGCTCGCGGCATTCCTTACGAGCAGCTCATCGAATCCGAGTACCTCGAGCGCCTCGGCGACGCCTACGCGCGGTTCTTCTACGATTTCGACGCCGCGCCGCTATTGATCGTGAATGCGGCCACCATTGACCCCATCCACCGCGAAACCGACTATGAGGAACTGTTACAGACGATCATGCGGATCAAGCATGGCCGGCACTTCTTCAATCCGGCCGGTGCGCCGCTGACCTGAGCCTCGCGCGGAGGTCGCATGTACAAGCAACTCGAGCAGCGCGGCATGGAATCGCCGCCGGTGAACGTGAGCACGCTGCGCGATCTCAAAGCGGCGCGCGAGCCCATCGCCTGCTTGACGGCCTACGACGCCAGCTTCGCGCAGCTCGTGGACGCGGCCGGCACCGACGTCGTGCTCGTAGGCGACAGCTTAGGGATGGTGGTGCAGGGCCTGGACACCACGGTGCCCGTTACCGTCGACGACATGGTGTATCACAGCCGCTGCGTCGCCCGAGGCCTGCGCCGTCCGTTTCTCATGGTAGACATGCCGTTCATGAGCTACACCACGCCGGCGCAAGCGCTCGACAATGCGATACGGCTCATGCAGGAAGGCGGCGCGATGATGATCAAGCTCGAGGTGGGCCGCGGCCAACTCGCCACCGTCGAGCATCTGGCCGAACAAGACATTCCGCTGTGCGCGCATCTTGGGTTGAAGCCGCAGTCCGTGCACAAGCTCGGCGGTTTCAAGGTGCAAGGACGCGACGCGCAAGCCGCGGAGCGCATGGTCGAGGATGCGCGCGCGCTCGAGCGTGCCGGCGCCGACGTGCTGCTGCTCGAATGCGTGCCGAACGCGGTGGGCGCCGCGATTCGCGACGCCGTGCAGATCCCCGTGATCGGCATCGGCGCGGGGCCCGGCGTGGACGGCCAGATCCTGGTGTTGTACGACGTGCTCGGCATCACTCGAGGGCGCATGCCGCGCTTCGTGAAGAACTACATGACGGGCCGCGACTCGCCGCTCGAAGCGCTGCGCGCGTACGTTCGCGCGGTGAAAGATCGCAGCTATCCGGCGCCCGAGCATTGCTTCACGGAGTGAGCTTAAGCAGCGCGCCGAGAGAACAGCCAATGGCAGCGGACACAATGCGCGTCGTGCACACCGTGAGCGCCGTGCGGGCTGCCGTGGGCGAGTGGCGTGCGGCCGGCGAGTCGGTGGCGTTCGCCCCGACGATGGGCAATCTGCACGCGGGCCACCTGAGCCTGGTTGCGCTCAGTGCGCAGGCCGCGCGCCGCGTGGTGACGAGCATCTTCGTGAACCCGGCGCAGTTCGGTCCGAGCGAGGACTTCGCAGCGTATCCGCGCACGCGCGCCGCCGACGAAGCGCTGCTCGCGGCGCATGGCGGCGTACACCTGCTGTTCGTGCCCGAGCCGGCCGAGATCTATCCGTTCGGCCAGGAGCACGCCGTGCGGGTGCAATTGCCGCCGCTGGCGCACGAGCTTTGCGGCGTCAGCCGGCCGGGGCACTTCGACGGCGTGGCCACCGTGGTCTGCCGTCTTCTCAACATCGTGGCGCCGGACGTGCTGTTTCTGGGGCAGAAGGACTACCAGCAGTTCGTGCTGATGCAGCGCATGATCGCCGACTTGCATCTGCCCGTTGAGCTGCGCATGGCGCCCACGCTGCGCGAGCCGGACGGTCTCGCGATGAGCTCGCGCAATCGCTATCTTACGCCCGACGAGCGTGCGCGAGCGCCGGCCTTGCATCGCGCGTTGGCGCGCGTGCGCGACGAGCTACGCGGCGGCGCGCGCGACTTCGCACGCCTCTCGGCAAACGCGCGCCTGGAGCTAAAGCAGGCGGGGTTCGAACCGGACTACGTCGAGATCAGGCGCCAGGGGGATCTTGCGGCGCCGCAGCCCGAGCAAGCGGAAGAGCGCATCGTGCTCGGTGCCGCGCGGCTCGGCCGCGCGCGCCTGATCGACAACCTATTCGTCTAGCGCGGCACCGATCGCCACGCGGTTGCGGCCCGCTTCCTTGGCGTCGTACATGGCCGCGTCGGCCCGCTGCACGAGGGTTGCGACGTCGTCCTTCGCCGTGCAAGCGGCGATGCCGATCGACACCGTGATCGCGGTGGCCAAGCTTGAAGGCGACAGGCCGGCGATCTGCTGACGGATGCGCTCGGCGGTTTGGCGCGCTTGCTTGAGCTGCAAGTCGGGCAGCAGCGCGGCGAACTCGTCGCCGCCGAAACGCGCGACGAGATCGGTGGGCCGCAAGTATTCGCGCAGCACGTCGGCCACCGCCACGAGCACTCGATCGCCCGCGATGTGACCGTACTGGTCGTTGAACGTCTTGAAGTTGTCCACGTCCACCATCATCAGGCATAGCGCGCGGTTGGAGTGCAGCGTGCGCGTTACCTCGCGCTCGAACATCGTGCGCATCCAATGCCGATTGCCGAGCCCGGTGAGCGCGTCGGTGTGCGCGTTGCGTTCGGCCTGGCGCAAGATGCCGAGACTGCTCGCGATGTACTCATTGTCGGAACGCACGCGCTCCGACAGCACGATGAGCAGGTTCTTGCAGAACGTGTGAGAGCGATCGACCATGCGCCACAACAGCGTGTGGCTGATCACCATGAGATGCGAGGGCTCGGTGGCGACTACGAACGCGGACGGGTCTTTGTCCTCGATCAACGACATCTCGCCGGCGCACGCGCCGGGGCCAAGATCGGCGATTTTCGGCGCATCGAGCGAGCCCAAGTGCACGGTGAGCCGGCCGCTCAACACCACGTACACGCAGTGATTCTCGCGTTCGGGCGAGAGCAGCACGTCGCCTTCGTTCACGTCCATGCGCCCGCACTGCGGCAGCAGGTCGCTGATGCTCTCGGCGTCGATGCCGCGGAACAGCGCGATGCCTTGCAGAAGCGAACGGCGGAAGTCCGAGTCGAAGTCGTGCGTCTGCGACTCGGGATTGACCATGCTCATGGCGACAGACCCGCAGCGGAATCCCAAGGCGATCCTAAGGTGCGCCGTTACCCCCGGTTGTGACGCAGTTGGCAGTCCTAACCCCAAGCCGCCGCCGCGCGCTGGCGCTCGAGCGCCCAGCCCACGTGCTCGCGCACGATGGCCGACGGATCGCCGGCGCGCGCCTGAAGCGCGGCAACGATGCGTTCGTCGGCGGGCGCGTTGCCGAGCGCCACGGCGATGTTGCGCAGCCAGCCCTCGTAGCCTGCGCGGCGCAGCGCGGAGCCTTCCGTGCGCGCGCGCCACTCGGCCTCCGACCACGCGAAGAGCTCCATCAAGCCCGTGGCGTCGAGCCCATGGCGCACCGCGAAGTCGCCGACGGTGGTGGGCCGCGCAAATTTGTTCCACGGGCAAAAGAGCTGGCAATCGTCGCAGCCGAAGATCCGGTTGCCGATTTTTTCGCGCAGCGGCTCGGGAATCGAGCCGCGCAGCTCGATGGTGAGATACGAGATGCAGCGGCGGGCATCGAGCTCGTACGGCGCCACGATCGCTTGCGTGGGACAGACGTCGATGCAGGCGCGGCACGAGCCGCAGTGCTCGGTGACGGGCGCGTCCGGCGGCAACGGCAAGTCCGTGTAGAGCTCGCCGAGCAAGAACCAGCTGCCGTCTCGATCGAGCAGGTTCGTGTGCTTGCCGATCCACCCCAGGCCGGCCTCGCGCGCGAGCGCCTTCTCGAGCACCGGAGCGCTATCCACGAAGACGCGATAGCCGAACGTGCCGATGCGCTCGGCGACGGCGTCCGCCAGGCGCTGCAACCGGCGGCGTAGCACCTTGTGATAGTCGCGGCCGAGTGCGTAGCGGGCCACGTACCCAGTCGTGGGATCGGCGAGCGCCTCGTGGGCGTCGCGCGCGGTGTCGCTGAAGTAGCTCATGCGCGCCGAAATAACGCGCACGGTGCCGGGCACCAGGTCCGCGGGCCGCGAGCGTTTGCGGCCGTGACGCTCCATGTAAGCCATCGTTCCGTGCCGGCTGAGCGCAAGCCACCGCTCGAGGCGGGCCTCGTCGGCGTCGAGATTCGTGGCGGCAACCCCGAGCTTGTCGAAACCGAGATCGCGGCCGAGGCGTTTGATGTCCGCGGCCAGCCGCTCGAGTTGTGCAGCGCTTAAGTTCGACACGGGAACCGGTACTGAAGGTGCCGCTCAGTATAATCGTCGCCGATGACGGACTTCGCAGAACCGCTTGCCGCGCGCGCCTTCAGCGCGGCGCAAGTCCGCGAGCTCGAGCGCCGGGCGATCGAGACACTCGGCGTCACCGACTACGAGCTCATGTGCCGCGCCGGCGCAGCCGCGTTCGCCGCGATCGAGCGCCGCTGGCCGAAGGCGCGCTCGATCGCCGTCGTGTGCGGAGCCGGCAACAATGCCGGCGACGGGCTCGTGGTGGCGCGCTTGGCGCACGCCGCGGGATACGCCGTGAGCGTGCTGCTCGTGGTCGAGGCGCAGCGTTTCAAAGGTGCCGCCGCGCAGGCCGCCGCGGCAGGGGCGGACGCGGGTCTCGCGTTCGTCCCGTTCGAGCCGGCAGCGCTGGGACGAGCCGACGTCATCGTCGATGCGTTGCTCGGCACGGGGCTCACGCGGCCCGTGAGCACGCAGTTCCGCGCGGCCGTCGACGCCGTGAACGCCGCCGCAGCGCCCGTGCTCGCGCTCGACGTGCCGAGCGGCCTTGACGCCGATTCCGGTTGGCCGAGCCCCGTGGCCGTGCAGGCCACCGCAACCATCACGTTCATCGCGTTGAAGCAGGGCTTGTTTCTCGGCGCCGCGGCCGATCATTGCGGCGAGCTCGAGCTCGCCGCGCTCGGGGTGCCCGACGCGCTCGGCAGCGAGCTGCCGCCGGCACTCACGCGCCTGGGCCACGACGATTTGAAGCGCGCGTTGCCGCGGCGGGCGCGCAGCGCGCACAAGGGCACGAACGGGCGGCTGCTGCTCGTGGGAGGAGGGCCCGGCATGGCCGGCGCGATTCGTCTCGCGGCCGAAGCGGCGCTGCGCTCGGGCGCCGGGCTCGTCTACGTGGCCACGCATCGCGACAGCGTTGCGGCCGTGCTCGCGGGGCGGCCCGAAATCATTTGCCGGTCAGTAAGTTCGATCGAAGATCTCAAGGATCTTATGGGGCTCGTCGACGGCGCCGTGCTGGGGCCCGGGCTGGGCCAGACGGCATGGGCCTACGGCCTCTGGCGCGACCTCGTCCGCGCCGACGTGCCGCTCGTGCTCGATGCCGACGGCCTCAACTGGCTGGCCGCGGAGCCGTTCGAGCGCAGCGACTGGCTGCTCACGCCGCACGTGGGCGAAGCCGCGCGGCTGCTGCCCGGAGCGACGGCCGAGTCCGTGCAGAGCGACCGGCGTGCCGCCGTGCGCGCGCTCGCCGCGCGCTATGGCGCCTTCGCGATATTGAAAGGTCCGCACACGCTCGTTGCCACACCGAGCCCCGACGAGCCGCTGCGCGTTTGCGACCGCGGCAACCCCGGCATGGCCACGGGAGGCACGGGCGACGTGCTCTCAGGCGTGCTCGGCTCGCTGCTCGTGCAAACGGGCAGTCTCGAGCTCGCCGCGTACGCGGGCGTGCTGCTGCACGCCTTGGCCGGCGATGCCGCCGCGCAGGACGGCGAGCGCGGTACCGTCGCCGGCGACCTGCTTCCGCACCTGCGAGCATGGGCGAATCCGAGCTGATCGCCGTGCTCGAGACGGAGCCCGCCTTCGCGGCGCGGGCGGCCGCATTCGCGCGCGCGCTCCATGCGGCGCGCGTGTGGCCGCTGATCCTCGGCCTGCGCGGCGATCTTGGCAGCGGCAAGACCACCTGGGTTCGCGCGATGCTACGGGGGCTCGGTTACACGGGCCGCGTGCCGTCGCCGACGTATACGTTGCTCGAGCATTACGCGGTTGACGCCCTCACGGTCGTGCACCTCGATCTGTACCGCCTGCGCGGCGATGAGGAGCTCGAAAATTTAGGCTTGCGCGATTGGCTCGCCGAGCCGCAGCGCTGGGTGGCCGTCGAATGGCCCGAGCGCGCGCCGCAGCTCGAAGCGCGGTGCGATTGCCTGCTCGACTTGTCGGAAACCGCGGCGGGCGGCCGTCGGGTGGCGCTGGCGGCTCGAACTCGGCTGGGAATCGAGGCGTTAAGGGTGCTTCGTGACGGAGGTTTTAATAACGGTCCGTAATTCCCTGCCGTAGAACAGGAAAGTGTTGAAATGAGCCCGAGAAACCGGTAAACATAAGCTGCCGTCGGAGGCCAGGGAGGTAGTCGGGTGTTGCGGGGGGCCGGGGTGAAGAGGGGCTTGGTCGGCTGGCTGCTCGTGGCAACGGCCAGCGCGCATGCCGCCACCGTCGAGAACGTTCGCACCTGGTCCGGTCCCGAAGGCACGCGCGTGGTCTTCGAGTTGAGCGGCGCCGTGGAGCACCGCGTCTTCGCGCTCTCCGATCCTCATCGCATCGTCATCGATTTACCGAGCAGCGCGGCTGCGCGCGGGCTCAGCCTCGACGACCCCAAGGGCGTCGTCACGGCATTGCGCACCGGCCCGCGTCCCGGCGGCGAGCTGCGCCTCGTGCTCGAGCTCAACGAGGCGGCCAAACCGAAAACCTTCCTGCTCGTGCCGCAGCAACAGTACGGCCATCGGCTCGTCGTGGATTTGCCGCCGGCGCAAGCCGCGCCCGTCGTGCGCCGCGCGCCGTTACCGTCGACGGATCGCGGCCGCGATGTCGTCGTCGTCATCGACGCCGGGCACGGAGGCGAAGACCCCGGCGCCATCGGCCGCGGCGGTGCGCGCGAGAAAGACGTGGTGCTCGCAATCGCGAAGAAGCTGGCCGCCGACGTCAACGCACAGTCCGGCATGCGTGCGGTGCTCGTGCGCGACGGCGACTACTTCGTGTCGCACCGCAAGCGCATGGAAATTGCGCACACGGCGCGGGCAGATTTCTTCGTGTCGATCCATGCCGACTCGTATCGCGATGCGAACGCCAAGGGCGCCACGATCTACATGCTCTCGGACAAAGGCGCGAGCGACGAGGCCGCGCTGTTGCTCGCGCAGCGCGAGAACGCGTCCGACTTGGTGGGCGGCGTGTCGTTGGCCGACAAGGATCAGCTGCTTGCGCGCGTGCTGCTCGATTTATCGCAGAGCGCTGCGTTGAACGCGAGCTTGACGGCCGGCCAGCGGTTGATCCGGCGCATGTCCGCAGTCACGGCCATGCGCAAGCGCGAAGTGCAGCAAGCGCCGTTCCTCGTGCTGAAGTCGCCGGACATTCCGTCCGTGCTGGTGGAGACTGCGTATATCTCGAATCCGCGCGAGGAAGCCTCGTTGCGGAGCGCCAAGTACCAGTCCGCGCTGGCCGCGGCATTGTGCCAAGGCATCGTCGACTACTTCGCAGCGAACCCGCCGGAGGGCAGCTACTTCGCGTCGCGCGATCCTGCCGAGGCCGAGATTCTGCGGCACGTGATCACGCGCGGCGAAACGCTGTCCGGCATTGCGGAGCGCTATCGCGTGAGCTCGGCGAGCATCCGCCGCACGAACAGCCTGCGCACCGACATGCTGCGCGTAGGGCAAGTCCTCACCATTCCCCGCAACTAGGGCCGCTGCGGCGCACGCGTGCGGTAGACTTGGCGCCCTCGTCGAGGCGTGCGTCGCGCGCGCCGGTGTGTCGTGAGCGTTCAGTGGCGATTCGCATCCTGCCTTCTCAGCTCATCGATCAAATCGCTGCCGGCGAGGTCGTCGAGCGGCCGGCGTCCGTGGTCAAGGAGCTCGTCGAGAACGCACTCGATGCCGGCGCGAAGTCGATCACGGTGGACGTGGAAGGCGGCGGCGGAAGCCTCATTCGCGTGACCGACGACGGCTGCGGCATCCCGCCGGCGGAGCTGCCGCTCGCGCTGTCGCGCCATGCCACGAGCAAGATCGCGACGTTGGACGATCTCGAAGCGCTGGTGTCGCTCGGCTTTCGCGGCGAAGCGCTGCCGAGCATCGCGTCGGTGTCGCGGCTCACGGTAACGTCGCGCGCCGCCGCTGAAGCGAGCGCTTGGCAAATCGTCTGCAACGGCGGCGAGCTCGGCGCGGCGCGCCCGGCGGCGCGGCCGCTCGGCACCACGGTGGAGGTGCGCGATTTGTTCT
>CAMPKU010000074.1 GCA_946887385.1 uncultured Gammaproteobacteria bacterium
GAGGAAACCTGCACCTCGGCATGCACCTCAGGTTTCGCGACCCACGTCGAAGCCAGTCGCCCCCAAAGCCACCCCTAGTTTAGGGCGGGGCTTCCGGGTTGCAAGGGCCTACGTCGCGCCGCTCAATGCGACTTCAGCGCGCGCGCCTTGTCGCGTTGCCAATCGCGGTCTTTCTCGGTGCCGCGTTTGTCGTGCTGCTTTTTGCCTTTGGCGAGGCCCACGGCCACCTTCACGCGATTCTTGCTCCAGTACAGCTCGAGCGCCACGAGCGTGTAGCCCTTGCGCTCCACGAGGCCCGTCAATCGATCGATCTCGCGACGGTTCAGCAACAGCTTGCGCACTCGCTTGGGCTCGGCCACGAAGTGCGTGGACACCGTGTTGAGGGGAGTCACGTGCGAGTTCAACAGCCACGCTTCGCCGCCGCGCAGGATGACGTAGCTATCGGTGAGCTGCGCCTTCCCGGCGCGCATGCTCTTGACCTCCCAGCCTTGCAGCGCCAGACCGCCTTCGAGGCGATCTTCTATAAAGAAGTCGAAGCGCGCCTTCTTGTTCTGTGCGATCGAGCTTTCACCCGATTGCTGTTTCTTGGTCATGGGTGCGCAATGATCCTAGAATCACCGTCAAAAAACACGCCGTCCCGGCGCGAAGGGGAACAATCTCTTGCCGACAGTCAAGCGCAGCGCGCGCGTTCCGTACACGCCGGAGCAGATGTTCGATCTCGTCAACGATGTCGAAAGCTATCCGAAATTCCTGCACTGGTGCCGAGGCGCCCGGATTGACATTTTGCAGGGCAACACCCTCGAGGCCACGCTCGACGTGGGCGTGCTGGGCTTTCATCAGTCCTTTCGCACCCGCAACACACTCACGCGGCCCGAGCGCATCGGCATCGATCTCGTTTCCGGTCCGTTCCGGCGGTTGCGGGGAGAATGGCGGTTCCAGGCAGAAGCGGGCGGCGGCTCCAGTATCTCTTTGACGCTGACGTTCGAGGTCACGCGGTCGCCGTTCGGAGTTGTCTTTGCGAAAGTGTTCGAGGAGCTCGCAGGCGCGCAAATGGCCGCATTCATCGAGCGCGCGAAAACGGTTTACGGCGCGGAGTCGTGAGCGTGGCGCGGGGCGATTAGCTCGCAGGCTCGAGCTCTAGGTCGCGCTCGATGCGCGCGACGCGGTCATTGTCGAAATGAACGACCACCCAGCGCTGGACCACGTCGGGCGACCGGCCGCGCCGCAAGTAGTAGGCATAGTCCCAGCGGTCGCGGTGAAAGCTGTCGGCGATCATCGGCGTGCCCAGCAAGAATTGAACCTGACTTCGCGTCATGCCGACTTCGACCTGATCGATGTCTTCGTCGTCGAGCAGATTGCCTTGCTGGATATCGATGCGGTACACGCAGGCTGCGAGCGCGAGCATCACCAAGAAGAGCGACGGAATTCGGAGTGTCATGAGCAGGACGACAGTTCCAGGTGGAGCAGCGACGGTGCTTGCGTCATAATCGGACCGGCATCATACCCGAATAGTTCTAAATGAGTGGGTACGTGGAGGGACGAGATCTTCGCAAAGCCGGCCTCAAAGTCACCTCGCCGCGGTTGAAGGTGCTGGAGGTTCTGGAACACAACAGCCAGCGGCACTTGTCGGCCGAGGCGATCTATCGCGCTTTGCTCGACAGCGGCGAAGAGCTCGGCCTCGCCACCGTTTATCGCGTCCTCACGCAGTTCGAGCGCGCGGGCCTCGTCAGCCGCCACAACTTCGAGGGCGGTCAAGCCGTTTTCGAGCTGGCCGACCGCACTCACCACGATCACATGGTGTGTCTCGATACGGGGAAGGTCACCGAGTTTTACGACGAGCGCATCGAGCAGATCCAGCGCGAGATCGCCGAGCGTTACGGCTACGACATCGAGGAGCACAGTCTGGTGCTTTACGTGCGCCCCAAGAAGAAGTCCCCCGTCTAACGGCCGGCGCGGTCGATCATCTCTGCAGCGTGCGCTCGAGTGCGGGCCGTGACCTCGACGCCGCCGAGCATTCGCGATAATTCCTCCACGCGTTCCTTGCTCGAGAGCGCGCGCACGTCCGTGCGGCTGACTTTGCCGTCCGTGTGCTTGGCCACGCGATAGTGCGCTTCGCCGTGGCTCGCCACCTGCGGCAGGTGCGTGACGCATAGCACTTGGCGCGTCGCTGAGAGGGTGCGCAGCTTGTGCCCTACGATGTCGGCAACGCGGCCGCCTATGCCCGCATCCACCTCGTCGAACACGAATGCCGTGACCGGCGACGCGCCCGAGCGCACGACTTCGACGGCCAGGCTGATCCGCGACAACTCGCCGCCGGACGCTACCTTGGCCAGCGGCGCAAACGGCAATCCCGGATTCAGCTTGATTTGAAACTCGACGCGCTCGAGCCCGGTAGCGTCGGCGCGCTCGGCCGGCTTCGGCTCGAGCTCGACGCGAAATTCTCCATGCGGCATTCCGAGCTCGCTCAAGAGGCTCGTCACGGCTTTCCCGAGCGCCGCCGCGTGCGCTGCCCGCTCGCGGCTGAGCTTGCGCGCGGCGGCGAGAAATTCGCTGCGTGCGTCCGCGGTTCTTTGCTCCAGCGCTTGCAACGATTCCGTGCCGCCGTCGAGGGCCGCGAGCCGTGCACGCAAGTCGTCGAGCGTGCTGTGCAGGTTGGCCTCGGCAACCTCGTGGCGGCGCGCCAGCGTGCGCATTTTCGCGAGCCGGTCATCGAGCCATGCAAGGCGCTTGGGGTCGGCCTCGATGGCGTCGCGATAGCGCTGCAACGTGGTTTCGGTCTCGCGGAGCTCGATTTCGATGCTCGCCAGTGCCGCGGCGGGCGCGCGCAGAGCCGAATCGACGTCGGCGAGCTTGTCGAGCTCGCGGCGCGCTACGAGCACTGCGGAATACGCAGACGCGGTTTCGTCGTTGGCCAGCGCGTCGAGCGCGGCACTCACGCCGGTCACCAGACGGTCGGTATTGGCGAGCCGATCGCGCTCGGCACGGAGGCGCTCCGCCTCGCCGGGCTCCGGCTTCAGCGCTTCGAGCTCACCCAGTTGAAAGCGCAGCAGCTCGATCTGCGCCTGCCGCTCCGCGCTCGACGAGCGCCGGTTCTCGAGCTGCTCGAGCAGCGTGTGCCACGCCGCGAACCGTTCCGCGGTGCGCGCTGCGAGCGGCGCCACGTCGCCGTGCGAGTCGAGCAAGGCGCGCTGACTGCCCGTGTCGAGCAGCGATTGGTGCGCGTGCTGGCCGTGGATGTCCACGAGCAGTCCGCCGAGGACCTTGAGGTCTTGCAGGTTTACGGGCTGACCGTTGATGAATGCTCGCGAACGGCCGTCTGCGCCGATGAGCCGGCGCAGCGTGCAGCCCGTGTCGTCGTCGAGCCCTCGCTCGGCCAGCCAGCTAAGGGCCGTGTGCCCGCCGGGGACGTCGAACGATACGCTGATCTCGGCGCGCTCCGCACCGTGCCGCACCGCGCTCGCGTCGGCGCGGTCGCCGAGGGCCAGGCCGAGCGCGTCCACGAGGATCGACTTGCCCGCGCCCGTCTCGCCGGTGAGCACGCTGAAGCCGCGGCCGAACTCGAGCTCGATCTCGTCGATGACGGCGTAGCTCTTGACGCGGATCAGGCTCAGCATGAGGCGTCAGCGACGAACCCGCCGATCGCGACTCGCGCGCCCCCAGTTCAGCTTGGAGCGGAGGAGCTCGTAGTAGTTGTAGTCGCGCGGATGCAGCAGTGTGACGGTCTGCTTCGCGAGCGAGATCGTCAGCGTGTCGGCAGCGCCCATCCTCGCGAGCGGCTCGCCGTCGCAGACGACATGAGCCTCGCTGCCGCCGGCATTGTCGAGCGTAACGCGAATCGAGCTCGAGCTCGGCAGAACGAGCGGCCGGTCGCTCAGCGTATGCGGGCAGATCGGCACCATGACGAGCGCATCCACGTTCGGCTGAATGATCGGGCCGCTGCACGACAGCGCGTACGCCGTGGACCCCGTTGGGGTGGCCACGATGAGGCCGTCGCCCCGATGGGTGTTGACGTAGACGTCATCGACGTCCGTGGTGAAGTCGAGCAGCCGGCCCGTATCGCCTTTTTGCAAGACGACGTCGTTGAGCGCGAACAGCTCCGCATCTTTCGAGTGATCCAACCGCGCGGCCAGCATCAGGCGACGGTCGGAGAGATAGTCGCCGGCGAGAATGGCGTCGAGCGCCTCGAGCATGTGCTCCGGCGAAACGTCGGTGAGAAAGCCGAGCCGGCCTCTGTTGATGCCGACGAGCGGAACGTTGCGCGCGGCCACGTTGCGTGCCGCGTGTAGCAGCGTGCCGTCGCCGCCTATGGCCACAACGAGGTCGGCGCGCGCCGCGAGCTCGCGTTCGTCGACATGGGTGGCGCCTTCGAGTGGATGCGCCGCATCGGCGGTGGTTGCGGCCAACACGGTGATCCCGCGTTTGCGCAAATGCGCGACAATTTGCCGCGCCGGTTCGCTCACACTTTGCTCGCCGAGGCGCCCCCACAACGCGACGGTGCTGAATTCACGCGGCATGCTTATTTTCTTGACAGTAGCGGGAACCCGTTGCTAGCGTGCAGTCCGCAAAGAGCGGGCTCTACGTTAGCACAGCTGGGCCTATGGCGAGCGACAGACCTCGAGACGTCCTGGACGAGCGCGCGCAGACTCTGCTGCGAATCCTCGTCGATAAATTCATTCGCGATGGCCAGCCCGTCGGGTCGCGAACGTTGTCGCGAGAGTCCGGCCTCGATTTGAGCCCGGCAACCATTCGCAACATCGTCTCCGATCTCGAGGAGCTCGGTTTCGTCAAATCGCCGCACACATCCGCAGGCCGAGTGCCGACCATCAAAGGCTACCGGTTCTTCGTCGACGCGCTGATCAAGCTCACGCCGCCGCAAGGAGACGAGCTCAGACGCTTCAGCGAAAGCTTGAGCGACGCTTCGGGCGATCCCCAGACACTGGCCTTGTCGGTGTCGAACCTGCTGTCCGCCGTCACCAGCCTTGCGGGCATCGTCACGGTGCCTCGCCGGGCCCAAACCGCGCTGCGGCAGATCGAGTTCTTGCCATTGTCCGGGCATCGCGTGCTCGCCATCCTCGTGCTCAACGACCGCGAGGTCCAGAACAAAATCTTGAACGTTGCGCGGGATTTCGGAGCCGACGAGCTCAAGCGCGCCAGCAATTATCTGAACCAGCACTTCGGCGGCCGCAGCTTTCCCGAGGTGCGCGATCTACTGCTCGCCGAGCTGAAGCGCACGCGTGCGTCGATGAACGCGCTGATGGTCGAGGCCATCGAGATGGCCCAGCGCGTGTTCCCCGAGGCGGAGCCGGAACGCGAGTTCGTCGTGGCGGGGGAGACGAACTTGATGAGCTTCGGCCAAGTGGCCGACGTCGAGACCTTGAAAGGCCTGTTCGAGGCGTTCGGCCGGCAGCGCGATATCCTGCATCTGCTCGACCAGAGCATGAAGGCCGAGGGGGTGCAGATCTTCATCGGCCACGAGTCGGGATACGAACTCCTTGATTCATATAGTATCGTCACGGCTCCCTATACGAGCGACGACGACACGATGGGTGTGCTCGGCGTTATCGGCCCCACGCGCATGGCCTACGAGCGCGTTATACCGATCGTCGATATCACGGCCAAGTTGCTCGGCCGAGCCTTGAAGTCGAGCGGCTAGTCCCCATTTGCGAACCTCGCCCACGACGCGCTCCCGTGCGGGAGAGCGCATAGGACTGCCATGAACGATGAGCGTACGGACGACATCACGCCCCCGCCCGAGTCGCCGGAGTTGACCTCTGAGCTGGAGGCATTGCGCCGCGAAGCCGACGAGCACCGCGAACAGCATCTGCGGGCCGTGGCCGAGCTCGACAATTTCCGCAAGCGTAGCGCCCGCGAAGTCGATGCCGCGCGCAAGTTCGGTTCCGAACGCCTTGCGCAGGCGATCTTGCCGGTGCGCGACAGCTTGGAGGCGGGCGTCGCTGCGGCGGAGAAGCTGGGGCAATCGGCCCTTGCCGATGGGCAACGGGCCACGCTGCGGCTGCTCGACGATGCATTCGAAGCGTGCGGGGTTCGAGAGATCGATCCCGCGGGGCAGCCGTTCGATCCCAGCAGGCACGAAGCCCTGAGTCTCGTGGCGGCTCCCGGGGTCGAGCCCAACACGGTCGTCGAGGTGGTCCAGAAAGGCTATGAGCTCAACGAGCGGCTCTTGCGCGCCGCCAAGGTACTCGTCTCCCAGGGAGATCGTCCTTGAATTGGCCGGGCGACGCCCCATCTCGCAGAGACAGAATTTCAGTTCTTCACGTATTGGAGCAGTCACATGGGTAAAGTGATCGGCATCGACTTAGGCACGACCAACTCGTGCGTCGCCGTCATGGACGGCGGCAAGCCGAAGGTCATCGAGAACAGCGAGGGCGATCGCACGACCCCATCGATCGTCGCGTTCACGAAAGACGGCGAGGTGCTCGTCGGGCAAACGGCGAAGCGGCAGGCCGTCACGAACCCCAGCAACACGTTGTTCGCCGTCAAGCGCCTCATCGGCAGGCGGTTTCAAGACGACGTCGTGCAAAAAGACGTCGACATGGTGCCGTACAAGATCGTGAAGGCCGACAACGGCGACGCCTGGGTCGAGATCAACGGCAAGAAAATGGCGCCGCCGGAAATCTCGGCGCGCGTGCTCACGAAGATGAAGCAGACGGCCGAGGACTATCTCGGCGAGAAAGTCACCGAAGCCGTCATCACGGTGCCGGCCTATTTCAACGATTCGCAGCGCCAAGCCACGAAGGACGCGGGCAAGATCGCGGGCCTCGAGGTAAAGCGCATCATCAACGAGCCCACGGCGGCTGCGTTGGCCTATGGCTTGGACAAGAAGCGCGGCGACCGCAAGATCGCCGTCTACGATTTGGGCGGCGGCACGTTCGACATCTCGATCATCGAGATTGCCGAAGTGGACGGCGAGCACCAGTTCGAGGTCTTGGCCACGAACGGCGACACGTTCTTGGGCGGCGAGGATTTCGACAAGCGCATCATCGATTACCTCGCGAAGGAGTTTCAGAAGGAAAGCGGCGTCGACATTCGGCGCGATCCGCTCGCGATGCAGCGCCTCAAGGAAGCGTCGGAGAAGGCGAAGATCGAGCTGTCGTCGCGGCAGCAGACGGAGGTCAACCTGCCGTACATCACGGCGGACGCGTCGGGGCCGAAGCATCTGAACATCAACCTGTCGCGCGCCAAGCTCGAGTCGCTCGTCGAGGACCTCATCGAGCGCACCATCGCGCCGTGCAAGACCGCGTTGACCGACGCCGGCCTCAAGGTTGCGGAAGTCGACGACGTCATTCTCGTCGGCGGTCAAACGCGCATGCCGAAAGTGCAGGAAGCCGTGCAGACCTTGTTCGGCAAGGAACCGCGTAAAGACGTAAACCCGGACGAGGCCGTGGCCGTCGGTGCCGCGATCCAGGCCGGTGTGCTCGCGGGCGAGGTGAAGGACGTCTTGTTGCTCGACGTCACGCCGTTGTCGCTCGGCATCGAGACCCTGGGCGGTGTGATGACGAAGCTCATCGACAAGAACACCACGATTCCGACCAAGGCGAATCAAACGTTCTCGACGGCCGAGGACCACCAAACGGCGGTCACCATCCACGTGCTGCAAGGCGAGCGCGGCCGTGCGGCCGACAACAAATCGCTCGGCCGATTCGACTTGACGGACTTGCCGCCGGCGCCGCGCGGCATGCCGCAAGTCGAAGTCACGTTCGACATCGACGCAAACGGCATCTTGAACGTGTCGGCCAAGGACAAGGCCACGGGCAAGGAGCAAAAGATCGTCATCAAGGCCTCCTCGGGGTTGAGCGAGGATGAGATCAAGCGCATGGTCGGCGACGCCGAGGTGCATGCGGCCGAGGACGCGAAGTTCCGCGAGCTCGCGGAAACGCGCAACCAGGCCGACGCGCTGGTTCACGCGACGGAGAAGTCATTGCGTGAACTGGGCGACAAAGTGTCCGGCGAGGAACGTGCGAAAATCGAAGCCGCTCTGGCCGACGTGAAGGACGCGATCAAGAGCGAGAACAAAGCCGTCATCGAAACGAAGATGAAGACGCTCGGCGAGGCGTCGGCCGGTATGGCGCAGCGGCTGTACGCGGATCAACAGCAAGGCGCAGCCTCGAGCGAGCAGCCGGCGGCCGGCGACGGTGACAACGTCGTCGATGCCGAGTTCGAGGAAGTGAAGGACGACAAGAACAAGGGCGGCTGACCGCGACAGCACGCGGAACGCCGACTAGGAGAGCACGCACGGGCGTGCTCTCCTGCTATCGAGGATTCGGATGGCGAAACGGGATTACTACGAGATACTCGGCGTCGCGCGTGACGCCTCCGAGGCCGACGTCAAGAAGGCCTATCGGCGCCTGGCAATGAAGCATCATCCGGATCGCAATCCAGGCAATCCGGACGCCGAAGCGCACTTCAAGGAAGCCAAGGAAGCGTACGAGATCCTTTGCGACAAGGATAAGCGCGCCGCTTACGATCGCTTCGGCCACGCGGGCGTGCAGGGCGGCCAGGGCATGGGCGGCGGGTTCGGCGGCGGCGCGGACGCGTTCAGCGATATCTTCGGCGACGTGTTCGGCGACATCTTCGGCGGGGGCCGTCGCGGCGGCCGCAGCCAAGTATTCCGCGGCGCCGACCTTCGCTACGAGCTCGAGCTCACGCTCGAGCAAGCCGTGGCCGGCGATACGGTAACGCTCGATATTCCCGCGCAGGTCGAATGCACGCGCTGCACGGGCAAAGGCGCCGAGCCGGGCTCGCAGCCGGTGAGCTGCAAAACCTGCGGCGGCGTTGGGCAAGTGCGCGTGGCGCAAGGGTTCTTCTCGATTCAGCAGACGTGCCCGAACTGCGGCGGCGCCGGCGCCACGATCGACAAGCCGTGTCGCGAGTGCCACGGCCGGGGGCGCGTGCGGAAAAACAAGACGCTGTCGGTGAAGGTGCCGCCCGGCGTGGACAACGGCGACCGCATCCGCTTGGCCCGCGAGGGTGAGGCGGGCCGCAACGGTGGGCCGCCCGGCGACCTGTACGTCGACATTGCGGTTCAGGCGCATCCGATCTTCACGCGTGAAGGGCAGAACTTGAGCTGCGAGGTGCCCGTGAGCTTCGCAACGGCGGCGCTGGGCGGCACGGTCGACGTGCCCACGCTCGACGGTAACGTGGTGCTCAAGGTTCCCGCGGAGACTCAGTCGGGCAGCTTGTTCCGGCTGCGCGGGAAAGGAGTACGCTCCGTGCGCGACAGCGGCGTCGGCGACCTGTTCTGCCGCGTGCAGATCGAGACGCCCGTGAACCTGACGGCCGAGCAGAAGGAAAAGCTGCGCGAGTTCGAGGCCGCCATTTCGAACGAGGGCAGCCGCCATAGTCCGCGGGCTCGCTCCTGGTTCGACGGCGTGAAAGAGTTCTTCGAGCGAATGGGAGCATAGCGAGGTGGTGAAGGTAGCCGTTCTCGGCGCCGCGGGCCGCATGGGTCGCGCGGTGCTGTCGTGCGTCTTCGAGGCGAACGATCTGAAGCTCGTGGGCGCCGTCACCGAAACCTCGGATCCGCTGCTCGGCCGAGATGCCGGCGAGCTCGTGGGGGCCGCGGCCGTCGGCGTGCCGCTCACCGACGAGCGCAGCCACGGCTTGAACGCCGCACAGGTGGCCGTCGATTTCACGCTGCCGATGGTCACCGAGGCAAATTTGCGCGCCTGCGTCGAGCATGGCACCGCACTCGTGATCGGCACCACCGGCCTCGAGAGCCGCCAGCTCGAAGCGATGCAGAAGGCGGCCTACGAAATTCCGATCGTGTATGCGCGCAACATGAGCGTGGGCGTCAACGTGTTCATGGAGCTCGTGGGCCGAGCCGCCAAGGCGCTCGGCGACGGTTACGACGTGGAGATCGCCGAGACGCACCACCGCAACAAGGTCGATGCTCCTTCGGGCACGGCGCTGGCGCTCGGCGAGCGCGTGGCGGCCGCTCAAGGCCGCAAGCTCGCAGACTTGGCCGTCTACGCGCGCCACGGCCAAACGGGTCCGCGCGTGCCCGGCACCATCGGCTTTTCGGTTGCGCGCGGCGGCAACGTCGTGGGCGAGCATGCCGTGCGTTTCATTGCGGCCGAGGAAGAGGTGGTGTTCTCGCACCGCGCCGGCGACCGCAAAACCTTCGCCCGCGGCGCGCTGCGCGCGGCTCGGTGGGTTGCCGGGCGAGCCCCGGGCCTGTACTCCCTTGCCGACGTGCTCGGCTTGTCGCGTGAGTGAGGCAGCTGTAGATCGTTTCCGAACGGACGAGCTACAATTCCCGCCTGAGTTTCCCTGTTGACGAACACGGGATCGACTGCCGGGCTTGCAGTCCATCCCGCGTCTTTCCGCAAGCCGAATTTTTGTAGGAGCTCAGCGTGGCGGAGCCGGCGATACTAGCGCTCGAAGATGGTACGGTGTTCAAGGGCGTTTCGGTCGGTGCCGAAGGCCGAACGCTTGGCGAAGTGGTATTCAACACCGCCATGACGGGCTATCAGGAGATCCTGACGGACCCGTCGTACTACCGTCAGATCGTCACGCTCACGTACCCGCACATCGGCAACACCGGCACGAACTCCGACGATTTCGAGTCCGCGAAGATCTACGCGGCCGGCCTCATCATTCGCGATCTTTCCGCGGTGGTGAGCAACTGGCGCGCGGAAGGCAGCCTCGAGCAGTTCCTGCGCCGCGGCAAAACCGTGGCCATCGCCGAGATCGATACACGTCAGCTCACGCGCATCTTGCGAGAGAAGGGCGCGCAAGCCGGGTGCATCGTCACGGGCGCGAAGGCGAGCGCCGAGGAGGCCGTGAAGGCCGCGCGTAAGTTCCCGGGCTTGAAGGGCATGGACTTGGCGAAGCTCGTGACGACGAAGCAGCCGTATCAATGGAACCAGGGCAGCCTCTGGCCGGAACGGCAGAGCGTGTACACGAAGCGCGTGGCGAGCTTCCACATCGTGGCGTTCGACTATGGCATCAAGCGCAACATCTTGCGTTTGATCGCGGACCAGGACTGCCGGCTCACGGTGGTGCCCGCGACCACGAAGGCCGAGGAAGTCATGGCGCTCATGCCCGACGGCATCTTTCTTTCGAACGGCCCCGGCGATCCCGAGCCCTGCGACTATGCGATCGAGTCCATCCGCACGCTCGTCGATGTCGGCGTACCCACGTTCGGTATTTGTCTGGGACACCAGTTCTTGGGTCTTGCGAGCGGTGCCAAGACCGAGAAGATGAAGTTTGGTCACCACGGCGCGAACCACCCCGTCGTGGAGCTCGATTCGGGGCGCGTGATGATCACGAGCCAGAACCACGGCTTCGCCGTGCAGGAGAGCACGTTGCCGCCGAACCTTCGCGCCACGCATCGGTCGTTGTTCGACGGCACTTTGCAGGGCATGGAGCGCACGGATCGGCCCGCGTTCTCGTTCCAAGGGCATCCGGAGTCGAGCCCGGGCCCGCACGACTTGCGGCCGCTGTTCCAGCGTTTCACGGCTTCGATGAAGGCTTACCGTCATCGCGCGCAAGCCGGTTGATTCAAACAGGATGTTTTGGATGTTTACGGAGGAATCGGATAAATAATGCCGCGCCGCGATGACCTCGAAAGCGTGCTGATCATCGGTGCCGGTCCGATCATCATTGGGCAGGCGTGCGAGTTCGACTATTCCGGTACGCAGGCGTGCAAGGCGCTCAAGGAGGAGGGCTATCGCGTCATTCTCGTGAACTCCAATCCCGCCACGATCATGACCGATCCGGCGAGCGCCGATGCCATCTACATCGAGCCGATCCACTGGCGCGCTGTAGCCGAGATCATCGCCAAGGAGCGCCCGAGCGCCCTGCTGCCGACGATGGGCGGGCAGACGGCGCTCAACTGCGCCCTCGACCTGGTGCGCGAGGGTGTGCTCGAGAAATACGGCGTGGAGCTCATCGCAGCGTCGCGCGAAGCCATCGACATGGCCGAGGACCGCGAGCTCTTTCGGCACGCGATGAAGGATATCGGGCTCGCCACGCCGCGCGCCGGCATTGCGCATACGCTCGAGGAAGCGTGGGCCGTGCAAGAGGAGGTTGGCTTCCCCACGATCGTGCGTCCGTCCTTCACGCTCGGCGGCAGCGGCGGCGGCATCGCGTACAACCGCGAAGAGTTCGAAGACATCGTGAGCCGCGGGCTCGACCAGTCGCCCACGGGCGAAGTCTTGCTCGAGGAGTCCGTGATCGGCTGGAAAGAGTTCGAGATGGAGGTCGTTCGCGACAAGAACGACAACTGCATCATCGTGTGCTCCATCGAGAACCTGGACCCGATGGGCATCCACACGGGCGATTCGATCACGGTAGCGCCGGCGCAAACACTCACGGACAAGGAATATCAACGCATGCGCGACGCGTCGATCGCCGTGCTGCGCAAGATCGGCGTCGATACGGGCGGCTCGAACGTGCAGTTCGCCATTTCGCCGACGGACGGCCGGCTGCTCGTCATCGAGATGAATCCGCGCGTGTCGCGGTCTTCAGCGCTTGCGTCGAAGGCCACGGGATTTCCGATCGCCAAGGTGGCCGCCAAGCTGGCGGTGGGCTACACGCTCGACGAGCTCAAGAACGAAATTACGGGCGGCGCCACGCCGGCGTCGTTCGAGCCGACGATCGACTACGTCGTCACCAAGGTGCCGCGTTTTACGTTCGAAAAGTTTCCGCAGGCCGCCGATCGCTTGACCACGCAGATGAAATCCGTCGGCGAAGTCATGGCCATCGGCCGAACGTTCCAGGAGTCGCTGCAAAAGGCCCTGCGCGGCCTGGAGACCGGGGTCGACGGCTTCAATCCGATCATGAAGTCCGTGGAGACCGAAGACGAGTGGGCGAAGCTGCGGCACGATCTCAAGATGGCCGGCAGCCAGCGCCTTTGGTATGTGGCCGACGCGTTTCGGCACGGGCTGTCGATGGAGGAAGTCGGGGAGCTCACGGCCATCGATCCGTGGTTTCTCGCGCAGATCAAAGAGCTCATCGACATCGAGAAGGACATCGCGGCTGCGGGCCCCGGCGTGCTGATGCCTCAGGAGCTGCGCAAGCTCAAGCGCCGTGGCTTCAGCGATCGGCGCATTGCAGACCTTATCGGCGTTAAAGAAAAGGTCGTCAGATCAGCGCGTTACAAGGAAAACATCAGGCCAGTCTTTAAGAGAGTGGATAGCTGCGCGGCCGAGTTCGGCAGCGCAACCGCCTACCTCTACTCCACGTACGAGGAGTTCTGCGAGGCCAACCCCACGGATCGGCAGAAAATCATGATCTTGGGCGGCGGGCCGAATCGCATCGGCCAGGGCATCGAGTTCGATTACTGCTGTGTGCACGCCTCGTTCGCGCTCAAGGAAGCCGGCTACGAGACCATCATGGTCAACTGCAACCCGGAAACGGTTTCCACCGATTACGACAGCTCCGATCGCTTGTACTTCGAGCCCGTCACGCTCGAGGACGTGCTCGAGATCGTGCACAAGGAGAAGCCGAAAGGCGTCATCGTGCAGTACGGCGGGCAGACGCCGCTGAAGCTCGCGCGCGCGCTCGAGGAGGCCGGTGTACCGATCATCGGCACGTCGCCGGACTCGATCGATCTTGCCGAGGACCGCGAACGATTTCAGCAGCTCGTGACTCGGCTGAAGCTGAAACAGCCGCCGAACCGTACGGCGCGCAACGTCGAAGAAGCCGTCGCCATGGGTAAAGAGGTGGGCTACCCCTTGATCGTACGGCCCTCGTACGTGCTCGGCGGCCGCGCGATGGAGATCGTGCACGGCGAGGACGAGCTGCGCGACTACGTGGATCGCGCCGTCAGCGTGTCGAACGACAGTCCGATCCTGCTCGATCGCTTTCTCGACTTGGCGGTCGAGGTGGACGTGGATGCTATTTCCGACGGCACCGAGGTCGTGATCGGCGGCATCATGGAGCACGTGGAGCAAGCGGGCATTCACTCCGGCGATTCCGGTTGCTCGTTGCCGCCTTTCAGCTTGAGCCTCGAGGTGCAGAACCAGTTGAGCGAGCAGGTGCGCCAAATGGCGCAGGCGCTCCAAGTCAACGGCATCATGAACACGCAGTTCGCGATCCAAAACGGCGTGATCTACGTGCTCGAGGTGAATCCGCGCGCGTCGCGCACCATTCCGTTCGTCTCCAAAGCGATCGGCCAGCCGCTCGCCAAGATTGCGGCGAAAGCCATGGCCGGTATCAGCTTCAAGGAGCAGGGCTTCACGGCGCCCGGCAGGCGGCCGTACTTCTCGGTGAAAGAGTCGGTGTTCCCGTTCATCAAGTTCCCCGACGCCGACCCGATCCTGGGGCCCGAGATGAAGTCGACCGGGGAAGTGATGGGCACCGGCCGCACGTTCGGCGAGGCCTATGCGAAGGCGCAGCTCGCGTCCGGAGTGACGATACCGCGCCGCGGCCTGGCGTTCATCAGCGTGCGCGATCGCGACAAAGCCGGCGTTGTCGAGCTCGGCCAGATGCTCATCGCCCGCGGCTTCGAGATCGTGGCCACGGGCGGTACCGCAAAGGCGTTGAAAGACGGCGGCGTGGACTGCCAGCGCGTGAACAAGGTGCGCGAAGGGCGTCCGCACGTGGTCGATATGATCAAGAACCGCGAGCTCAGCTTGATCGTGAACACCACCGAGGGTAAACAGGCGATTCGCGAATCGCGTTCTATCCGCGGTGAAGCCGTGCATTACAAGGTCACGTACTACACGACGCTGGCGGCCGCCAAGGCTACGTGCGACGCGCTCGATCATCTCGACAACGTGGTCGTGAATCGGCTGCAAGATTTGCACGCGGAGGCGTCTGTTTGAGCAAGGTGCCCCTCACCGCGCGCGGCGCGGCGCAGCTCAAGGAGGAGTTGCGGCGGCTCAAGATCGAGGAACGCCCCAAGGTCACGGCGGCAATTGCCACGGCGCGTGCGCACGGCGATCTGAAGGAGAACGCCGAATATCATGCGGCGAAAGAGCAGCAAGGCATGATGGAGGCGCGCATCCGCGATATCGAGGCGAAGCTCTCGAACGCGCAAATCATCGATGTCACGGCCGTGAATGCAGGCGGCAAAGTGGTGTTCGGAGCCACCGTTCACCTCGTGGACTCCGCCGACGGCAGCAAGGCCATCTATCAGATCGTCGGCGAGGACGAGGCCGACATCAAAAGCGGTCTGCTCTCGATCGGCTCGCCGATTGCGCGTGCGCTCATCGGCAAGCGCGAAGGGGACGAGGTGGAGGTTTCGACGCCGAGCGGCAAACGCGCGTACGAGATTGCAGCCGTCGAGTACCTCTGAGCGCACGGCGCCTCGATGCCACGTCGCACGGGTTCGAGCCAGCGTTGGAAACAACGACAGGAGCGCGACATCTACGTCGAGCTTGCAGAGCGCGCGGGCTGGCGATCCCGCGCCGTCTTCAAGCTCGAGCAAATTCAAGCCAAAGAGCGGCTGCTGAAGAGCGGCACCGTGTGCGTCGATCTGGGCTCGGCGCCCGGTAGCTTCAGCCAGTTGGCCGCGCGGCTCGTGGGTGCCACCGGACGGGTCATCGCCGTCGATCTATTGCCCATGGAGGCGATCCCGGGAGTCGAATTCCTGCAAGGCGACTTCACCGCGCCGGAGACCCTTCAGGCATTGCGGGCGCGTTTGGCGGGCCAGCCCGTGGACCTTGTGATGTCGGACATGGCGCCCAATATCAGTGGCAATCGCGCCATCGATCAGCCTCGCAGCATGGCTTTGCTCGACGAGGCACTTTTGTTCGCGCGAGAAGTGCTTCGGCCCGGCGGCGATTTCCTCGTGAAGGCGTTCCAAGGTGAGGGCGTCGACGCGTTCACTCGCGAGCTCAAGACGCTTTTCAAGACCGTGAAAACGATCAAGCCGAAAGCGTCGCGGCCCGAGAGCCGCGAGATTTATTTGCTGGCTAGAAGCTATGGGATGTAGTAGGGTCTAACGATAGCTTGCGGCCAGGATGGCTGGCATGAGGTAACGCTTTGAACGATCTAGCAAAAAACGTCATCCTCTGGATTGTGGTGGCGGTGGTCCTGTGGTCCGTCGTCAGCAACTTCGGAGTGCGCAGCCCGCGTGTCTCGCCGGTCGAATATTCGACCTTCCTGTCGTGGGTGCAAGACGGTTCGGTGACGGCAGTCGAGTTCGACGGCGAAGCCATTCGCGGCAAGCGCTCGAACGACGAGACGTTCATCACTTATAACCCCGAGACCAGCAACACGGCGTTGATCGGCGATCTGCAAGACGCCGGTGTCACGATCTCGGCGAGCGCGCCGAAACAGCAGTCGTTTCTGCTGCAGCTCTTCATCTCGTCGTTCCCCATCCTGCTGTTGATCGGCGTGTGGGTGTATTTCATGCGCCAGATGCAAGGCGCCGGCGGCGGCCGAGGTGCCATGTCGTTCGGCAAGAGCCGCGCGCGTCTGCTCGGCGAGGATCAGGTGAGCGTTACGTTCGCCGACGTGGCGGGCGTGGAGGAAGCCAAGGAAGAGGTCGTCGAGATTGTCGACTTCTTGAAAGACCCCGCCAAGTTCCAACGGCTGGGCGGCAAGATTCCGAAGGGCGTGCTCATGGTGGGCTCGCCGGGCACCGGTAAAACGTTGCTGGCTCGCGCGATCGCCGGCGAAGCCAAGGTTCCGTTTTTCACCATCTCGGGCTCCGACTTCGTGGAAATGTTCGTCGGTGTCGGCGCGTCGCGCGTGCGCGACATGTTCGAGCAGGCGAAGAAGCATGCGCCGTGCATCATCTTCATCGACGAGATCGACGCCGTCGGCCGCCATCGCGGCGCCGGGTTGGGCGGCGGTCACGACGAGCGCGAGCAAACGCTGAATCAGCTTCTCGTCGAGATGGACGGATTCGAGGGCAACGAGGGCGTCATCGTCATCGCCGCCACGAACCGCCCCGACGTGCTCGATCCCGCGCTGTTGCGGCCGGGCCGTTTCGACCGCCAGGTTGTGGTGCCGCTGCCCGACGTGCGCGGCCGCGAGCAAATCTTGAAGGTGCACATGCGCAAGGTGCCCGTCGAC
>CAMPKU010000075.1 GCA_946887385.1 uncultured Gammaproteobacteria bacterium
CCGGCACTTGAAGCTCGCACATCTTCTCGTACAGCGGGTACCAATACCGGTCGGCGAGACTCGGGCCGTTGAAGAAGCCGCCGCTCGTGTCGGGATTCAAGTTGCAGCCGACGAAACCGAGCTCTTCGACGCAGCGCGCAAGCTCTCGCACCGAGGAGGCGATTGGCGCGCCCGGCGACTGTGGCAGTTGCGCAACGCCGACGAAATTTTTTGGATAGAGCTTCGTGAGCCTGAAAATCAGATCGTTACAGTGCTCCGTCCAGGCTTGGCTCGTCGAAGCGTTGCCGATGTGATGTCCCATCCAGCTCGCGCGCGGGCTGAAGATGGTGACGTCCGTGCCGCGCTCACGCTGTAGCTTCAGCTGCGCGCCTTCGACGCTCTCGCGCAACTGGTCGTCGCTGATGCGGACCGTGCCTTTCTGCGCCTGGTGCTGCGGATCCTTCTTGAGCTCCGCCTTTTGCCGCTCGCGGTACTCGCCGAGCTCCTTGGGGGCCGTGGTGTAGTGGCCGTGACAGTCGATGATCATGGTGCTTGCACTCGAGCGATTTGCTTCCGTGTTCTGCAGTATACCTTCACGTGCTTGACACTGGCCCGAGCTTGCGACTAGAAAGGCGACGATCGAGAACAACAATAAGACGCTCGATCGCGGGGGGAGGAAAAAATTGTCGCCAACGGAAATCGCGTCCGCCGCGACGCCGGCGCGCGCTAACGGTACTACGCTTGGCCGCTGAGCTCGCGCCGGTCTCGCTGCGCGCTCCGCCGGGACCGCAGGGGTGGCCGTACGTCGGTTGCCTGAACGGCTTGCTGCGCAATCCCATGAAGTTTTGGAGCAGCATCGCCAACCGCTACGGCGGTATCGCGCGCGTGCCGCTGATGAACGGCCACGTGGCCTATCTCGTGTCCGATCCCGAGCTGCTCTACGAGCTCTTGGTCACGAACCGCCACAAGTACCGCAAGAACATCCGCTACCGGGCGGCCGTCGAGCTGTTCGGCCACGGGCTGCTGCTGAACGAGGGCGACGCGTGGAAACGTCAGCGCCTCCTGAGCCAACCGGCGTTCAAGGCAGACTACATCGGCGCGCAGGTGCCTTGGATGACCGAGCTCGTGGCCAAGTTTTTGGCCGGCTGGCAACAGCATGCGGGAAGCCCGCGCAGCTGCGACGTCGATGCGGAGTTTCTGAACCTCTCGCAAACGTTGGCCGGCTACTATCTGATGGGGCCGGGGTTCGAGCGCATCGAAGAGCGATTCTGCCGCGCGGCGATCACCGTGAAGGAGCATTGGCCGCGCCCGCCGCGCAGCGTGACGCAATTGTTGCGGCGGCGCGGCGACGGCTTCAGCGACGAGCTCGCCGCCGCCGTACGCGAGATCGACGTGTGCATGTACGAGTATCTCGCCGCCGAGCGGCAGCGCGACTTCGCGGGCGCGGGTCTAGTGAAACTGCTGGTCGACGGCAGCCGCGCGCAAAACGACGAGTTCGACGACCGGTCCTTGCGCGACCAGCTGCTCACGGTGTACTTCGCAGGCCATGAGACGACGGCGACGTCGCTGTCGTGGATCCATTACCTTCTGCACGAGCACCCGGAAGCACGGCGCAAGTTGCGCGCCGAGGTGGAGCACGTGCTCGGCGGCCGGGCCCCGACCAACGCCGACTTGGACCGGCTCGAATACACAGAGCAAGTGATCAACGAGGCGCTGAGGCTGTACTCGCCGATTCACTCGATCTCGCGCGTGGCGCTTACCGACGACACGCTGGGCGGCTATCACGTGCCGGCCGGGGCCACGATCTACGTGTCGCTGTACGCCACGCACCGGCTGCCCACGGTATGGCCCGACCCCAACCGCTTCGACCCCGCGCGTTTCACGAAGGACGCGATCGAGCGGCGCCCGCGTTTCGCGTTCATCCCCTTCGCGGCGGGTCATCGCAACTGTGTGGGCGCCAGCATGGCGGTCGTCGAGCTTAAGATCGCCGTGGCGATGATCGCGCAGCGGTACGAGCTCGATCTCGCTCCGGGGCAACGCGTGGACGGCGCCGCCGGCACCACGATGCATCCGCGCTATGGCATGAACATGCGCATCCGGGCAATCTAGGGCCATGAGCGAGCCCAAACCGGCCGGCAGCGTACGGCACCGCGACTACTACGACCGGGCCGCGGACGCGGTTCCACAATTCACGGTGCTCAACTACGGATTCAGCAGCGAGCCCGAATCGAGCGTCATCGCCGCGAACGAGCCCGAGTTCTACTGCCTGCGACTCTACGAGCACACGGTTCGGCACACGCCGCTGCAAGGGCGCGACGTGCTCGAGGTCAGTTGCGGCCGCGGCGGCGGCGCGAACTTCGTGAGCCGCGCGTTCGAGCCGCAGCGATACCTCGGTGTCGACTTGAGCGCCGAAAACGTTCGGCTTGCCCGCACGCGGGCCGCACGCCGCGGCCTCACGTTCGAGATCGGCAACGCCGAGAAGCTCGATCTGCCCGACGCGTCGTTCGACGTGGTCATCAATATCGAAGCCTCGCATTTGTACGACGACCGCAGCCGGTTCTTCGCCGAGGTGCTGCGTGTGCTGAAGCCGGGCGGATACTTCTGCTACACCGACGGCTGCTGGGCCGACGACGACTGCACGGAGGATCTGCTCGAAACCGGATTCGAGCTGCTCGAGCGGCTCGAGATCACGAGTAACGTGCTGCATGCTTTGCGCAAGGACAGCGCGCGCCGCTCGGCGCTGTTCGACGCCATGCGCAACCGCGAGCTGCGCGAGGAATACAAGCACTGGGGCGGCGTTGTGGGCTATCGCGCGTACAACCGCTTCGAAGCTGGACAGACGCGCTACTTCTCGCACCGGCTGCGTAAGCCGCTCTAAGCACCCGCGCGAAGCACGCGCTCGAGCATGGTATCGACGTCGGGCCCCGCAGGCACGTTGATGCCGAACGTGGTCTCCAGCACGTTCTTGAGCTCCGCGACGCTGGCGAGCGACCGCTGCTCGCTCGCGCCCTGCAGATGATGAACGTTGAGCATGCCGTTGCCGAGCCCAAACCGCCGATCGGGCGCCGCCCGCGCGGCCAGCAGGCGCCCGAGCATCGGCGAGGCAGCGTGACTCATCACGTAGTGGTTCAACAGCTCGATGTCGACGTCGTGCTGCTGCTGCAAGTCGAACCGATAAAGCCGCTTCCACTCGCCCCGCAGCAGCGCCTCGACGGCGAAGTCACTCTCCTCACGCGCGACGCGAAAGGTTTCGTGCGGCGTGGGCTGCTCGACGTCGGGCACGAGCTTCAGCGGCGCCGTGGGCGTGAGGCCGCCGAACCCGACGTCGCAAACATAGCGCTCGGCACCCACGTCGACGAGCAGCACCATGTGCGTCCGCGCCCGCAGCTCGCCCGCGGGACGCTCCCATACCACGCGCGCCGCGAGCGCGATCGGATCGAAGCCGAGCGCGTGCAACACGTGCTTGAACAATAGGTTCTGCTCGAAGCAGTAGCCGCCGCGGCGGCCCTGCACGAGCTTGCGCTCGAGCGACTGAAGATCGAGCCGCACGGGCTTGCCAAGAAGCGTATCGAGATTTTCGAACGGAATGGCGCGCGGGTGCTGCGCGTGGAGCGCCCGCAGCGTCGCGATCGTCGGCGACCGGGGGCCCGAGTAGTCGATGCGCTTTAAATAGGTGTCGAGATCGAGCATTCGCCGCACCACCGTGTGCCGGCCCTGACTATACTTCAGCGCCATGCCGGATACGGACTACCGCTACTGCCCGCGCTGCCGCGCCGATCTCGTGCCCGTCGCGCGCGGCGGCCAACCGCGGCTCGGTTGCGCAGAGTGCGGGTTCGTGCACTGGGGCAATCCCGTGCCCGTGGTCGCGGCCGTCGTCGAACGCGCGGGCCGCGTGGTGCTCGTGCACAGCATCGGCCGCCCGCCGACATGGTACGGCCTCGTGGCCGGCTTTCTCGAGCGCGGCGAGCATCCCGAGGCTGCGATCCTGCGCGAGGTGGCCGAGGAGCTTGGGCTCGAGGCGCGGCTCGTCGCCTCGATCGGCATCTACCCGTTCGACCGCCTGAATCAAGTGATCTTCGTGTATCACGTCGTCGTGCCGGCCGACCGGCCGATCGTGCTTGCGGCCGACGAGCTCGACGATTACAAAGAGGTACCGCTAGAAAAACTCAAGCCGTGGCGCCAAGGCACGGGGCCGGCGCTGCGCGATTGGCTCGTGGCACGCGGCTTCGATCCCGAGCTCGTCGACTTCGGCACGCCGCTCGAGCCGTAGCCGCCCGAGTCGAACACGCAGCGGCCCAAATTCCGAGCTCCGAATGTACCGACTGCTGCGACAAAAACTACTCGAGGTACTGAAAGCGGTTGCTCCGGTCATCGTGGCCGCGATGCTGCTGCAAGTGGCGCTCGGCGGCGCGTCCGTCGCGCTGTTCCTTCAGTTCCTGGCAGGCGGCCTTCTCGCAATCGCCGGCATGGTGCTCTTGTTCATCGGCATAGAGCTCGGAATTTTGCCGATGGGCCGCTTCATTGGCGCCGAGCTGCCGAAGAAGCGCTCGCTCTGGTTGATCGTGGGCGTCGCGTTCGCGCTGGGCTTTGCGGTGACGATCGCGGAGCCCGACGTTCTGGTGCTCGCGAACCAAGTGGAAACCCTGTCGGAGGGCGCTCGTTCCGCCCGCGACCTCGCCTACGTCATCGCATTCGGCGTGGGCCTCTTCGTGGCGCTGGCGCTGCTCCGGATTGTCTGGGGACTGCGCATGGTCTATTTGCTCACGGCCACGTATGCGGCGATGCTCGTATTGACGGTGCTTGCGCCGCCGGAATTGGCCCCGCTCGCCTACGACACGGGCAGTGTGACGACAGGGGTGCTCACGGCCCCCGTGGTGCTCGCCCTCGCACTCGGCTTGAGCTCCGTGCTCGCCGGGCGAACGGCGGTGGCCGACGGCTTCGGCCTGCTCGGCTTGGCGTCGGCGGGGCCCATCATTGCCATCCTGCTGATCGGCCTCGCAGCGTGAACGGCGTCGAGGTACTCGACGCGCTTGTCGCCACGGCTTGGAGCGTCGCGCTGGCGATCGGACCGCTCGCTGCGCTGTTCGTGGTATTTCAGCTTCTATTCCTACGGCTGCCGCGTCGCGAGATCATGCGCATCGCCATCGGCACCGCCGTGGCGTCGGCTGGACTGTATTTATTTTTGCTCGGCGTCAGCATCGGCTTCATGCCATTCGGCCGGGCGCTCGGCGCGACGCTCGCGGCGCTGCCCGAAACGTGGCTATTGGCTCCTGCTGGGTTAGTGCTCGGTTTCGTCACCACCTGGAGCGAACCGGCCGTGCGCATCCTTGCCGATCAAGTCGACGAGGCATCGAACGGCTCGATTCGCGGCTCGATGGTGCTGCAGGTCGTGTGCGCCGGCGTCGCCGTCGCAGTGGCCGTGGCGCTGCTGCGCATCGGCTACGGAATCCCGCTCCTCTATCTGATCGTGCCGGGCTATGCGCTCGTGCTCGTTATCATGTGGTTTGCTCAAACGGAGTTCGTCGGCATCGCGATCGACGCCGGCGGGGTCGCAACCGGCCCTCTCGCGAACACGTTCTTGCTCGCACTTGCGGTGGGTGCGGCGGCCGCCAACGGCAGCACAAGCGCGCTCGTCGACGGTTTGGGTCTCGTTTCTATCATTTCCCTCGCCCCGGTGATTGCCGTGATGGCGATGGGCGTACTGATTCGTTGGAAGGAACGCAGCAAGGAGTCGTGATCATGACAAACGCGTCGCTGATCGTGACCGTCGTTCGTAAAGGTTGGGGCAGCACTGTGCTCGAGGCGTCGGTGAAGGCCGGCGCGCGAGGCGGTACCGTGCTAACCGGGCGCGGCGCCGGCATCAACGAGCAAGAGAAGATCTTCGGCATGTCGATCGAGCCCGAGAAGGAGATCGTGCTCACGGTCACCTACCCAGACCGGGTCGACGTCATTCTCGAGGAGATCGTTCGCGCGGCCGAGCTCAACGGCACCGGCCGCGGAATCGCCTTCGTAGTGCCCGTCGACAAGGTCGTGGGCGTTGCGCACTTCATGACCCAGGCGTTAGAGCCGCCCTGACAGCGCGCTAGTCGTCCTGCTCGGTGAAAGTGAAATCGCGGAACTGCGATGAGCCGTCCTCGGTTTGAATGACGGTGTTGTTCTGGTTCTCCGAGCAGTCCCAGTAGTGGATGCGCAAGAGCTTGTCGTCGTTGGAGAGCTTCACGTACGTGTGCTTCGCGTACCAGGGCTCCGCAAGCGCCGGCGGATCGTACACCCAGATGTGCGCGACGAGCGTCTTGTCGTCCACCTTTTCCCAGATCTCGACGGTCTCCACCTGCTCCGTGTACTCGGGCTGCGTACGCTGATACTGCCCCGCACGCAGCGAGTTCGTATGGATCACGAGCTTGCCGCCGTCCCAGAAACCGATCGAATCCCCGTTCCACAGCGGATAGCGATCGGCCTCGGGCAGATGGTCGCGCCCATCCGTATAGATGCGGCGGATGTCGTTGACCATCTCGTTGATCAAGTAGGTTTGATCGGGGGTGACGACGAAGTCGCGTAAAAATGGCTCCGTCATCCAACGCGGGTGACCGGGCGGCGCGCAATTGCTGAGGTTATCGAACTCGATGCCCTTCTCGATATTGTCGAGCTTCGTGACGAGCCGCCGCTCGTACTCCGGCGTGAGCTTCGCCGTGGGCATGCGATTGCGGCCCTGATCCTGGTCGAAGTTGAACAAGATGCCGCTGCGCGAGTACAGGCCCGTCCAGTCCGGCAAGCGCGCGGGATTCAAGCGCTGGCCGCCGTTCGCCTGCGCCTCGAACGCTTTATAGAGGTCCCATGCCGTGCGATGCTCCTCCCCGAGCGCGATGAGGCCGGCCTTCTCGTCCGGCAACTCGATGGCGGCGAAGCTCGACGCCGCCGCTAAAGCGGCGAACGTCGCGACGAGACCTTTGAACAACAGCGCGTAAGACGACCCACGACGAACGTTGGCGATCATGCTCTTTCCTTACCCTCGACAGCCGCGTGAGCACACGCTAAACCGTGCCATGGTGCCGTGCAACCCGTTCTGATCGGAATCGGCGCCTATCTCGCGGTGCAATTCGCGATCGGCTTGCTCGTGTCGCGGCGCATCGCCAGCGAGAACGACTATCTCGTCGCAGGCCGCCGCTTAGGCGTCACGCTGGCCGCATTCTCGATCTTCGCCACCTGGTTTGGAGCCGAGACCGTCGTCGGCGCGGCCGGCTCGATCTACTCCGAGGGGCTGTCGGGCGGCTCGGCCGATCCGTTCGGCTACGGGTTGTGCCTGCTCGTGCTGGGTTGCGTCGTCGCCGCCCCGCTGTGGCGGCGCAAGTACACCACGTTCGGCGATCTCTTTCGCGAGCGCTACTCGCAGGGCGTCGAGCGGCTGGCCGTGCTGCTGATGGTGCCCACGTCGGTGCTCTGGGCCGCGGCGCAAATCCGCGCCTTCGGTCAAGTCGTGAGCGCGTCGTCGGATCTCGAAGTGAACGTGGCGATCACGGCGGCCGCCACGTTCGTGGTGATCTACACCGTGGTCGGCGGATTGTTGGCCGACGTCGTCACGGACTTCGTGCAGAGCATCGCGATCGTGGTGGGTCTCGTGCTCTTGCTGGTCCTCGTGGGCAATGCGAACGGCGGCATCGGCGCGCTCGTGTCGCAGATCGACGTGGGACGGCTGCAGCTCTTCTCCACAGCGAACGCCACGCCGCTCGAGCTCGTCGAGGCATGGGCCGTGCCCGTGTGCGGCTCGTTGCTCGCCGTCGAGCTGCTGTCGCGCATCTTGGGCTGCAAGAGCGCAGCCACGGCGCGCAACGCCACGCTGATCGGCGCCGCGCTCTACCTTACCGTGGGCGTTGTGCCCGTCACGCTCGGCCTTCTAGGACCGACGCTGGCGCCAGGTCTCGCCGAGCCCGAGCAGCTCGTCGCGCTGCTGGCCCAGCAGCACCTCTCCACGCTGCTGTACGTGCTGTTCGCCGGCGCGCTGATCTCGGCGATTCTGTCGACGGTCGATAGCTGCCTGCTCGCGGCGGCCTCACTCGTGTCGCACAACCTCGTGGTGCCGCTAAAGCCGAATCTGTCGGAGCGGCAAAGGGTGCGCACGGCGCGGATCGGTGTGGCGGTCTTCGGCGTTCTCGCGTACGTGATCGCGCTTTATGCCGGCGGCATTTATGAGCTCGTGGCAACGGCCTCGGCATTCGGGAGTGCCGGCATCTTCGTGGTGGGCCTCTTCGGCCTGTTCAGCCGCACCGGCGGAGCGCCGAGCGCGTATGCGGCGCTCGTGGCCGGCGTGGTCGTGTGGGCGGCCGGCGAATATTGGCTCGAGTGGTCCACGCCCTACATCACCGCCGTCGCGGCCGCGCTCGCGGCGTATCTGCTGGCCGCGCCATTCACGCGCGCGCGGTTCCTGACCCCGCGGTTACCTTTGAGCTAAGATGCCGGCACGCATTGATTTCCTGGGGGGAACTCGCATGACCCGCGCAGCCGGTCTGGTCGCCGTTCTAGGCGCCGCCACCCTGCCCTTGGCGACGACGTCCGTCGCGCAAGAGCCGATCACTAATCTCACGCCCGTCACCGACGCGATGCTCGCGAACCCCGACCCGGCCGATTGGCCGATGTGGCGGCGCACGCTGAACAACTGGGGCTACAGCCCGCTCGAGCAGGTCGACCGCCGTAACGTGGCGCAGCTTCAGCTCGTGTGGACGCGGCCGCTCGGCGACGGCGGCTATCAAGAAGGCACGCCGCTCGTTCACGACGGCATCCTCTATTTCCCGAACCCCAACGACGTGACGCAAGCGTTGAACGCCGTGACGGGCGACTTGCTCTGGGAATACCGCCGCCCGGTGCCCGAGGACGTGGGCGAGTACTTCCCGGCCGCCGAAACGAACCGCAACTTGGCGATCTACGACAACCTGATCCTCGACAACGGCGCAGACGGCTACGCCTACGCGCTGAACGCGAGCACGGGCGAGCTCGCCTGGGAAACGCTGATCCTCGACTACCGCACGGGCGCCAAAAATAGCTCCGGCCCCATCATCGCCAACGGCAAGGTCATCTCGGGGCGAAGCTGCGAGCCCGAGGGCGGCCCGGAGGCGTGTGTCATCACGGCGTTCGACGCGAAGACCGGCCGCGAGCTCTGGCGCACGCGCACGATCCCGAAACCCGGCGAGCCCGGCGACGAAAGCTGGGGCGACATCCCGTACGAGAAGCGCTGGCACGTCGGCATGTGGATGGTGCCGAGCTTCGATCCCGAGCTGAACCAAATCTACGTCGGCACGTCCGTCACGGCGCCTGCGCCGAAGTATCTGCTCGGCGGCAATCAGGAACAGCACCTCTATCACAACTCTACGCTCGCGCTCGACGGCGACACGGGCGAGATCGTCTGGTACTTCCAGCACGTCGTCGATCACTGGGATCTCGATCATCCGTTCGAGCGGCTGCTCGTCGACACCGCCGTGGCGCCGGATCCTGCAGCCGTGAAATGGATCAACCCGCGCGTGCGCAGCGGCGAGCCGCGCAAGGTCATCACGGGCATTCCCGGCAAAACGGGCATCGTCTATACGCTCGACCGCGAGACCGGGGACTTCCTTTGGGCGCGCGAGACCACGATGCAGAACGTGATCGCCGACATCAACGTCGAGTCGGGCGCGGCCACTGTGGCCGCCGACAAGATCTTCACGGCACCGGGCCAGGAAAAGCTGATCTGCCCGAGCACCTCGGGCGGCAAAAATTATCCGGCCGGCACGTACAGCCCGCTGACGGGTGTCATGTTCTACCCGCTGCAAAACACCTGCATGTCGGCCACGTCCGCAAACGAGATCGTCGATACCGACGTGACCTACGCGTTGCGTAACCGCGTGCAGATCACGCCGGGCACCGACAACGTGGGCGTCATCGAGGCGATTTCGGTCGAGACCGGCGAGACCGTATGGAAGCGCGAGCAGCGCGCGGGCCAGCTGTCGCTGATGTCGACGGGCGGCGGCCTGCTGTTCGGCGGCGACGTGAACGGCCGCTTCCGCGCCTACGACCAGCGCTCGGGCGACATATTGTGGGAAGTGAACCTCGGTTCTCCCGTCAACGGTTACCCGGTAACGTTCGCCGTGGACGGCAAGCAATACGTGGCAGTCAGCACCGGCGGCTCGGGCCTGGCGCTCGGCCTCGTGAGCTTGACGCCGGACGTGCGCCCCGGCCTCCGCAACCAACTCTTCGTCTTCGCCCTCCCCTAACCATAGCGAGAACGCAGGGCGGCGAGTGTGCGCGTGATGGCCCTTTCGGCAGCGTCGGCGACAGGACGTCGCCGACGCAGCCTACAGGGACGTATTTACGGCGGTGCCGAAAGGGCCATCACGCAGCGGCACCACTCCGGCACCGCACCCAATCAGCGGGCCTGATGCGGTCGCCGAATCGACGGGAGCCGTCAGTCAGCGAGCCGACCGCCGAGCCAGCCACTCGGCTTTCGTTTGGCCCCAGATATCGACGACGTTGCTGTCGTACGGGGCGGGGAGGCGCCCACGGCCGCGGTTGCGCGCGCCGAGCTTGCGCGCCACGCCTTGCGACGCGACGTTCTCCACGTCGATGACGTGAATCACCTCCGTCCAGCCGAGCACGTCGAAGGCCCAGTCGATCGCGGCCGTCGCTGCTTCGGTCGCGAATCCCAGGCGGCAACGATCGCGGACGATGCCCCAGCCGACCTCCGTGCCCGGCCACCCCTCGGGCTGCCAAGGACCGACGCGACCGATCCAGCGGCCCGACGCCTTCTCGATCACCGAGAACATCGCGAACCCTTGTACGGCCCAAGCTCCGGCCACAGTGAGGAAGCTGCGCCATGCGACCGAGCGGGGCTGCGGTTCCGCGCCCAGGTAGCGCATCGTCTCTACGTCGCCCAGGAATGCGGCGAATTCCTCGAAGTCATCGGGGTGCGTGGGCCGCAGCAATAGACGCGGCGTTTCGAGCTGCAAGTGGGCGAGCCCCATGTGCGCATCTTGCGCGTACCGTCGGCGGCCGTCGATTGGCTCGCTATACTCGACGGCGGAGGGGGCGAAGATGAAAAAGAGTCAAGCACCGGTTTTGGTCGTCGGCGCCGGAGCGGCGGGCACGATGCTGACGCTCGAGCTCGCGCGCCGCGGCGTGAACGTGCGCACGATCGACCGGCTGCCGAAGCCCGGCGACACGTCGAAAGCGATCACCGTGCACGCGCGCATGCTCGAAATCTTCGAGCGCATCGACAAGCGCCTCGCCGATCGATTTCTCGAGCGCGGCATTCACAACAAAGGCTACGTGCTGCATTTCGTCGACGCTGCCGGTAAGCGCAGCGAGGTGCGTCCCGGCATCGACTTCACCACCGTGGACTCGCGCTACAACTTCCTGCTCGTGCATCGACAAAGCGAGACGGAGCAGTATCTGCGCGAGTACACGGGCGCCCACTACGGCATCGCACCGGACTGGAACACCACGTGCGTCGACGTGCAGCAGGACGAATCCGGCGTCACGGCCACGCTCGAGAGCGGCGGCGTGCAGGAAGAGGTGCGCTGCCAGTATCTCGTGGGCTGCGACGGGCCGAATTCCCGTGTGCGCCGCGCCGCCGCCTTCGAGCAGCAGGAGAGCGACTACAAGGGCACGCAGCTCCAGAATCTCGACGCGTACTTGAACGATTTTCCGGACGTGGACGACTACGTTCATTACTGCGCGGGCACCGACCACTTCGTCATGATCGTGAAGCTGCCGGGCGGCTTCTATCGCTTGCTGCTCAGCGACCGCGGCGAGGCCGCAGGCCCGAACGTGACGCCCGAGCAGGGCTTCATGCGGCTCGTGAACAAGCACTTCGACGGCGTCACGCTCGGCGACATCGTGTGGCACTCGAAGTGGGAGAGCTTCGTGCGGCTCGCGCACACGTACCGTAAAGGGCGCGTGTTTCTAGCAGGCGATTCCGCTCATATTCATTCGACGACGGGCGGGCAGGGGCTGAACTGCTGCATGCAGGATGCCTACAACCTGGGGTGGAAGCTCGCGTTCGTCGTGAAGAAGCTCGCGCACGGCTCGTTGCTCGACACGTACGAAACGGAGCGGCGGCCGATCGCCGAGCAAGTGATCTGGGCCGCGTCGTCGCTCCACGAGATCTTCATGGGCCACGGCAAGGACATCGCGGAGCGAGCGCAGAAAATTCGCGATCCGCTGTTCCTCGAGGCCGTCGTTGGCCGCTGCTCGGGAATTTCGTACACGTATCGCGATCAGACGCAGCCGCCGCCGTCAGTGCCGGGCCCTGCAATCGGGGACCGCGCGCCCGACATCGACTTGGGACTCGGCCGCACGCTATACGACTTGACGCGCCACGCGTCGTGCACGTTGCTCGCGCTGCCCGCGCGCGAGAGCGGCCAGGCGGCGCTCCAGGCGAGCTTGAAAGGGCTCGCGCATCGCTTCGCGCCCGTGATGGAGCTGCGCACGGTGCTGCCGTCGGCGGCCCTCGCCGAGCGTTACGGTTCCAGCGACGAGGATCGATTGCTGCTGTTGCGGCCCGACGGCTACGTGGGCTACCGCTGCAACGCGAGCGAGCTCACTGCGCTCGAGATGCGCCTGCACGAGTGGTTCGCGCTTTGAAGTCTTAAGAACCGCGCGCGGCGCTCACAGCCGCGCTGCGGCCTGCTATCTTAGGCGCCCTCGTCAACGAAGTAGACCGGGTGCTCTCGCATGGATTTCATCTTCTTTCTGGGCCGTTTCCACGTGCTCGTGCTGCATTTGCCGATCGGCATGATCGTGGCGTTGTTCGTGCTCGAGTACCTGAGCCGCAGGGAACGCTTCCGTTATCTGGAAGCCGCCTCGCCGTATTTATGGATCGCCACGGCCGTCTCGGCGGTGATCACGGTAGTGCTCGGCTTCATGCACTTCAGCGAAGGCAGTTTCACGGGCTCGTCCGGGGAGCTTCATCGGTTCTACGGCACCGTGGTTGCGGCCGTCGCTGCCATGGTCGCTTTGCTGCGCATCAGTCACTTCTCGTCGAGCTATAAGCCGCTGTTTTTTCCGGCCTCGCTGGTGCTGCTCGTGCTCGTATCGATTACGGGGCACTACGGCGGCAATTTGACGCACGGCTCCACCTATCTCGTTGAGTATGCGCCGCAGCCGTTGCGCTCGCTCGCAGGTCTCGCGCCGCGCCGCACGATCACCAGCGTGTCGACGGCCGATCCGTTCGCCGACGTGGTGGGCCCAATGCTCGTGGAGCGTTGCGCGAGCTGCCACAACGAAGACAAACAGGAAAGCGACCTCGTGCTCACGAGCTACGCGGGCGTGATGCGCGGCGGCGAAAGCGGCCGCGTCGTGGTGGCGGGCAACACGGATTTGAGCGAGCTGCTGCGGCGCATCGAGCTGCCGCACGACGACGAAGAATTCATGCCGGCCGACGGCAAAACGCCGCTCACGGACCGCCAAGTGCAAATCATCCGCTGGTGGATCGAAGCCGGCGCGCCGAACGGCGGCACCATCGGCGAGCTAGACGTGCCGCCGGAGATGCGCGAGACGCTATCGAACGAGCTCGGCGTCGGCTTCTGACGCGGGGGATTCCCGCGGTACAGCAGCAAAGGCCGCCGTGGCCGGGCTAGCGCCCGGCCGAGCCCGATCGTCCCCGCGCGGCCGGGTGCTCGCTGCGCTGCTGGCCAGAGCTGCTGCTGCGTTGACTCGGTCCGCTGCTGCGCTGACTGGCGCCTGTGTCGGGCGCGCGTGCCGCAGGTGCCGACACACGCGGCGCCGGCGCGCTTCGCGCCGCTTCCCGCGGCATGCCCGTCGAACGCTCCGCGGCCCGCGGCGATACGGCTGGCGCGGCGGCGCGGCTGCGCTCGAGCGCCTGCGACATCCCGCCTCCGCTGCGATAAGTGCCCTGACCGGTCGGCGCCGGACGCGGTCGCGCCGTGGGATTGGAGGCGGCGTTCGGCTGGCGCTGCTGCGGTACCGCGCTGCGCTCCACCGGGGTACCCCTTGTCGCACGGCTGGCCTGTGCGGCCTGCGTCGCCCGATCGGTGCTCTCGATACTGCGACTGCGATACGTCGAGCTCGGCACGCCGCGGCGCGGCTGCTGTGTGCCGGCCGTCGAGCGGGACGACTGCGCCGCACCTGCCGTTCCGCGATAGACCGAGCCTTCGCGCGTACGAGTGGCGGACGAGTCGAGCACGCCGCGGCGCGGCGTTCGGTCGGCCGTTGAGACGCGGCCCTCGGAGCCGCGTACGACGGGCCGCCCGCCGTAGCGAGACCGCGGCTGCCAGATGTGGTCGCCATTGCGGTTCACGTTGACGTTCACGATCACGTTGCGGCGGTAGTAGAACGGATCGTAGTAGCTCCAGCCGTAATAGGGATGGCTGTGATAGAACGGGTCGTAGATGTGCACGTGGTGGTTGTGCCAACCGATCGAGAACCAGCTGCGCACGCCCCAGAAGTAACCCGTATCGAAGGCGTAATGCGCAGGGTACGGGTAGTAGTACACCGGGTAACGCCGCGGGTAGTAGTGATAGACGGGCACGGTCTGATAGACGACCACGCGCTCCGGCTCGTAGTACGGCACGTAGATCACCTGCGGATCGGCGGGCTTGATCTCGATGGCGCCGTTATCGCGCGCGACGGTTTGGCGTTCGTCGCTGCGCAGGTTGCCCGCGGCGTACGCCTCGTCACGGAAGTCCTGAATGGCATTGAGCACGTCGGCGCGTTGATTCAACACCGCCTCGCCCAAGTCGTAGGTCCAGTCGAGATCGTCGTTGAGTAGCGCGAGCACCTCGGGGTAGTTCAGCAACGCGACGATCGATGCGTCCCACTCCTCATCGGGCTCGAGGCTCGAGTCGCGCTCCCGGTCTTCCAAAAACCGCGCGGCCTGAACCACTTGCAACGGATACGTCGACGCCGGTAGAACGATGGCGACGAGGTCGTCGGGATACAGCGCGATCGGCCCCACGAGGTCGTAGAGATACTCGGCCGAAGCCACCTCAAGCGCGGGCGCTTCCTGCGCCGGCGCAGGCCGCGCGGCGATTGCGGCACCGATGGCCAACACGCCGAACGCGAGCCACAACCATGGCGAACGCCGAACCGCGGTGGCGCGAGCAGCCGTCATACGAGTCTTGGTATCCATCGACAGCCTCCTAGGGGCGGGCCGGCAAACGGTCTAACCCCAACATGGCGCCTAGACTAACGCGTGCGAGCTGAACGGCGCCTTAATGGGAGGCAGGCCACACCCCTCTGTTCGATAGAGCCGGCGGGCCGAGCCGGGGTTCCCGGCTATTCCTTCGTGCCGTGGTCCCAATGCTCGACGATCTTGCCGTCGGCGACCCGGAACATCTCGAACCACGTGGTGGTGTAGGTCTGCCCTTCGCGGGCGAGATCGGGCAGCTCGCGCCGCAGCGCGACGACGACGAGATCCCGTTCGGCCACTATGCTCACGAGATCGTCGATGGTGTCCTTGATCGGCTCCGGCGGGACTTGGCCGACCAGCTCCATGAATTCGGCGCGGCCCGTCGCGACGGTAGGGTTGTGCTCGACGTAGCGCTCCGCGAGGTATTCCGGCGTGCGCTCGGCGTGGTGCGCTTGACGTACGACGCGCCAGAAATCGAAGACAAGCTTCTTGTTCGCCGCGAGCCGAGCCTCGTCGCTGGTCAGGAGCTCCTGAGGCTGGCGGTGGACCTCGACCGGCAATTGCGCCGTCGCTGCGCCGTGGAAGGCGACGGCCGACAGCAACCATGACAACGCTCGCATCGACGACGACAGACCTTCCGGGGCTTGGATCGACTATAGCACTCGACACCTCGGCAGACTCGGGGCTAGAGTCGAAGCTCTGCTGGGAGGGGAGTAGATCGATGAAGATCATCGTCGGTGTTCTCGCTGCGTTCGCCGCCGTCACGGCGGCCGGGCCCACGCAAGCGCACCATTCGTTCGCGGCGCAGTACGACGCGAACAAGCCGGTCACGTTGAAGGGCGTGGTGACAAAGGTGGAGTGGACGAATCCCCACGCGCGTTTTTACATCAACGTGACGGACGGGAACGGCCAAGTCGTCAACTGGAATTTGGAGCTCGCGAGCCCGAATTATCTGCGGCGCGCGGGCTGGTCGAGCACGTCGCTGAAGCAAGGCGACGAGGTCACTGTCGAAGGCTCACTGGCGCGCAGCGGTGCCAGCATGGCGAACGCCCGGCTCGTCACGCTGGCCGACGGCACGCAAGTCTTCGCGCGCTCGGCGCAAGACGGCGGTTGAGCATGCGCACCGTCAAGCTCGGTACCGCGGCGCTCGCCGCGCTCTCGTTCGTGCAGCTCGCGGCCTCGCAGCAGGTGCCGGCCGATAGCACGTCCCCCGCCGGCAGCGGCGGAGCCAACAATCCCGCGCTGATCGGCGCCGTGGCCGACGCCCCGCCGCCGCGCCTACCCGACGGCACGCCGGATCTCTCGGGCGTGTGGGTGGGGAACGGCCCGATCGGCGACATCAGCTCCGGCCTCATGCCGGGCGAGGAGCTCGAGTTGCTGCCGGCCGCGAAGGCGCTCATGGACTCGCGCATGGCGGCCGACGATCCCGAGGCGCTGTGTCTGCCCACCGGCGTACCGCGTATCGCACCCTATCCGTGGCGCATCGTGCAGACGCCCGCGTACGGCAAGGCAACGCATTTGTTCTTTTTGTTCGAAGGCAACATCCATAGCTTCAGGCAGATCTTCATGGACGGGCGTGAGCACCCGGAAGATCTCGAAGCCACGTGGTACGGCCACTCCGTGGGCCGTTGGGAAGGCGACACGCTCGTCATCGAAACCGTGGGGTTCAATGATCTCTTCTGGTTCGACTTCAGAGGGCACCCGCATTCGACGCAGCTGCGTACCGTGGAGCGCTACACGCGCACGAAGCTCGGCGAGCTCGAGGTCGTGACCACCGTGGAGGACCCCGGCGCCTATGCGAAGCCGTTCACGGTGAAGTACACGCACACGCTGCGGCCCGGCTGGGAGCTCATGGAATACATCTGCAACGAGAACAACCAGGACGTCGAGCACAT
>CAMPKU010000076.1 GCA_946887385.1 uncultured Gammaproteobacteria bacterium
CGCGGCGCTTTCGCGCAGCAAACGCCGACGGGAAATCGTGCGCTTCTTGCTCATGGATCTATTCGAGCCGGTAGAACCGAACGACGACCGCGTCCGGGAACCGCTCACCGATACCGACGAACACGCTGCGCGCAAGCCATTGCAGCTCGGGCACCGCGGTCTCGAACTTCGGCACCGTGCGGAAGTACACGAGCTTCGGATCGACGATCTCGCCGGCGAGCAGCTTCTGCATCACGTCGGGGGGCGCGTGACGAATACCGGCGTTTTGCACGTACACGCGCTGCCCTTGGTCGGTCTCTAGGGTGTAGCGCGTGTCGAGCTCGGAGAAGCCGTCCGGTTGAATGAGCTGCCAGTCCGCGCCGCCGGGAAGAATCGTGGCCGAGAAGCCCGGCCCCTTCACGGTACCGCCCAGGATCTGCACGATGCGCCGGCGGCCGTGCGGCACTTGGCCGATCTCCGTGGGCTCGGCGACTTGCGCGCGCAGCTCGAACGCGAACGTGAGAGTGGGCGGCGGCGCCGCATCGCTAACCTGCGCCATCGTCGATTGCCCCCAGCCGAGGGCCGCCGCGAATGCGACGATCCCGCCCATGACCCGAATGAATTTTGTCATGGGCGAGATCGTAGCGCGTCTCGCGGGGCTTGCGACAGCCGCTAGACGTTGTAGTCGAAGCTCGCCGGGAATCTGCACGTAAACTTGAAGTCAGCCGCAGTCGAGATCGAAGCCGACGCGGCCGTCCTCGCGGGGAGTTGCCTGCTTGAAAAAGACCTTGCAGGCCCGCTCGGCCGCCATGAAATCGATCACGTCGCCGACGGCCATGCGCGCAGGCACGCCGCTCAGATTCACCGCGGCAATACCGCGGCCATACGCCTGTAACGCAAACACCTGATCGCGCGCGCCGAGATTGAAGCTTTCGCCGCCCTTGAGCCAGAAATCGGCGCCGCCCGCGACGCCGCGCTCCGCAAGCTGGCGGTCCTTGCCGGCCGCCAGCTCGGCGGCCATGAGCTCGAGCTGCTGTTCGGTTTGCGCTGCGAGCGTACCCTGCTGCTCGAGCAACCCGGCGAGGTCGCCAAGCGCACGCTGCACTTCGGGATCCGAGGACAGCTGCCGCAGATCGTCGAGCTTCGTGTTGACCTCGGCGAAGTTCGCCTGCTGCTGCGCGAGCACTGAGGAGACGCCAGGGCCAAGCACCCCCGTGCGCGCCAGCGTCTGTTGCACGCCCGTGCCCACGAGCGCGCCTAGCACCATGCCGCCGACGGCAACGCCCGCATCGCGAAGCTTGACCGCCACTTTGAAACGCGGCCGGGCCGCACTTTGAAGCGGCCCTTCCACAGCGTTCATGCGGCGACCCTAAGCGGCGACCGCAGCAGCCGGCTTCACTTGCGCGAGCTGTGCTTCGAGCTGTTTCAGCTCGGGCCCGCCGAGCATGCCCTTGATGGCGTTCAACGCACGCCAGCGAAAATAGAGGAACGGCGCAAACAATCCGACGATAACGACGATCCACGAGACGATCATGCCGACGATGACGACGGCCGCCGTGGTGCCCCAGACGATTTTCTTGGGCTTCATGAACCACGAGAGAACCGCTTTCGGCTGGACGACCCTGCGATCGCCGGTACTGTGGTTGTAGATTTCGATGTGCGGCCCGGACTCCACGTCCTCCGGCACTGCCCAGATGACGGACACGGTATTGCCCTCGCGTACCGCGACGTCCATGTCGATCATGTTGAACGCGCGTTCCTTGCCCGTTTCGTCGACGATGAACAGCTCGTGGTGATCGACGGTCGAGGAGCTCGTCGATGTGACCGCTTGGTTGCCGTGATACTGGGTGCTCGAGGAAATCTGCGTCTCTTTCTGCTTACGCGTCGACGTGACTTTGCCCGTGTGATGGTGAAGCACGGTTCGTTTGCCGTCGACCAGGACGGTGGTGGCTGCTGCCATGGGAAACCCCTTATTCGGTCGTTGTTGTTGTCGGGACGGATACCATGAGAAGCCCGCGTTGGCGTCTCGTCAAGCCCCGCCGCGCTTGCGTTTACAAGCCTGCCCACCACCGATATCGTGGCAAGGCTTCCGCGAGACGAAAACCAGAAGAATTTTCAACGCCAACGCCGGCATCAGCGGCGCGGAGAACCCCATGAATCGTTTGCTTAGCTGCCTGGCGCTCGGTCTTGCTTTGGCCACCGGCGGGGCCCACGCACAGGTGAGCTTGAACTCCGTGCGGGTGCTCGCGAAGGACGCCGAGGCGCTCGGCCGCTTCTATGCGGCCGCGTTCGGGCTCAAGGAGACGAATCGCCTGCAGACGCAGACCGGCCCGGAGCTGTTCATGAATTTCGGTGCCACGGCGGAGGCGGCGCGCGCTAACGAAATGCCCGCCGTCGTCATCATGCAGACGCCGGACGGGCCAGCCGGCGACTCCGCGATGCACGTGATTTTCACGGTTACCAACGCGGCCGCGACGGCGGCCGCCGCGAAAGCGGCCGGCGGCATGGTGACGCGCGAGGCCACGCAATACGGCAACTCGGGCATCTTCATCGCCTTCGTCGTCGATCCCGAGGGCAATCACCTCGAGCTGATACAGCCCGCGGCGCGCTGAAACGGCATGACGGCACAGTCCTCGCTGGCAGAGCTCCGCGACGCGCTGCGCGCCGCGGGCGCTCGGCCGCGCCACGAGACGTTGATGTTGCGGGCGTGGGTGCGAGGCCTGGCGCTCGACGCCTTCGCCAGCAGCGAGGACTCGCGGCTTCCGCTCAAGCTGCGCGCGGCGTTGCCGCAGCTCGCGGCGCGCTTCGACTCGCTCGTCAGCGTGGTCGCCGAGCACGTCGGGGCGGACGCCTCGAGGCGCCTGTTGCTGAAGCTCGCTGACGGCCGCACGATCGAAAGCGTGCTCTTGCCCGGCGACGGCGTGTGCGTGTCGACTCAAGTCGGCTGCGCCGTCGGCTGCACGTTTTGCATGACCGGCCGCGACGGCCTCATCCGCCATCTAACGAGCGGCGAGATCGTCGCCCAGGTTGCTTTGGCCCGGGCACGGCAACGCGTGCGCCGCGTGGTCTTCATGGGCATGGGCGAGCCGGCGCACAACTTGGACAACGTGCTCGACGCGATCGAGCTGCTAGGCACCGAAGGCGATCTCGCGCAGAAGAACCTGGTGTTTTCCACGGTGGGCGACCGGCGAGTCTTCGAGCGCTTGCCGTTGGGCCTCATCAAGCCCGCTCTCGCGCTGTCGCTGCACACCACGAAGCCCGACTTGCGCGCGCGGCTCTTGCCCCGCGCACCGCGCATCGAGCCGGCCGAGCTCGTTGCGCTCGCCAACGAGTATTCGCGCGCGACGAAATATCCGACGCAGTACCAGTGGACGCTGCTCGAAGGCGTGAACGACGGCGACGACGAGCTACAGGCGCTCGCCACGTTGCTCGCAGGCCATTACGCCGTCGTGAACTTCATTCCGTACAACGCCGTGGACGGTGCCGACTTTCGCCGCCCGTCGTGGACACGCGCCGCCGAGATGACTCGGTATCTTTACAACCGCGGCGTGCTCGCCAAGCTGCGCCGCTCGGCGGGCCAGGACGTCGAGGCCGGCTGCGGCCAGCTCCGCGCGCGCTGCGCATAACGCGCCTCGCGAAGCTAAGCGCGGCGGACCGCAATGGCCGTGGAGCGGCGCCAGCCGGCCGTAGACCGGCTGGCGCGCCCCAAGCTCTACAGCCGGTACGAGAAGCTCATCAGGTAGCGGCGTCCGTACACGTCATACGCGTTCGCGGGGTTCCCCTGCGAGCTGAAGCGCTGATCGAACGCCGCGATGACCGGCGGATCCTCGTCCAGCGCGTTCGTAATCGCGAGCGCCAGTTGCCAGGATTGGCCGTTCGCGAGCTCGCGGTCGTAGCTGAACGTGAGATCCGTGTACATCTTCGACTGTACCGTCGCATCGTCGAGCGTCTGTTGATTCAGACCCGGCGCAAGGCCAGGCGCGAACTGCAGGCTCGTGATCGTTCCCGCGTTGATGCCCGTCTCCGACATGTAGCGCTGCTGCCAATTGATGCCGAAATTGCCGATCTGATAGCGCGCGCTCGCCAGCGCCCTGAAATCGGGCTCGCTCAACTGCCCCGAGAGGTCCGTTTTCGTGCCCGTCGGTGTCGTGGTGCTGTCCTCGAGCAAGCGGCCCGCGAGGAACCGCAGCGTCAGGGATTCCGATTGGCTCGAGAACCAGTCGGTGTCCCTGTTCCACAAGAGCTCGTAGTCGAGGCCACGAACGCGTGCGTTGTTGATGTTGAGGAACGGATTGAAGACGGCCACGACGGCGTTCGTGCCGGGATCGCGAAAGACGTTCCCGCACAGCGCGCTCGCCCCGCCCGAGGTCGTGCACTCGTTCAGGATGCCCTGCACGCCGATCTGGCCGATGGCGTCTTCGAGATCGATGTCGTACCAATCGACCGAAAACTGCAGGCCCGTACCGGCAGGCTCCACGACAATGCCGGCCGTCACCGTATCGGCCACTTCCGGCCGCAGCGTCGGATTGCCGATGGAGGTGCTCGTGATCTGGAACGTCGTCAACACGCCCTGCGGATCCGGGATGCCGGCCGTGGCGCGTTCCTGGATGCTACCGCCGCCGCCCTGAACGTCGAAGCGCTCGGCGAACGTGGCCTCACGTACGTCGCGCGACAGCGTGGTTCTGAAGCGCAGGAATTCCGTGGCCTGGTAGTTCACGCCGAGCTTCCAGGAGTTGATGCCGCCCGTGGTCGAGTAATCGGAGTGTCGACCCGCGACGTCGAGCTCGAGGCGTCGAGTGTTCGTGTCATCGGACCACAGCGGCATGTTGAACTCGGTGAAGAGCTCCCAGACGTCGTAGCCGCCGCTGATCGTCGGGACCGTGGAGAACTCGTGCAGGTTCGGGCTGCCATTCGCGAACCCGCCCTGCACGCCGCGAATGCCGAGCTGCGGAGCCGGCTTCGGCGGACCGAAGCGCATCAAATCCTGCGGAAAGCCGCGCTGCCAGAACCACTGCTCACGCCAGGTAGCGCCCACGGCCATCGAGAAAGCGCCGGGCCCGTACCCGCCCCAGATGTCGCCTGTGAACAGCACCTCGGCGAACTCCTGGGTGACCGCGCTCACGCCCCATTTCGGCGAGACGGCGTAGTCGGCGGCCGCTGAGCTCACGTTGCCGATGCCGAAGACGTTCATCGGTACGCAATTCGGGATCGCGTCCGGGCCTACCGGCGAGGGGATCGGCACAAGGTCCGTGGGGCTGCCGCTGCCAAGCGAGTCGTCGCCTTGAGCGGCCGGCACGCGAACGTTCGCGACGGCGGCTTGCAGCGACGCCGGCGTGATCAGGCTCTCGTAGCGTTGCACGTTGCAAACGATCGTGCCCGTGCCGCGATCGGCTTCGGCGATGAGATCGACGATGCCATCGAGGTTGTCGTCGCGGCGATCGCTGTACACCTCGACCGCGTCGATTGCGAGCATCTCGCGGTCGACGCGAACTTCGTTGAGTACCTGCGTAAAACGGTCCGTCGAGCCGCGCTGAATTCGCGCCTGCATTTGCCAGTTGTCGCCGATGTCGGTGTCGAAGCCGAGCTGCAGCGTCCAGCCGTCGTATGCGTTGCGGCGTTCTTCGTGGTCGCCCCATTGACCGGGCTGATTGAGGTATTGCCCTTGTTTCTCGATCACGAACCGGTCCACGCCTTGATCGATCATGGCTTGGCGGACGGCCGAGGGAAGATACGCATTGTCGACGAAGATCTCCGTGGTCCACGGCGACGCAAGGTGCGGGATGCCGCGTTGATCGTGGTCGTTCGACTCGGTCTCGCCCGCGAGCAAATTCATGAAGAACCGCGTGCTCTCGTTGGCCTCGAACGTGAGGCCCGCGAATACGTTGCTGCGCCTGACCTCGGCGCCGTAAGGTCCGCCGCCGAACGCGCGGTTGGCGCGCTCCGCCTCCGTCAAACCATCGATGACTTCCGTGCCACCGGCTTGGTTGCCGGTGGCCGCGCCGACAATCGCGCCCTGGTTGCTGAACGCCCTCACGCCCGTGCCGGCGTCGTTGAACGTGGCGCCGGCGACGCCGCCGACGTTGAACGTGGCAACCGTGCCGCCCGCCGCCGTGCGCGCCGTGCCGATCCGGCCTGCCGGCGTGTGGTTGCGCGAGTAAACGTTGGGCAGCACGAGACGCGACGGCACGCTGGTGTCGCCCGGCGTCCAGGCCGGGTTCGCGACGACGCCGTAGCGTTGGAACCAATCGCCGAGCTCGAGCGGGTCGTAGTCGATCGGATCGATCGTTTGCCTCTCGGCGGAGCCGATGAAATGCCAGCGCTCCCCGATCTCCGATCCGTAGGCGGCGGAGAAGCTCGCGTTGTCGCCCAAGCTGTCGCCCGTCGCACCGTAGCCGACTCGAAAATCGAGGCCGTCGTAGTTTCGGTTGAGGCGGAAATTCGTGACGCCCGCGAGCGCGTCGGCGCCGTAGGCGGCCGAAGCGCCGCCTGTCACGACCTCTACCTGCGACAGCAACGCGGTGGGAATGTTGTCGATGTGCACGCTGCCGTCGCGATCGGCCGGCGCGAGGCGGGCGCCGTCGAGCAGCACCAGCGTGCGCTGCGGGCCCATCGAGCGCAGATCGATCACGCTGCGCCCGGCGCCGCCGAACAAGGCGCCGCCGCCGCGCTGCGCGCTTTGCGTCTGGAAGAACTGCGGGAGCTGGTCGAGCTGGTCGGCCAGCGTGGCGCCCGGCTTGAACGAGGCGAGGTCGCTTGTCGTCACTGCGGTGAGCGGCACGGCCGTGGTGAAGCCCGTTTCACGCTGAATCCGGGAGCCCGTGACGGTGATTTCCTCGACGCTTTCCTGCGCTCGAGCGTTGTGCAAAACCAACACGGACGATGCGCCCGTGCACGCCAAAGCTATCGCGGATGCAAGCGATTTGCGCCGCAAACGTAGTGTCGTCTTCATGATCCCCCCAGTTGGAAAAAAGAGACGTTATGGGGAGATATTGGCCCGATTTTGGGAATGATACAAGGTGCGGCGCTGCTAGTACGATGACTACCGGTTCGGCGCCCGGCGAAGCGCGCGCGCGTGAGCAGTCGTGGTCCGTTAGGCCGCTCGCGGCCGCGCGTGGCGCATTCTGAGCAGCGCGCGGCCGTTCGCCGTGAGCGTATAGGCGGTCTCCCCGTCGAGCCCGCCGACGGTGGCTTGCAGCAGCTCGAGCCTTTGGAGCCGTTCGAGCGCGGCGCGAATCTCGTACGCGCGCGTCTTGAGCTCTGCAGCCACGTCGCTCACGGCGAGCGCGAAGCCCGGCGCAAGCCGGCCGTGCAGCTCGAGCATCCGCACCTCGTCGGGACGCAGCGTGGGCTCCTCGCCGTCGAACGTGGGCTCCTTGCGCACAACGCGCCGGTGACGGCGATAGCGCGCGAACACCACGGCCATCCGCAGACGGCGGCGCAGCTCCGCGACGCCGTACGCGATGCGGCTCGTGAGCGCGCGGTCGAAGCGCCGTACAGCGGCCGCCGCAACGATCAACGCCACTGCGAACGCCAGCCAGAGTGCCCACGCCACAGTGCCGGCGATCGCACTACCGTAATCGGCCGGTCCCACACCGAGACTGTCCGCGAGCGCGGGCGCGCGGCTCGCGAGCAGGTAGAGGGCCCAATCGCCGGGCAGGAAAAACCACTGTTCGAACGTGGGCAACGCGAACGCACCCGCGTCGGCGACGAACGGATTCGGCGGCATCGGTATCGGATTCATTGCGGCAACCCCGCTGTCTTCGAGAGACCGGTAGCTTTGCGTCCCCGCCTCGCGACGGGTTTGCCTTTGGCACGCCGCTAGTGTCCGCGCGCCGACCGCACGGCTCAACCGCGTTTTGACAAAAGTCGGCTAGATTCCGGCCTTGCCGAGCGTATCCATGATCTGGCGCAGCACGCCGGCCAGCGACGGGTGATCGGCTTCGAAGCGCACCGCCAGCGCCTCGACGGGCTCGGCAGACACCGCGCTCGCATCCTCGCTCGCGAGGGCTTGCTCGATATCCCGAGCAACGGTGGTCAACAGCGTGCGCGCTTCCGGATCGAGCGAGCGCGTTTCTCCAAGGCGCTCGTGCAACTGGGCCAGCAGCGCGCGCAAGTCCTCACCACTCATTCCGTTCTCCGCCAGCCTCGACTAACCACGCCTCACTCTAGCCTACCGGCCGTGCGCCTCTCCACACTGCTATGCCATCATGACGCACGCCTTCGCCAATACCGCTTGTCGTAGCGCTCGATCACGCACCGAGGTCGGCACCCTCCAATGGACGCGAAATATGCCGATCGTTTCCCTGCGGATATGCGCGAATACTTCGTTTCAAGATGGAGTCGCGTCGAAATCTGGGGCCTGGATCTGCCCGTGTACATTCTCTCCACGGTTTCGTTGAGCTGGCACCTCGATTACCCGTTTTGGTCGTCACAACCGCCGAAGGCATTGTGCGACCTTTGCCCCCGCGTCGTTCTGCAACGCCCGGGAGCCTATCCGGAACACGACAAGCGCATTCTCGAAGCGAACGCCGGCTTCCCCCTCGATCTCGGGTTGTTTGGCTCTCGTTGGATCATCCTCGACGGGATCCACCGGCTGGTTAAGCTCGTCGCTAATGGAACCATCGCTGTAAAAGTCCGGCGAGTTCCCCAGCGCTACATTCGACGGGAGCTCGAATAGACTCTAGGGTGCCGCACCGATCGCGATGCCGCGCAGCGCCGCAGCGTCGCCGGGCAGTGCGGCGCGTCCCGCCGGGTGCCCGCTTTCGCTAACGAAAAACGCCACGATGCTCGCGTAGGTTGCCGGCGTTAGTCCGCCGGCGTTTGCCGGCGGCATCGCGAGCGAGATGTCCTGGTACACGTCGCCGAGCGTGCCCTCGCCCCATTTCGCAGCGAAATTGGCGCCGGTGTAGTTCTGGGGCTCGTGACACGCGCGGCATTCTTGCTCGAACAATTGTTCGCCCTGCGCGGCTTGGTCGGCGGTGAACACGCCGTCGTCGAGCGAGCGCTGCGGTTGATCGAGCCGCGTAGGCCGCGGCACCTCGCGCGGCCCGTCGTCGGGCAGCGCGAACACCCAGATCACGCCGGAACCTTGCGGCACGTCCACGCCCACGAGCCGGCCCAGCGTCGTGGTGGGCGCCGCGCGGCCGCCCGAGGCCACTGCGATGTACTGCTTGCCGCCGAGCTCGTAGCTCACGGGCGCGCCGGACACGTCGCCGTTCAAGCGCGTCTGCCAGAGCAGCTCGCCGCTCTGCGCGTTCAGCGCGAAGAATTGCCGGTCCGCCGTGCCGCCGAACACCAAACCGCCGGCCGTCGCGAGCGCCGACGCCGTCATCGGCGCGCCGCTCGTCGGCCGATAGGTCCACGCACGCTCGCCCGTGACGGGATCGAACGCGACGAACTCGCCGACGTAGTCATACCCCGGCGCCAGCGACGCCGTGTACGTCACACCCGTGAGCCCGCGCCCCGGCAGGAACTCCGGCGTTACCACTTGCGCGTTCATGCACGAGTTGTTGACGCCGAGATAGTAGTAGCCCGTGAGCGGGCTGTAGCTCGGAGACTGCAAGTTGCGCGCGCCGTGAATATGCGGGCAGATCTCGAACACTTTGCCGGAGTCGACATCGGCCGGTGCCGGGATCGAGCGCGGGTCGAAGGTCGGCCGGCCTTGCGCGCTCCAACCGGTGATCGTGTTGTCGTACGCCGTGCGGAACGCGTGCAAGAACTCGCCGGTCGCGCGGTCGAGCACCACGCCCCAGCCCACCTTGCCCGTCAAGATCGCGGCTTTGCGCAGCGTGCCGCCGATTTGTAAATCCACGAGCATGCCCTCGTAGGCCGAGCGGTCCCACTGATCGGCCGGCACGAGCTGAAAGTGCCAGCGCAGCTTGCCGGTATCGGCCTCCACCGCCAGCAGCGTATTCGAGTACAGCGAATCGCCCGGGCCGCGCGAAGCCGTGGTCCACGGCGTGGGCTGCCCCGTCGAGAAGTACACCAGCTTGAGCTCCGGGTCGTAGCTCGCGGTGTTCCACGCGGCAGCGCCGAGCGGCGGCCACTCGCCGTTCTCGGTCCACGTCTCGAAACCGGCTTCGCCTTTGCGGGGAGCGGTGTAGAACGTCCAGAGCCGCGTGCCGTTGGCGGCGTCGTAAGCCTCGAACTTGCCGCGCGCCGCGAAATCTCCGCCCGACGTGCCGATGAACACCTTGCCGTCGGCGATCAGCGGCGGATGCGCGTGCCCCTCGCCTGTTCGATAGTCGCCCGTCTGCACCTCCCACAACTTGGCGCCCGTGCGCGCGTCGAGCGCCACCAAAAAACTATCGGCGGTTCCGAAGTAGACGATGTCGCCGTAGATCGACACGCCGCGATGGCGCGGATACGCCTCGGACATGCCGATGTCCTGCGGGTACGTGCGCACGTGCGTCCACACAAGCTCGCCAGTGAGCGCGTCGAAGGCGACGACGCGGCCGCTGCCTTCCGAGACATACATGCGCCCGTTCGCCACGATCGGCGTGGCCACCCAGCGGCTGTTGTCGCGCATCGTGTAGGCCCACACGGCGCGCAAGTCTCCGACGGTGCGGCGATTGATTTGCCGCAACGGGCTGAAAGCCGTGACGTCGTAGGTGCGGCGGTAGCCGAGCCAATCGCCGGGCTCGGGGTTGCGCAGCCGCTCGGCCGTGATCGGCTCCCACTCGCTACTCGGCTGTTGCGGCTGCGCTTGCGCGGCGCACAGGAGAGCGAAAAGAAGCGGCGTCACTCGAGCTTTGGGACATGACATCGGCGATCTCGCACGGCTATCCGGGCGCCCATGGTATTTTGGTTGGCAACGCACACTCAACGTGCGCGGCCAAGGAGGCGCCGTGAGTAAGCAACCGCCGCCGCAGGACGTGGCGTGGCCCGAAGGCACGATCTTCACGATCGGCCATTCCACCCACCCGATCGAGCGCTTTTTGAGCCTGCTCGCCGCGTACGGCATCGAGCAGGTCGCCGACGTCCGCACCGTGCCACGGTCGCGGCGCAATCCGCAGTTCAACGCCGATACGCTGCGCGAGTCGCTGCGAACGGCAGGCATCGCCTACGTGCCGCTCAAGGAGCTCGGCGGCCTGCGCAAGCCGCGGCGGGACTCGCCGAACACGGGCTGGCGCAACGAGAGCTTTCGCGGTTATGCCGACTATATGCAGACGCCGGAGTTTGCCGGCGGGCTCGCACAGCTCGCCGATCTCGCCGCGGAGCGGCGCACCGCCATCATGTGCGCCGAAGCCGTGCCCTGGCGCTGTCATCGCTCGCTGGTTGCGGATGCGCTCGCCGTACGGGGCATCGGGGTGGTCGAGATTTTGAGCGAGACCAGCTATCGCGAGCACGCGCTCACGCCGTTCGCGCAGGTCGACGGAACGACGGTCACTTACCCGCCGGAGCAACAACAACCACCCCTGCTTTGATTCGGCTCGTGCGCTGGCGCGGAACTTGCTTCGATCACGCGTCGCTCACCGAGGCCAAGGATGGTCGCTCGATTCGTTGCAGTACGCGCGCTTGCGTGCGCCGCCTCGGCGCTACTCGCGGGGCCATGCGGCGCGCAAGCGGCGGACACGGATCCCTTCCACTGGGCGTATGCAGCCGCATTCGGTGCCGGCGTGTACCGGCTCGGCGACGGTACCGAGGCGCAGACCTATCGCGGCAACTTCTCGGTGCCTTTGCGGCAAACGCGGGACGAGCGCGCCGGCGTGCGTTTGCTGTTGCCCGTCGCGCTCGGCCTGCAAAACCTCGATGCCGATGCCCTGCCCGTCGACCGGCCCGACGATGAGGTCGAGCACGTTGCGTTCCTGCCGGGCATCGAGCTCGAGCATCGAGTGGGCACGCGCTGGACGCTGCGCACTCGCGCCCAGGTCGGCCGCGCCGAGGAGCTCGAGGGAACGCAGCTGTCGGCGCGCCTCGCGGCCGTCGGCTTCCGCAGCCGCGTGAAGTTCGAGAACGCGCCCGGAAGCCCGGCGCTGATCAACGGCGTTCTATGGACGGGATTCGATCCGAGCGACGGCGTGAGGCGTTCGCTGCTGCGATTCACGGCCGGCCTGGAGCTCGACATCCCGGCAGCGCGCTGGCGCGTGCGCGACAGCCCGATGCGCTGGCGGCCGCACGTGCTCAGGGACTGGTACTACCGGCCGCCGGCCGCGCTCGCCTTCGGCGACGAGAATTTCGAGCGCCGCGACGCCGAGTGGCAGCTCGGCGTTGCCGCGGCACGCGAGGGCGGCTTCAAAATCTGGTTCATCCGCTTCGAAGCCGTGGGCGTCGCGTACCGCTTCTCCGAGCACAGTGACGGCCTTCGGTTCTATCTGAACTCGGTGTTCTGACGCGCAAGCTGTGCGAGCGGCTTGCGAGCGTAGTCACTCGAACACGCCGATCGTGCGCTCGATAAACCAAAACGCCGCCACGGAACCGATGCCATACGCCACCGCGCGCTGCCAAGCTACGGGCACACGCACGGCCGCAAGCCGCACGAGCCAAGCGAACCCGAACACTGCTGCGATGAATACTAGCTGGCCAAGCTCGACGCCCACGTTGAAGAACAGCAATGCGAGCGGCACGGCGTGCTGCGGCATACCGACCTCGCTCAACGCGCCCGCAAAGCCGAACCCGTGCAGCAAGCCGAACGCGAAGGCCACCACCCACGGGAAGCGCCGCGTAAGATTCGCGCGCTCTTCGGCTTGAAGGGCAGAGGCAGGTTGACGCGCGAGCTCCGATGCCAGGAACAGAATGCTGAGCGCGATGATCGCTTCGACGGGCGCCGACGGAACTTGCACCACGCCGAGCGTAGCGGCACCCAGCGTGATGCTGTGCGCCACCGTGAACGCCGTGACGGTTGCCACGAGCCGCCCCACGCCTTGCACGATCAAGAGCAGCGCCAACACGAACAGCAGATGGTCGATGCCGAGCAGGATGTGCTCCACGCCGAGCACGAGATACGTACGCACCACTTCTAACGCGCTCGGCCGTTCCGGGATCGTGACGGCAGGCGCGTCCGGTGTCAGCCGCTGACTCGACGACGTGCCGTCCAAGTAATCCACGCGCAGCAGTACGTCGGTCTGCGTCTGCGCGAGCCCGTTCACCGTAAAGCCCTTGCCCGCGAGGCCGTCGGGGCATGCGAGCGCTGCGTGCTGCAGGCGCATGTCGTCGATCACGTACGTGCGCACGCTCCCCGCGACCGCGCAGCCGTCCGGCAGTTGCGGCTCGAGCGCGGAAGCAAGGCCGCCCGAGATCGACACCTTCCATTGCGCGTCGAAGGAGTTCGGGGCTGTCTCGGTGAGGCCGAAGTACGCGGGGCTCAAGCGGTGCGCGGCAACCGGCAAAGCGCACAGCGCCATGGCGAGCAGCGCGGCACAGCGTGCCGCACGAGTCACTGCGCCGGCTCCGGCGCAGAGCTTGCGTCCTCGAGCTCTTCGATCACGACGTCGTAACGTGCACGCATTTCCTGATACGCCTGCTCATTCGCGGTACGCCGGCGTTGCGCGCCGAACTCCTCCGCGACGCGCGCGGCGATTTCCTCGTACGGCGGCAAGCGCTCGCCGCTGCGGCTGCGAAGTCGCACCGCGTGTAAGCCGAAATCCGAGCGATAAGGCCCCGACCACTCGCCGGGCTCGGCGTTGAACAGCGCGTCCGCGAGCGCGTCGCCGAACAGCACCGCCACTTGCTCGCGCGGCGCATCCTCATACGATTCGCGCAGCGGCGTGCGGTCCCCAACTTCAGCGGCAGGCCGGCCTGAGCGCAGCGCGGCAAGCCCCGCGGCGGCGTCCGCTTCGAGCGCGTCGCCGCGCACACCGGGGCTGAAGAACACCTGATCGAAGCTCACGAGCGACGGAATCGTGAACAGCTCGGGAGACGCGTCGTAAAACGCGCGAAGCTCCTGCTCGGAGGTCGGTTCGGGATCGGCCAAGTCCTGCGTGAGGTAACTCATCTTCTCGATGAGTCGCCGCCGCACCTCGTCGTCGTTGACGTCGAGCTCGAGCGCGAGCGCCTCACGGTACAGAACCTCGTCGCGCACGGTGGGCTCGATGAGCGCGCGCAGCTCCTCGGTTGTCGGCTGGCGGCCTTGAAGCGCCGCGGCGGCGGCACGCGCCTGCGCCACCTGCTCCGCCGTGACGACGATCTGCTGGCGACCCGTGCTGACGGACTCGCCGTGAAAGGCCGCCACCGCGAACAGCGCGGCTCCTACGGCCAAGAAGTGCACGAGCGGGTCTTTGAGGAGCCTCGACATCGATTCGACCGGGTATCGTGAGCGGCCCCGGATTATCGCCGCCCGCGCCGGGGCCTCACAAGGAGAGGTTGGGCGCGCTCAGGGCTCGTTCCGGCGCCACGCGTTCCAGCAGTCGGCGCCTCCGCCTTGGCGCGCAACGCGCACCACTTCTTCCGTGTCGGAAATCAGAAACCGCACGACGCAACGCGCGCCGCCGTTCGGACGAATGGCGATACCGCCCAGCGTAGGCCTTATTTTTATGCGCTTCTCGTATACGAGCACGGGATTCGCGCCGCGCATTTCGGTTTCGGCTTCACGACCCCACACCTCGCGGACGCGCGCGACCGATTGGCCGCGCCATGTCGACAAGAGGTAATCGAGCCGCTCCGTGGGAGTGGCGAGCGGGCCCGGCGCCTGCGCCGCCAACGCACCCGCACCGCTCCCGCCTAACACCACTAGGAGCCAGACACGCCAGCGCTTCATGGTTCCACCGTACGTTGTTGTTCTAGTTCGCCGGAACGCGCGAAGTCTAGCAAGGAAAACGTCAAGCCAAAAAAAAAGGGCCCCGGCCAAGGGGGGAGGGGAACGGCCGAGGCCCCTAAAAACCGCGTCTGTTACGAGAAGCTGAGCGCCACGAACTGCTGCGAGCTGCCGCGGCGCACGAGCAACAGCGCCGTGCCGTTGCCCTGCCGTGCCGCATTGAGAGCCGCAGTTGCGTCCGCGACGCTGCTAACGGCTTGATCGTTCACGCGCGTAATCACGTCGCCGGGGCGCAAGCCCTTCTCCGCGGCTGCGCTGCCGGGCTCCACGGCGGTGATGACCACGCCGTTCACGTCGCGCGGGATGCCGAGCGTCGCCCGCTCGGCATCCGTGAGCGTTCGCAACGCGAGCCCTACCGCCGCGCTTGCGTCACCCGACGCGCCGCCCCGGCCGGTCGCGGCCACGGCCTCGTTAGGCGCTTCGCCGAGCTCGACGGTGAGCTCCCGGCTGCGGCCATCGCGCCACACCGTCACCTTGGCGGCCGTGTTCGGCGTGGCCGCGGCCACGGCGCGCGTCAACGTGCGCGTGGAGTCCACCTCGCGATCGTTGAACCGCGTGATCACGTCGCCCGCTTGCACGCCACCGCGCGCGGCGGGGCTGCCGTCAACCACTTCGGCCACGAGCGCGCCATCCGTACCGTCCAAGCGCAACGATCGCGCGAGCTCTTCGTCTAGATCCTGGATCGACACGCCGAGGTAGCCGCGCTCGACCGAGCCGGTCTCGCGCAGGTCAGCCACGATGTCCTTCACCTGATTGGCGGGAATCGCAAAGCCGATACCGACGTTGCCGCCGTTCGGCGAGAAGATTGCGGTGTTCACGCCGACGACTTCGCCTGCCACGTTGAAGATGGGACCGCCGGAGTTGCCGAAGTTTATCGGCGCGTCCACTTGCAGGTAGTCGTTGTCGTTGTATTGATTCAAGCGGATGTCGCGGCCGCGCGCCGAGATGATACCGGCCGTGGCCGATCCGCCGAGGCCGAACGGATTGCCGATCGCCACCACCCAATCGCCCACGCGTGCCTTGTCGGAATCGCCGAACGCGACGTACGGCAGCCCGCTCGCGTCGATCTTGATGAGCGCGAGGTCGGTGCGCGCATCGCTACCGACTAGGCTGGCGTCGAACTTGCGCCCGTCCTGCAAAGTGACGGTGATCTCCTCGGCGCCGCCCGCCACGTGATTGTTCGTGACGATGTAGCCGCCGGCGTCGATCAGAAAGCCGGAACCCTGCCCTTCGCTGCGGCGTTGAAACTCGCGCGGATCGCCGTCGAAGAACCGCTCGAAAAACTCGAACGGAAACTGCTGCGGGCCGGGCGCATTGGGCGAGAATTCGAACCTCGTCGGCTGGCTCCTCTCCACTTTCATCACCGCGATGTTCACGACGGCCGGGCTCACGGCCTCGATAACGTCGGCGAATGAAACCGCGGGCGCGGCCGGCGTGCGCGGAGCGACCGGCTGGGCCGCGATGCCGCCGTCGATGCTCAAGAACGAAAAGGTCAGTACACCGGCTCCGAGGGCGCCCACGAGCCAGGCTGCCCGCGCGGAGTTTTTCTTCCACTGCTCGGTCATCGCTGCACTCCTTGAGACCGTTGTGTCCTTCATGACGCACAGGCTAGTGACCGCGGACTTACGTCAAGCTCACCGCTTCCCTACGGTTTTGTAATGAACGGCCGGAAATCTCGTGAATCGTTAAGTTTGCGTTCAGCCCGCTGCGACTAGCCTTGCACCACGGTCCAATGCTGCATGCAGGAGAAAAACGCCATGAGTAGCACGTTGCGCAAGCTGGCCGCCCTCGGGGCGCTGGTGGGTTTGACGGTGGGCTCGGGTGCGAGTTTCGCGGCAACCGGCAGCGACGCCGGCGATGCGCCGACATTCGCGTTCGAGCAAGTCGACAGCATTCCGATGCTGCGGCGGCCGCATAGCTGGCAGGTCATCGATGACGACACCGTCGTCGTGTGGGCGACGGCGTTCGATCCGTATCTGGTCGAATTGGCGTTCCGGAGCCATGACCTCAAGTTCGCCGAGGTGATCGGCATCACGCAGTTCGGTAGCCGCGTGTATGCCAAGTTCGATGCGGTGAAGGTCGGCGGCTTCCGCTACCCTATCGACAGCATTTATAAGATGTCCCGCGAAGAGGCCCGCAATCTCGTGCGAGGCACCTGAGTTTCGTTGCGGGTCTCGGCCTTTCCCCCCCTGGGCCGGGACC
>CAMPKU010000077.1 GCA_946887385.1 uncultured Gammaproteobacteria bacterium
GGTGTTTTTCTAAGTCACGAAACGGCACCTCCCCACGACGGCGGGGTCGGCGCCGAACGACGACTCCCAGTAAGCATAGGTCAACACGACGGCGCTCGCTTCGCCGTCCACGCGATCGTCATTGGCGTCGAGCAAACGGCCGACGGCGGGTTGCACCCCGAGCAGCGAAAAATACCGGCCCGACACGAGCATCGCGCTGCCGGTCGCGGTCTCCCCCTCGAATGCAAGGCTCGCGTCGACGTAGCGATGCGCCGCTAGACCTACGAACGGCCCGTCGACGCGCTCGAGATCGCGGAACATCGGGTAGCTGAAGATCTCGTCGCAGGTGCCGCCGTCGTTGCAGGACGTGTTGCCCGGATTGCCCGGGGACCCGAGGTTCACGAGCTCGTCGGGGTCCGCGACGGGCAGCTCGCGCAGCAAGATCTCGTCGTAGATCGCGAAGATCGCTGCGTTGATGCTCAAGCCGAGCGCAAGCGTGGCGACGACGACGACGGCGAACAGCGGCCGCCGCGCGAAGCCGCGCAGGCAATAGCGCACGTCGTTCAGCAAATTCCCCACCGCTTGCGTTTCCCCCAACTCACTAAGACTCTAGTCGCGCCCCGAAGGTTACTCGGCGCGCAACGCAACCACCGGTTCGACCCGCGACGCCCTACGCGCGGGCCAGTAACTCGCGGCGAACACGGCGGCCCCGAGCAGCGCGACGGCCGCGAGCACGGCGCGCGGATCCGACGGCGTTAGCCCGAACAAGAACGATGCGGCCAAGTTGCCGAGCAAGAGTGCGGCCACGATGCCGGCCGGCACGCCGATGCCCGCCATCCAGCCCACCTGCTTCAGCACCATTCGTCGCACGCCGGCGGGCTCGGCGCCGAGCGCGAGCCTAAGGCCGATCTCGCGCGTGCGCTGCGCGACCATATAAGAAAGAACGCCGTAGAGCCCGAGCGCCGCGAGCAGCGTGGCGACGACGGCCAATGTGCCGGACAGCGTCACGAGCAGCCAGTCCGTGCGGACAGTGCGCCGCGCTTGCGAGCTGAACGTGCTCGCCTCCATGAGCGGCAGGCTCGAGTCGACGCGCGCCACGACGCGCGGGATGGCGGCGAGCATCGCTTCGGGCGATTGCTGACTGCGAACGTAGAACATGACGCCGTTGTCGAAGCGGTTGGCCTGTCCCCGCGGCTTCATGATCTGCGCTGCGAATCCGCCCTTGACGGTGTCGTACGCCGCGTCGGCCACGAGCCCGACGATCTCGATGTCCAGCTGCTCGCGGGACTCGAAAGACAGCCGCTTGCCGATCGGGTTCGCGCCGAGGCCGAATTGCCGCGCGAAGCTCTCGTTGACGATCACCACGTTGGGTGAATCGAGCGTATCGGCCTCCGTAAAATTGCGGCCTGCGAGCAAAGGAATGTCGAGCGCGGCCAACAACCCCGTGCCTATTTCATTGACATTGACAGTCTGCTCACGCTCGAAGCCCTCGACGAAAACTTCGCCCCCCCAATTGGAGCCGGTCAGCAACGCGATCATCGAGGTGCCGACGTGTGTGACGCCGGGCTCGGACCCGAGCTCACGCTCGATGGCGTCGAGCGTCTGTCTCTGCCGTTCGACCGCGTGGCCGTTCAAGCCAGGCAGAACCCTGAACGTGACGATGGATTCCGTGCGAAGCCCGAGATCGACGCGCGCGATGTTCGCAAGACTCTGCGTGAACAACGCTGCCAGCACCAGCAGCAGCATCGACAGCGCGATCTGCGACGTCGCGAGCCCGAAGCGGAACCGGCCGAGATTTTTGCCGCCGAGCGCGCGGGCCGCATTGCCTTGCAAGGCGCGAACCGGATCGGTACCGACGAGCTTCGAAATCGGCAGCAAGGCAAACACGAGTGTCGCGAGTGCCGCGATCACGAAGGCGGCCGCGATGGCCCGAAGGTCCAGGCCGACGCCGCCGGTGCTCAGATCCGGCGGCTGTAACGCGTCGATCGCCCGCAGCACGCCGAATGCGATGGGCAAGCTCGCAAGCGCAGCGAAGCCCGCGAGCAGCAGCGCTTCGACAGACAAGAGCGAAACGAGCCTTCGCCGCGCTGCGCCGAGCGAAGCGCGCACGGCGATCTCGCCGATTCGCGCGGCGCCGCGCGCGAACATCAAGTTTGCGAGATTCACGCAGCCGATCAGCAGGATGGTGGCCGTGGCGGCGAAGAACACGGCGAGCGGCCCCTGCGCCAGTTGGGGCTCCCGGCTCTGACCGCGCGCGCCGGACACGAGCGAGAGTGTCTTCGCGCGATATTCCTCGACGTTGACTTTCGGGTCGCGCGACGTGACGACGGGCACTTCGACGTCGTTGATGACCGTGCGGAAAGAGGTGTTCAGCACCTCTTGCGCTTGCTCGAGCGAGACGCCGGCCTTCAATCGCCCGAACGCGTAGAGGTAATTGAAGAACCGATCTTCGACACGCGGCGTGCGCGGGCGAGCCGCACCCCACTCGAGCGTTACCGGCGCGAAGGCGGCGGGCTGCTCACCGGGCGTGGTGCCCACGAACCCGCGCGGCGCGACGCCGACGATCGTGAGCGGATGACCGGCGACGGTGAGCGTCTGCCCGAGCACCGACGGCTCCGCGCCATAAGCCGTCTGCCAATAATCATAGGAGAGCACGACGGCCGCCGCGGGCCCCTCGACGTCCGGCTCCGCGAGCACGCGCCCAAGCTCCGGCCCGACGCCGAGCGCCGCAAAGAAACCGCCCGACACGAGCACGACCGAGCCGGGTGCCGTGCTGCCGTCGCGGCCGAGCACGGCTCCAATGATACGGCTCGCGGCCAAGTCCACATACGGCTCGCCGGCGCGCTCGAGATCGCGGAACAGCGGGTAGCTGAACGTCTCGTCGCCGGTTCCCTGATAGTTGACGGTCTGATTTGCGGCTCGCGGTCCCGGCGCAACGAGGTTCACGAGCTCGTGCGGATTCGCGACGTTGAGCTCGCGCAGCATCAGCCGATCGAAGATCGAGAACACCGCCACGTTCACACCGATGCCGACGGCCAGCGTGAGCACGACGACGACGGCGAACATCGGCCGCAACGCAAACCCGTGCAACGCGTAGCGGACGTCGTGCAGCAGGTTTGCGAACATGGTTTAGTTCAGGCGGATGCGGTCGTTGTCGTCCCAGGCGGACGTGTCGGACAGGATCACTTCGTCGCCGGGCACCAAGCCTTGCAGGATCTCGACGGAGTTCACCGACGTGAGGCCGATCTCGACGGGCACTTGAATGGCGTATCGGCCCTCCTCGACGACCTTGAACAGCTTGATCGTCGAGTTCGCCTGGCTGTACGTGGGCCGTCCCGTATGCACCGCATTGTCGAGCCGCGTGATTTCGATCGTGCCGTCGACGGAGAGATCGGGACGCGCGCCGCGCGGCAGCTTACCGGTGAGGTCTACGTCGACCTGTACCGTGCCTTCGCGCGAGGCCGGGTCGATGCGAATAACCTCGCCATCGACGATGCCGTTGCGCGTATCGACGGCGACGCGCTGACCGACGACGACGTCGCGAGCCTGCGTCTCGGGCACGCGTAGCTCGGCCATCAGATCGTCGGGCCGCGCAACGCGTGCGATATTCGCGCCGGGCTGCACCTGCTCACCATTTTCGACCATGACTTCCTGCACGACGCCTGCGAGGCCGGCGCGCACGTACAACGCCTCGACTTGCTCGCGGACTCGGTCGTACGCATTCTGATCCTGCGCGAACCGCGCGCGTTGCGCCGCGATTTGCGCCGCCATCGTCGCGCCGAATTGATTCAAGCGCTCGACCTCGATGTCGTACGAAGTCTTGAGCTGATCCGCGAGCAGCTCCGATCGCCGCACCTGGAGAACGGCGACGACGCCGGCTTCGCGCTCGGCTTCCGCCAGCAGTCGCGCTGCTTCGTAGGCCGCGCTCGCGGCCGCGACGGCGGCTTTCTGATCGAGCTCTTTGCTACGCAGGTTGAGATCGAACTCCGTGAGCTCGGCCTTCGCCGCCTCGAGCTCGTAGCGCGCCTCCTCGGCCTGGCGCATCAGGTCGGGATTGGCGAGCTCGGCGAGGATGGTGTCGGGCTCGACGACAGCACCGGCACGCACGAGCACGCGCTCGACGCGACCGGCCGATTGTGCGGCGATCCAGAGGAACTCGCGCGGCTGGAGCGTGCCGGGACCGCGCACTTGGATCAGCATCTCGCCTTGGCGAACCGTGTCGATCCAAACCGAGGCGCGCGAAACGGAAGGCGCAGCCGGCTCGAGCCGCGCGAGCGCGACCGTGACGATGGCAAGCAGTACCGCAGTGCCGCCGCCATACGCGAGCTGCCGTATCCGTTTGCGCTTTTTGTTTTCTGGGCGTGGGATGTCCATATGCAACCCCTAGAGCAACGAACGTGCCACGCGAGTGTACGCCTATTAAGTCGTTGGTCCAGAACCAAAAACCCCTCAAACCGCATCTTTCTGCCAGCGGCGCTTTCGTCCCGCGCACGCGCTCCGCGTCCCGAAAACGGGACGCGCAGATGGCTAGAATGGCCGTCGGCCCGAATCATTACCGGAGATCTGCTATGCGACGACCGTTCCGTTCGCTGCTTCTCGTTGTCGGCGCGTCGTTGCTCGCGCCCGCCCTCAACGCCCAACCCGCGAACCCGACGCCGTTCCAACAGCGCGTGCTGGCGGCCATGCAAGGCGAGATTCGCACGCCCGAGGAGCGCGCGCGCGACGTGAACCGGTTGCCGGCCGAGATCCTCGCGTTTTTCCGTATGCGCGAGAACATGCGCGTCATCGAGATCCTGCCGGCCGGCGGCTGGTTCACGAAGATCTTGGCGCCCCTGCTCGCGGACGAAGGCAAGCTGTACGTCGCGCATCCCGAAGGCTTCTATGCCGAAGCCTATCGGCGCATCGCCGACTTGCCGGGCCTCGAGAACGTAGAAGAGATCGGCTGGGGAGCCGCGGCCTCGGGTAACGGCGGCCCGTTCGGCCCGTCGGGACGTTGGGAGGTGGAGCCCGTCGACATGGCGGTGACCTTTCGCAACTATCACAACTTCTCGCCGGCAGACCGCGCCACGGTAAACCGCTCCGTGCTCGACGCGCTGAAGCCGGGCGGCTATTACGGCATCGTCGACCACACTCGCCGCCATAACGAGCCCGGTACCCGCGAAAACGGGCGGCGCGTGGATCCCGTGCTCGTGATCAAGGAAGTGCTAGACGCAGGCTTCGAGCTCGTGGACTTCAGCGACTTGTACTACCGGCCGAACGACGCGCTCGAGCTCGAGGTTGCCAATCCCGAGGTCAACGATCGAACCGACCGCTTCGCCCTGTTGTTCCGCAAACCGCAATAGCGGCGCCGTCAGGCGCCGGGCGCAGCGCAATGTAAGAGTTCGGCAGCGGCCGAGACTAATCTCCGCGTGACAACTTCGTTCGATGTCGTGGTTAGCGAGCACGGAGCATTGATCCGCCGCATCGCGCGTTCGTACGAAGCGAACCGCGCGCTCGTGGACGAGATGGTCCAGGAGATTCTTTTGGCGCTCTGGGAGGCCTTGCCGCGGTTTCGCGGCGACTCGGAGCTGCGCACATTCGTCGTGAAGATCGCGCACAACCGCGCCATCACGCACGTTTCGAAGGAAGCGCGCCGGCCGCGCTCCGTGGAGCTCGACGAACGGCTGCCCGATCCGGAGACGACACCCGACGAGGCGGCCGAGCAGGACGAGGCCCGTGGCAGGCTGGAGCGTGCGGTAGCGCAGCTGCCGCTCGGTCAGCGGCTCGTTGTGACGCTGGCGCTCGAGGGTTTTTCGCCCGACGAGATTGCTCAGGTGCTGGGCATCCAAGTGTCCGCGGCTTCGGTGCGGTTGCACCGTGCGAAAACGTCGCTGCAACAATTGCTCGAAGAGGTGCGCTCATGAATGAGAGCGAATGGAACGATCTTCAGCGGATGTGGAGGAGCGCGCCGCAACAAGCGCAGCCCGTAAAACAGGAGCTCGAGCGGTTTCGGCGACGACGGAAGTGGCTGCCCGTCGATCTCATCGTTCAATCGCTGATGACGCTTGTGGGGTTAGGCATGGGCATCGCCTTGATTGCACGCGGCGGCACGTACTTCGTATTAGCGGGCAGCGCCACCTGTATGTTCGTCGGCACCGTTTGCGCCTTGTCGCTGTGGGCTTGGCTCACCGCTCCGCAACCGCGCCCCGAGGACGCCGTGAGCCATGCCGTCGCCGTCGCATGTCAACACGCCCGCGTTGCGGTGCACCAGGCGGCGGCCACGATCTGGGCGCTCATCGCCGGCTTGGTGTTCACGGCCGCGATGGCATTCGCGCGCGGGTTCTTCGGCGCCGAAGCCACGCTGGGCGGCTACATCGTCATCGGCAGCGTACAGCTCGTGCTCGCAGCGTGGTTCGGGCTCGCGTTCCGCTATTATCGGGCGCGCAGCGCTGACCTGGCGCGGCTCGAAGCCATCGCGGCGGCCCTCGAGCAGTGAAGGCAACCACGTCGCACGGGGCTCCGCCTTGCTGCCCGATCGGGTAATCTTCGCGCCATGCACATTCTCGACGAACTGGCCGCGCGCGGCCTCGTGGCCGACGTCACCGATCGCGATGGGTTGAAGCAGCTCCTTTCCGCGGGACCCGTGAGCTTCTACGCGGGCTACGACCCGACGATGCCGAGCCTGCACGTCGGCAATCTCGTGCCGTTGATCATGCAGGCGCGCTTGCAGCGCGCGGGGCACCGGCCGATCGTCGTCGTCGGCGGCGCGACGGGCATGGTTGGCGACCCATCGGGCAAGAGTGCCGAGCGCAACTTGCTCAGCGACGAAGAGCTCGCGGTTAACGTGGCCGGCATCCGCGCGCAGTTCTCGCGCTTCCTCGACTTCGGCGCGGGCCCCAAGGGAGCCGTGCTCGTCAACAACGCCGACTGGACGCGTGGCGTGGGCTATCTCGAATTCCTACGCGACGTCGGCAAGTATCTGACGATCAACTACATGATGGCGAAGGACTCCGTGCGCGCTCGGCTCGAAGGCGATGCCGGCATCAGCTACACGGAGTTCTCGTACATGCTGCTGCAGGCGTTCGACTTCGTGCACCTCGCGCGCGCCTACGGCTGCCGGCTACAGGTGGGCGGCTCGGACCAGTACGGCAACATCACGGCGGGCTGCGAGCTGTCGCGCAAGATGGGCGGCCCCCAGCTATTCGGGCTCACCGCGCCGCTGTTGCTCGATTCGACGGGCCAGAAGATGGGCAAGACGTCGACCGGGGAGCGCGTGTGGCTCGACGCAGAGCGCACGCCGCCGTACGCCTTCTATCAATACTTCTTGAACGTCACGGACGAGGAAGCGCAGCGGCTTCTCAAGTTGTTCTCGTTCCGCCCGCTCGCGGAAATCGACGAGGTGCTCCGCGCGCACGATGCCGACCGCGGCCAACGCGCCGCGCAGCGCGAGCTTGCCCGCGAGTTCACGACGTGGGTGCACGGTGCCGAGGAAACGGCGCGCGTAGAGGAAGCGAGCCGCATCATGTTCGGCGGCACACTCGACGGCGTTCACGAGCGCACGTTGGAGCTGCTGACGAAGGTGGTGCCCGTCGTCGAGATCGAGCGCACGGAGCTCGAGCAGGGGATCGGCATCGTTGAGCTGCTCGGGCGCACGGTGGCCGAATCCAAGAGCGCCGCGCGACGGCTGGTGCAGCAAGGCGGCGCCTATGTGAACAACGTCCGCATCACGGACGGCGAGCGCAAGGTCGGCACGGCCGACCTCGTCACACCTACGCTGCTCGTGGTGCGCGGCGGGCGCAAGGATTACCGGCTCGTTCGGGCCGTCAGGGGCACGCTCAAGTAGACGTTACGGGTATCACGGCGCTGCCGCCCCAGCCGTATTCGCGCCGATTACCGTAAGACACGTCCCCCGCCGGAGCGCAGTGTTCAGAGTGCGCGCTCCATGCAGTCATCCCTATACCTATGATTCACGACACACCGATACCGCAGCCGGTAGCGCCGACGGTCCACTCGCTCGCCGACCGCCTTCGCGACGGACCGTTACGGACGCTGCTGACACTGCACGTCCGGGCCGGCATGTTGGCCGACGATTCCGACAGCGACGACGAGCGTGTCGAAAAGCTGCTCGAGCTCGTGGAGCTCGCCCGTGTCGCCATGGCGCAGTTCCACGATTTCACGCTCGAGGTTCAAAGCCTCGTCGACCACCGCTTGGCCGGGCACGGTAGCGTTCAGTAAGGCACGTTAAGGCGCGGCCGCTGCGAAGCCGCGTTCGAGCTGGGCTGCGAGGGTGGGCTCCACTTGCCAGCGGCCGAGCACGGGGGCCAGCGACGTTTCGAGCGTCGGATCGAGGTCGATGGCGCGGGCACGCGCGCGCACCGCGAGATCGCCGCGTCCACCGAGCGCGCCGGCGGCCGCGACGATCACGTGCCCCAGGGCCCAGTCCGGCGAATCGATTCGCAGCGCCGAAGCGAGCGCGTCGCCATAGCGCTGCTCGCGAAGCGCCGCCAACGAGAGCGTGGCGTAGTAGCCGCTCGGCGCATTGGGCGTCCACTCGATGGCGTTCTGCACCAACCCTTTGCCGCGATCCGTCTGCCCCGACAGGATGAGCATGGCCCCAAGGTAGCCCTGCGCCACGGGATTTTCCGGCCAAGCGGCCAGTACGCGCTCCGTCACGTCGCCGGAGTCTGCGCCGCCGAAAAATTGCGCGGACACGAGCGCCAAATTTGCGAGGAAGTTTTCGCCGTCGATGTCCATGGCGTGACGCGCCGCTTCCCGCGCCCGCTCGAGCCGCCGCGCCGCAGCGGCGTCGCCTTCGTCCGTGAATCCCTGTGCCCACGCCTCCGCGGACAGCAGCGCCAATCCGGCCCAAGCCTCCACGGTGTCGGGCTCCCGAACCGTAGCGTCCTCGAAACAGTCGAGAGCTCGCTCATGCTCGGCGGCCCCGAGCAGACGGCGATACTCGTAATACAAGATTAGGCAATGGCGCGTCACGAGGCTCCCGGCTGCAACGCCGCGGATGCGCTCGAGCTCCGTGTCAAAAATTGGGCCGTAGGGCTCCGCGACCGTGGCGATTCGGCGCGCGATCACGCGTTGGCCGCCCGGCGAGCGCAGGGCGGTGACCGGCTCGTCGTACGCCATGCCCCACAGTTGCGTGCCCGTGTCGATGCGCACGAGGCGCGCCGTGATACGCGCAACGCCGTTCATCTCGCGAACGCTGCCGCTCAAGGTGTAGGCCGGCGTCGTCGACGTCTCGTGGCTACTGCCTTCCATGGGCACAGCGAGCATCTCCGGCCGACCGAGCACCAAGAACAGCTCTTCGGTGAGCGTCGCCGCGAGCTGCTCGAGCCCCGCGCTCTGGCCCAGGGCTTCGAACGGCTGCACGACGAGCGCGCTCTTGCCGCCGCTGTCGGCCGCGGCCGCCGGCGCACTGCTGCCTAAGCGCGAGAGGTCGAACTGCTGGAGCGCGATCACTCCGAGCCCGGCGAGAATCACACTCGCTACGAGCACCGATCGGATCCGCCGCCAGCGGCGGCGATTGCGCGCCGCGTCGTTCTCTGCACGTCTCTCGCCGGGCGTCGGCTCGAGTCGAACGACGGCCGCAGGCGCGGCCGGCGTGGCCGGGTGATAGGTGGCGACCACCGAATAGCTGCCGCGAGGCAACTCGAGGCGGACGGGATCGTGGCGGCCTTCGTCGGCGTAATACTCGATGAGGCGGCGACGCAAACGCCCCGCCTCGACGCGCACGAGCGGGTCGGACTGTGCGTCGAAATCCGCCGGACGGCCGAAGACCTCGACGGCGATCGTATAGCCTTTGAGGCGCTCGCCGTGCCCGGCCAGCGTTTGCTCGACCACGAACCGCAAGAAGCTCGACGAGCGCGCGGCTTGCTCGAAACATCGGCTCGCGAGAATCCGCTCGAGCTGCGCACGAATCTCGCCGGCGCCGGGCTCCACAGTTTTCGCCGGATTTTGCGCCACGGTTTTTGGTGTCTCGCGAATTGGGCGCACCTTGGAACAGCGCAACCGAGTCTCCGCAAGCCCACAGTGTAGGCGCGGCGCAGGTGCTTGCGAAGCGAGAACGCAATCAGCTCGAACCGATGGCCTAGGCTGAGCCGGCTTCGTACACTATGCGCACTGCGCTATGCGCATGATTCCCGGCGGGAATACCGTGGAAGTAGACCTGCGTCATCTTCGGGCTTTCGAGGTGCTACTGCGCGAGCGCAATCTCACGCGTGCGGCAACCGTACTCGGCGTGGCGCAACCGGCGCTCAGCAAAACGCTCGCGAAGCTGCGCCGTTATTTCGCCGATCCGCTATTCGTGCGCGCGGGCCACCGCATGGAGCCCACCGCGAAGGCGCTCGAGCTGGCCCCCGCGGTGCACGCGTTGCTCGACGACGCAACGATGCTGCGCGCGCGCCACCGCCCGTTCGATCCCGCCACATCCACGCGCACCTTCTCCTTCAGCGTAGTGGACTCGGGCCTCGTGCGGCTGCTGCCGCGGCTCATGTCCTATCTCGAAAAGTGGGCTCCCGGCGTGCGTTTGCGCATTACGGCGCTCGAGTTCGAAGCGCTCGAGGCAGCGCTCGAAGCGGGCCATCTCGACTTCGCCATGGGCTCTTTTCGCAGCCGCTCGAAGCGGATTCGCGGGCAAGTGCTCTGGCCCGTTACGTACGTGAGCGTGGTTCGCCACGGCCACCCGCGCCTCGGGCCAAAGCCGGCGCTCGCAGCGTTCGCGGCCGAACGGCACGTGCTCGTGTCGACGGCGCGCACGGGGCATACACATCAACTCGTCGAGCGGGCGCTCGAGCGCATCATCCCGGCCGAGCAAATCGTATGCCGAGTGCCGAGCTTCATGTCTGCGGCGTACGCCGCGAGCCGCACCGACGCCGTGGCCACCCTGCCCGCCGGCATCGCCGAAGAGCTCAGCGGGCCGCTCGACTTGCGGGCATTCGCCACGCCGGCACGGCTGCCGCGCATCGAAGTGTCGCAGTACTGGCATGAGCGGTTTCACCGCGAGCCCGGCAATCAATGGATCCGCGGCGTGTTCGCCGAGCTGTTCGCAACCGTCGGCGACGACGGCGTGCGGCAGCGCTCCGTCTGATGGATACTGTGCTGCACACCGGCGTGCCACGAGGGCGACACATGAAAGCAGCGCTGTCCGTCTTGGGTTTAGTTCTCTTCGCCGGCATCGCCATGGCCCAACCGCCCCCTCGTGTGCGCGGCGTGATCCAAGCCGTGGAAGGGCAAACGCTGGTGATCGCCACACCGAGCGACGGCTTGGCGCGGCTCACGCTCACCGACATGACGGGCATCAACGGCCTCGAGCGGCGCACGCTGGCCGACATCAAGGACAACACGTTCATCGGCGCAACGGCCGTCAAAGACCGCGACGGCCGCTGGCAAGCGACCGAGGTCCATATCTTTCCCGAATCCATGCGCGGTGCCGGCGAAGGCCACTACGCCTGGGATTTGCCGGAAAGCACCATGACGAACGGCGCCGCCACCGGCGTCGTGGCCAAGGGCCGCGGCGGCACGCTCAAAGTGAGCTACGCCGGCGGCAGCATCGACGTCGACGTTACGCGTCGCACGGAAATCGTGGCTCTGACAATGGGCAGCCGCGCGCTGCTCGTGCCGGGCGCCACCGTGATGGCGCTTGCGGCACCCACGGACGGCGGCGCCACGGCCGTGGCCATCATCGCGGAGACGAACGGCGTGAAGCCGCCGATGTAGTGCGGCGTTGCGCGGGTCAGCTCGCGACTTTCACGCTGACCATCTCGTCGCCTTGCTCGATCGCATCGACGACGTCTTGCCCCTTGGTCACCTTGCCGAAGACCGTGTGCTTGCCGTTTAGGTGCGGCGTAGGCACGTGCGTGATGAAGAACTGGCTGCCGTTCGTGTCCGGCCCCGCGTTCGCCATCGAAATGACGCCGCGCTCGTGTTTCAGCGGATTGTTCTTGCACTCGTCGCCGAATCGATAGCCCGGGCCGCCGCGGCCCGTGCCCGTGGGATCGCCGGTTTGGACCATGAAGTCGGCGATGACGCGGTGAAATTTCACGCCGTCGTAGAAGCCCTGCCCCGCCAAGAACACGAAATTATTGACGGTTTGCGGCGCATGCTGCGGATAGAGCGTGAGCTCGATCGTGCCGCGACTCGTCTCGATCGACACCGCGTACTCTTTCGCGACATCGATTTGCATTGCCGGCGGTGCCGACCATTGTTGCTGCGCCATCGGATACTCCTTGGGTTCGGCCGGTTACGATACCGGACTTGCGGCCGCGCAAGCTAGGTGTGCCGGCAGCGCTGCACGCCTTTGCGAATCGCGGCCACCGATTCCTCATCGAGCTGGCGCATGAGCTTGCCGATGAATAGTACTTGCCGCCGCTTCGCTCCGAAGCTCGTGAACCGCCGCGCCTCTGCAACAGCTTCCTCGAGCCGTTCCGGCAATGCGAGGCCCGCCAGCTGCTCGGGACGCAGCGCGATCAACTCTTCTCCCAATCTCGTGAGCTCCTGGCTCGCACGCTTCCGCGCGCTGCGGCCACGACCCTCTTGCTCGGCTTCTGGGTCGCCGGTTTGCTTCGAAGCATCAGGCTCGTCGTAACGGAAGTGTTTCGATTTGGTCATCGTGATCTCATGGCAGCGCTTTTAAGCGTAGAGGCCGCGCAGCTCCGACGCTTCGGTTACGCGGCGAATGGCCACCATGAAGGCGGCGATGCGCATACTCACACGCCGCCGCTGCATCGTGGTGTAGACCTCGTCGAACGCCGTTTCCATGATCCGCTTCAAATCGTCGTTCACGCGCTGCTCGGGCCAGTAATACCCCATGCGATTTTGCACCCACTCGAGGTACGACACCGTCACCCCGCCGGCGTTGCAAAGGATGTCGGGAATCACGAACGTGCCGCTGCGCGCCAAAATTTCGTCGGCGCCGGGCGTGGTGGGGCCGTTCGCGCCTTCTGCAATGATGCGCGCGCGCACGCGTGGCGCATTCTTCGTTGTGATCTGATTTTCGAGTGCCGCCGGCACCAGAATGTCCACGGGCAGCTCGAGCTGCTGCGACGTGCGCCGCAGCGGCGCACCGCCCTTGAAGCCCACGAGCGACCCGCGGCGCGCGACGTACGCAACGGCAGCGTCCACGTCGATGCCGCTCGGGTTGCGGTAAGCGGCATCGACATCGCTGATGGCGACAATCTTCACGCCGCTTGCGGCGAGGAGCTTCGCGGCGTTGCTGCCGACATTGCCGAACCCTTGGATCGCCGCGGTGGCGCCTTGCAGCTTCATTCCCAGTCGAGCGGCGGCTTTGTGTACACAGCAGACGAGACCGCGTGACGTTGCACTGTGCCGACCCAGCGAGCCGCCGAGCTCCAAGGGCTTGCCCGTGATGGCCGCGGGGAAAAAATCGCGCTTGTGCATCACGTACGTGTCGAGCATCCAGCCCATGACCTGCGGGCCGGTGTTCACGTCGGGCCCGGGCACGTCGCGATCGGGCCCGAAAAGATCGATCAATTCCGCCATGTAGCGGCGCGACAGCTGCTCGCGCTCGCCGGGCGACAACGTGCGCGGATCTACGATCACGCCGCCCTTGCCGCCGCCCATCGGGATGCCGACTACGGCGCATTTGAACGTCATCCAGAACGCGAGCGCTTTGATTTCGTCGACGGTGACGTCCTGATGAAACCGGATGCCGCCTTTCGCGGGCCCGCGCGCGATGTTGTGCTGCACGCGGAACGCGCGGAACGTGCGGATCGTGCCGTCGTCCATGCGCACCGGCAGCAGCACCTCCGTGGTGCGCCGCGGCAGCTTGATCATTGCGATCTGATTGTCGGTGAGCTTCAAGCGCCTCGCCGCCGCGTCGAACTGCTCGAGCGCGTGCTCGAAGGCCGACGCGCGCCATTCCTCGCGCGCGCCCGCAATTTGGCCGCGGCGCACGGCCGCTTTGCGCTCGAGCCGCTGCCGAACCGCGGTCCGGCGCCGGTCTAACGGCGCGCGCGGCATGCTTTTTGACGAAGCTCTAGAGCGGCCTGACGGCCGGTATGCAGTGTCATGAGAGTCTCCGCTTCGTCTCGACGTGGAACGCAGATTCTAGCCGCTCGCACGGTATAGTGCCGAGCCATGCTCACGCTGCACCGCCATGCCGATGCAGGCGCGTTTCTCGCGCGCGCCGAGGCGTGGCTACAAGCGCGCGAGATCGAGCACGGCGTAGTGCTGCAAAGCGCCCGCCACGCGCGCGCCGGCGAAACGCACTACGAGCGAGACGCCCCGACCTACTGGGCCACGCTCGAGGCAGACGGGCAAATCGTGGGTTGCGCCTGCCGTACGCCGCCGTTCAAGGTAGGCGTCACGGCGCTGCCGGACGCCGCAATCGCGCCGCTCGTTGCGGACCTCGCGGCGACGTATGCCGGGCCGATCGGCGGCTTCAGCGGTCCGGCGCCGATCGTGAGCGCCCTCGCAAGCGCATGGGTCGAGCAGCGCGGCGGGTCCTGGGCCGTGAACACGCGCGGCCGCCTGCTGTCGTTCTCCACCGAGCACGCGCCGGCCATGCGACCGGGCGTCTTGCGCCTCGCGGCGGCGAGTGACGCCGCGCTGGCACAGAGTTGGGGAGCGGCCGCGTCGATCGACAGCGGCATTGCGGCGCTCGACGGCACCCTCTGCCTGCAGCTTCTGCGCGCGAAGCTTCTGTATTTTTGGACCGACGATCAACCGCGCTGCATGCTCGGCCTGCTGCGCGAGACGCGCGATTCGGTGGCCGTGGGCATTGTCTATACGCCGGCCGCCTTCCGCGGCCAGGGCCACGCGACGGCGGCGCTCACGGCGTTAGGCGCGCTGCTCGACGAGCGCAGCGTTGCCAACCGCTACCTTTGGATCGATCCGGAGGCCGACGCGGCGCAAGCCCTGGCGCGCAAGCTAAGCTGCCGTTTCGTGTATGACTCGCTCGATGTCGATGTGATCTGACACCGCGCCTTCGGATGCCGCGAAGCTGTGCGCGTCCGCCCGCGGCCAATACAGCTCGTAGACTTTGTACGGCCAGGATGCGCGGCCCGCATGCGCCTCGAGTAACTGTCCCGGCCGCACTTGCGGCAACACGTTCCCAAGCAAGCGCACCTCGTGCTCGGACACGCGGCGTACCAAGTGAGTGGCACGGAACTCATTCGGGTGCATGAGCCCGGCCGCTTGCGTGAGCTCGCGCAGCGCGCCGAGCGTGTGGTGATGGAAACGATAAACGCGCTCGAGCTTGTCGGGCACCGCGAGCGCTTTCTGCCGCAGCGGATCCTGCGTAGCAACGCCCGTGGGGCAATTGCCGGTGTGGCAGGTCTGCGCCTGCAAGCAACCGAGGGCGAACATGAAGCCGCGCGCCGAATTACACCAGTCGGCGCCAAGCGCCATCGCACGCGCCACGTCGAACGCGCTCACGATCTTGCCGCTGCAGCCGAGCTTGATGCGGTCGCGCAAGCCAAGACCAACGAGCGTGTTGTGCACGAGCAGCAGACCTTCTTGAAGCGGCGTGCCCACGTGATCCACGAACTCGAGCGGCGCGGCCCCCGTGCCGCCCTCGGCGCCGTCCACCACGATGAAATCCGGCAGGAGCCGCGTCTGCAGCATCGCCTTGCAGATCGCGAACCACTCCCACGGGTGCCCTATGCACAGCTTGAAGCCGGTAGGCTTTCCGCCCGATAGCCGGCGCAGCCGTTCGACGAACTCCAGTAGCTCCACGGGCGTGTGGAACGCGCTGTGCCGCGCGGGGCTCAAGCAGTCCTCGCCCTGGCGCACTCCGCGCGTCGCCGCGATCTCGGCGGTCACCTTCGAGCCCGGCAGCACGCCGCCGTGGCCGGGCTTCGCGCCCTGGCTCAGCTTGATCTCTATCATCTTCACCTGGCCGTCCACGGCGTTGGCGGCGAAGCGTTCGGCGCTGAAACGCCCATGCTCGTCGCGGCAGCCGAAGTAGCCCGAGCCGATCTCCCAGATCAAATCGCCGCCGTGCACGCGGTGATAGGGGCTGATCGATCCTTCGCCGGTGTCGTGCGCGAAGCCGCCCTTTTTGGCGCCGCCGTTCAGGGCCAAGATCGCGTTGGCGGAAAGCGCCCCAAAGCTCATCGCCGAGATGTTGAAGACGCTGGCGCTGTAGGGCTGCGTGCAGCTCGGACCCGAGCCCAGGCTCACGCGAAAATCGGCGGATGCAATCTCCGTGGGCATCAACGAGTGGTTGATCCACTCGTAACCCGCGGCACGTTGGTCGAGCTGCGTACCGAACGGCCGTTTGTCGGGCGCGCCCTTGGCGCGCTGATAAACGATCGAGCGCTGCTGACGCGAAAACGGCGTCTCCTCGTTGTCGCTCTCGATGAAATACTGGCGAATCTCGGGCCGGATGAGCTCGAGCAAAAATCGCAGATGGCCGATCAAAGGATAGTTGCGCAGCACCGAGCTTTGGCGCTGCAACGAATCACGCAGGCCGAGCAGCGCGAGCGACAGCGAGCCGAGCGCCGCGATCGCGGCCTCGCCCGTTTGCGTAAAGCGGAAGCCGAACCAGAGCGTGAGCACGATCGCGCCCGACCACGCGATGTAGCGAACCGGAAAGAATCGGTCGATCCTGCTCAGAAAGGCGTGCATGCATTTCCCCGCGCACCGGGCGCGTGCACCCTATTTCGGCTGGAGCGGCTCTATATTGAATGCGTGGCCTCCCCCGGCTTGCAAAACGTGACGCTCGTCGCGTTACGCCCTGCCGGGAGGGCTGTGCGGCACGCGTTGCGCCGTGCGCTCAGATCCAGCCGAACCCGCGCGCCATCGTGGCGTACATGCCCGCAGCCAGCGCGACGTACAGCAACAATGCCCAGATTTTCGCAGAGCTGATGGCGTCCGTGAGGCGGCCGACCTTTTGCTCAAGCCCATCGATTCTCGCATTCAGTTGCGTATGGACAGTGTCGATCTTCGTGTTGAGCTGTGCATAGACGCCGTCGATCTTCGCGTTGAGTTGCGCATGGACA
>CAMPKU010000078.1 GCA_946887385.1 uncultured Gammaproteobacteria bacterium
CGCCCGGCCCCGCCTGTGGGTCTGGCCGGGGCGCGGGGCCGCAAGGACGCGCGCTCGCGTGCTTACAGGGACGTACTTGCAGCGTCCCCGGCAAGGCCCTCATGCGGGGCCGGCCGGGACCGAGCGCCGAAGAGAGCACGAGGAACGAAGATGGCCGAATTGACGCTACCAGCGAACTCAAAAGTGAAACCGGGCAAGCACCACGGCGGCGCCGAAGGTGCGAAGAACGTCAGAAAGTTCGCCATCTACCGCTACGATCCGACGACGGGCGAGAACCCGCGCATCGACACCTACGACGTCGACTTGGACAACTGCGCGCCGATGGTTCTCGACGCGTTGATCAAGATCAAGAACGAGATCGATCCCACGCTCACGTTCCGTCGCTCGTGCCGCGAAGGCATTTGCGGCTCGTGCGCCATGAACATCGACGGCCTGAACGCCCTCGCGTGCCTCCAGTCGATCGAAGCCTGCAAAGATACCGTCAAGATCTATCCGCTGCCGCACCTGCCCGTGGTCAAGGATCTCGTGCCCGACCTCACCACGTTCTATGCGCAGTACGCAGCCATCAAGCCGTGGCTAGAGTCGAAAACGCCGCCGCCGCCCGATCGCGAACGGCTGCAGTCCAAAGAGGATCAAGAGAAGATCAACACGCCGTCGGCGTGCATTCTGTGTGCGTGCTGCTCAGCGTCGTGCCCGAGCTATTGGTGGAACGGCGAACGATATCTCGGCCCTGCGGCGCTCTTGCAAGCGTATCGGTGGCTCGTGGATAGCCGCGACGAATCGACGGGGGAGCGGCTCGATCAGCTCGAGGATGCGTTTCGGTTGTATCGCTGTCATACGATCCTGAACTGCACGCAGGCGTGTCCGAAGGATCTCAATCCCGGCAAAGCGATCGCCGAAATCAAAAAGATGATCGCCGAACGTCGACTATAAAGGGGACGGATTTATTTTCTTCGATGCCGGGGTGCAGGCGCGTGGACGGTAGGGTTGCGCGGCTGCGGTGGCGATGCCGTCGGGGGATGCGCGAGCTCGACGCGCTGTTGCAGGCGTTTGTCGAAACTCAAGCCGAGGCGCTCGGCGAAAGCGAATTGACCACGTTCGAGGAAATTTTGGAGCTGCCGGATCCGGTGCTGCACGCCTATCTTCTCGAGCGTGACGCTCCCGATGACGCCGCCGCCGTTGCGCTTCTTAAGCGCATCCGCGCCAGCCTTGGTGCTAACCCTTAAGTCTTCGCGTGCGGCGTGGGTGTGGTGGGGCGCCTTGCATCTGGTGCTCGCCGCCGCCGCGCTGCTCGTTGCCTGGCCTTGGCCGGTTGCGGCTCTCGCGTCGATTGCGCTCATGGGCCATGGAATCGCGCGCCGGCCGCGCGTGCCGCCGTCGACGATCGTCGTGGCCGCCGACGGCCGCTGCACCGTGCCGCAATGGAATATCGAGGGCCCGCTTGGCGCCGGGACACTCGTCTGCCCCTATTGGATCAAGCTTCGGTTTGGAACAGGTCCACGGCGGCGCGAGATCGTGCTGTTCCAAGATCAGCTGGATCCGCTGCAGTGGGCTCGCCTGCGCGCGTTCCTGCTCCGGCGTTGCGCCTGAGCGACGTCGCGCGCAGCCCGTCGCAGCGGCCGTTTGGCCGGATCTAAGCTAGAATCGGTCCACGATCTTAAGCCGCCCGACCTGTCATAACCTCCGCGGTGGCGGGCGAACTTTTGGTGCAGCATGGGGTCTACCGAGCAGCGTTTGACTGAGCAGGCCGACAGACATCCTCCCGGCAGCGGAGCCGCCGACCTCGCGCTGATCAGACGCGTGCAACAGGGCGACAGATCGGCGTTCGATCTGTTGGTCATCAAGTATCAGCACAAGATCGTCAAGCTCATCATGCGATACGTTCGCGATTCCTCCGAAGCCCTCGATGTAGCGCAGGAAGCGTTCTTGAAGGCGTATCGCGCCGCCCCTTCGTTCCGCGGCGACAGCGCGTTCTATACCTGGCTGTACCGAATCGCGATCAACACCGCCAAGAATCATCTCGTGGCAAGCGGGCGCAAACCCGTGAGCTACGATCTCGATACGCAGGATCCCGAGCAGGCCGGCATCTTGAATGAGCTCAAGGAGCTCGATACGCCGGAGGCGCTCGTTCAGTCCGAAGAAATCCGCGACACCATCAATCGTGCGATCCACGCACTGCCCGAGGAGCTGCGAACCGCTATTCTGCTTCGTGAGATCGAAGGCTTGAGCTACGAGGAAATCGCGCAGACCATGGAGTGCCCTGTCGGCACCGTGCGCTCGCGTATCTTTCGCGCTCGCGAAGCAATCGACAAGGCGCTCGCGCCGTTGTTGTAGAAGCCCACTACGAGCCATATGCCGACCATGACAGACCGAATCCACGACCAAATCTCCGCCTTCATCGACAATGAGCTTTCGGAGGACGAAAGCGCGCTGCTCGTGCGCCGCTTCGAGCGCGATCCGGAAGCGCGCGCGCGTGCCATGCGCTACACGCTGATAGGCGCGTCGCTGCGCGGCGAGCTGCTCGAACCTCATCCGTCCGTGCTGCGGCAGCGCATCGCCGCCGCGCTGTCCGGCAACGTGATCAGCGGCGCTCCCAAAGCGCGCGAGCGCGAGAATCGCTGGGTGCGGCCGCTGCTCGGAGTGGGCATCGCGGCCACCGTGGCTGTCGTCGCGATCGGCACGCTGCGTTCGTTGAACGAAGCCGCCTTCACTCCAGGCAATGCGGCGCCGCTGGCAGCAGCACCGGCCGGTGTGCGTGACGCCGTGGCGCAGGCGCCGAGCTACGTGGTACCGCAAGATGCGGATCCATCGGCCACGCTAGCGCCGATCCGGCTCACGAATTACCTCATGCGTCACGGCGAGTTCGCCTCCGGCCTCACGCGTACCTCCGTAAGCTCCAACGTCGTGGGCGCCGACTTAGAGCCCGGCGTAGAGACTGCCGTCACCGAAGCGACGGTGGCCAAACCCGTCGCCGGGGAAGGGTTGGAGTAGCCGATGCGCGTGGCCCATCCCGTCGCCGTTCCGTCGTTGGCGCTATTCGTTTTGCTGGCGGGGCAGGCTACGGCACAGGAAGCCCGCGACTGGCTCGAGCGCATGAGCCGCGCCGTCGAGCAGCTCAATTACCGCGGCACGTTCGTGCACGTACATGACGGCACGCTCGAGACGCTGCACATCGTGCACCGCAACGTGCCCGGCGGCACCGGCGAGCGCGTGTTGGTTTTTCCGGATCGGCGCATCGTTCTGTACGAGTCGCGCAGCGACAGTCCGTTGGTGTCGGCGTTGCCGAGCGACGCGGCCGAGCTCGAACCGCACTACGAGATCACACTCGGCGGCGACGCGCGGATCGCGGAGCGCGCCGTGCAAGTGCTCGAGATCAAACCCCGCGACGAGTTCCGCTACGGTCACACGTTGTGGCTCGATCAAGCCACGGCGATTCCGTTGCGCTCGGATCTCGTCAACGAGCAAGGTGACGTCGTCGAGCAAATTCTGTTCACGCAGATCGAGATCGCAGCCGAGGGTTCCGACGCGCCGCTCGAGCCCGCCGTCGACACCACGGGCTTCACCACGCTGCGGGCGCCGGAGTCCACGCCGCTCGAGGGCGAGATTGCATGGCGCGCGGCTGCGGTTCCGGGCGGCTTCAAGCTTTCGGTTGCCACGCAAAGCCCCATCGAGGGCTCCGACACGCCCGTCGAGCACCTGGTCTACTCCGACGGCCTCGCCACGGTGTCGGTGTTCATCGAAGATCCCGCCACCCAGGCGGACGTTCGCGAAGGTTTCTCCACCGTCGGCAGCACGAATGCGTACTCCACCACGGTGCGCGGCCGCAAGGTCACAGCGATGGGCGAGGTGCCGCGGCAGACGGTACGCACGATCGCGTCCTCGCTCGTCAGCGAGTAATTCGAGGACCGCTCCATTTCTTCTTCGGGCTGCAGCGCGATCGGCGTCGTTCGGCATTCGGGCCCCGAAGCAATTACCGTGGAGATCGAGCCGCCGCCGCGCTGCAAGGGCTGCGACGGAGCCTGCCTGTGGTACCGCGTCGCGGCGAGGGAGCGCTTGACGCTCGCCTCGAGCCAAAGCATCCCGGTCGGCGCAACCGTTACGGTCACACTGCCCGATAGTTTCGTGCTCGCGGGCGCGGTGCTGGTGTATGGCGTACCGCTCGGCGCCTTGCTCGCCGGCGGTGCCGCTGCCGCTGCGGTGTTCGGCTCGGATTGGGCCGCTGCGGCCGGCGCCGGAGCCGCGCTGCTCGGCGCCCTCGTTGCCGCGGCGCCGCTGCGCCGGCGCCTCGAGCAGGCTACGATGCGGCGGCTGGCCGTCCGCCCCGTCACGTGACCGTTCGTCATGCGGAAGCTCACTCTTTACAGCCGTCCCGAGTGCCATCTTTGCGAAGCGCTGCTTGCCGACCTGTTGCCGCTGCTCGGGCCGGATGTGAGCGTCGAGACCGTCGACGTCGACAGCAGCGTGGCGCTCGAGCGGCGCTACGGGCTGCGGATTCCCGTTCTCGCGGCCGGCGACGTCGAGCTGTCGGGCTATCCGCTCGATCGCGACCGCGTGCAGCGCTACCTGCAGTCCGTCTAGTCAAGGAAGCCGCGCTGCGGCAGCGATACCGCTATAATCCGCGCCGCCGCCGCGGGCGGTAGCGCAGGTACCATGGAACGGATCCGCAACTTCTCGATCATCGCGCACGTCGATCACGGCAAATCCACGCTCGCCGACCGGCTCATACAGCTGTGCGGCGGGCTCACGGCGCGCGAGATGGAAAACCAAGTGCTCGACTCCATGGATCTCGAGCGCGAACGCGGCATTACGATCAAAGCGCAGAGCGTTGCGCTGCTTTATAGAGCGCGCGACGGGCTCGAGTACCAGATCAACCTCATCGACACGCCGGGCCACGTGGATTTCTCCTACGAGGTGTCGCGCTCGCTCGCCGCGTGCGACGGCGCATTGCTGGTCGTCGACGCCGGCCAGGGCGTCGAGGCGCAGAGCGTCGCGAACTGCTACACGGCCATCGAGCAAGGCCTCGAGGTGGTGCCCGTCATCAACAAGATCGACCTGCCGACGGCCGACCCGGAGCGGGTGATCGGTCAGATCGAGGACATCATCGGCATCGAGGCCAAAGACGCCATACGCATCAGCGCCAAGACGGGGCTCGGTGTAGACGAGCTGCTCGAGCGAATCGTCGAGCGCATTCCGCCGCCGAAAGGCAGCGTGAGCGCGCCGCTCCAGGCGCTGATCATCGATTCCTGGTTCGATAGCTACGCCGGCGTCGTGTCGCTCGTGCGCGTGGTCAACGGCGTCATCCGTAAAGGGGCGCGCATCGTCGTCCACTCCACGCAGCGCAAGTACGAGGTCGAGCGCCTCGGCGTGTTCACGCCGCGCGCCTCGCCGCGCGACGAGCTCAAGGCCGGCGAGGTGGGGTTCTTGCTCGCGGCCATTCGCGAAGTCAACGCCGCGCCGGTCGGCGACACCATCGTCGACGCCACGGTGCAGAACGTTGCGGCGCTGCCGGGGTTCAAGAAGATTCAGCCGCGCGTGTTCGCGGGCCTGTTCCCCGTGGTGTCGGAGGACTACGAAAAGTTTCGCGAAGCGCTGCAGAAGCTGGCGCTGAACGACTCGTCGCTGAGCTTCGAGCCGGAGGTGAGCGCCGCGCTCGGATTCGGCATGCGGTGCGGCTTCTTGGGACTCTTGCACATGGAGATCATCCAGGAGCGGCTGGAGCGCGAGCACGACTTGTCGCTGATCTCCACGGCGCCCACCGTCGTCTACGAGGTGGTGACCACGGGCGGCGACGTCGTCAAGATCGAGAACCCGGCCGAGCTGCCGGAAACCAGCAAGATCGTGGAGATCCGCGAGCCCATCATTCTGGCCAGCATCTTGGTACCGCAGGAGTATCTCGGCTCGGTAATCCAGTTGTGCATCGAGAAGCGCGGCGTGCAGAAGCGCATTCAGTACTCGGGCAGGCAGGTGCAAATCGAGTTCGAGCTGCCGCTCGCCGAGGTGGTGCTCGACTTTTTCGACAGGCTCAAGTCCGTGAGCCGCGGCTACGCGTCGTTCGACTATCAGTTCCTGCGCTTCGAAGCGGCGCCGCTCGTGAAGCTCGACATCCTCATCAACAAAGAGAAGCTGGACGCGATGGCATTCATCGCGCATCGCGACGGCATCGAGCGCAAGGGCAGGAAGATCGTCGAGACACTGAAAGAGGTGATTCCACGGCAGCAGTTCGAGGTCGCCATACAAGCGGCGATCGGCTCGCAAGTGATCGCTCGCTCCACGGTGAAGGCGTACCGCAAAGACGTCACGGCGAAGCTGTACGGCGGCGACGTCACCCGCAAGCGCAAGCTGCTCGAGAAGCAGAAAGCCGGCAAAAAGCGTATGAAGCAAGTAGGCTCGGTCGAAATTCCACAAGAGGCATTTCTGGCCGTGCTCAAAGTGGACAAGAAATGAGCGGCGTGTTGGCTAACCTCGATCTGGCCCTGATCATCGTCGTGCTCACGGCCCTTGCTGGGGTCATCGCGGCCATCGACGCGGTGTTCTTGAGGGGCGCACGCGTCCGCGCAGCGGCTCGCGGCGAGACCGTCAAAGAGCCGATCGCCGTCGAATACGCGCGGTCGTTCTTCCCCGTGCTGGTGATTGTGCTGCTGATCCGCTCGTTTGTGCTCGAGCCTTTTCGCATTCCGTCGCCCTCGATGACGCCCACGCTCGTGACCGGCGATTTCATTTTTGTGAACAAGTTCGCGTATGGCTTACGTCTGCCGGTTATAAATACCAAGTTCGTGGAGATCGGGGAGCCGGAGCGCGGCGACGTGGTCGTTTTTAGGCTGCCGTCGAATCCGAGCGTGAACTACGTCAAGCGCGTGATCGGGTTGCCGGGTGACGTGGTCGATTATCATCCGGCCAATAAGCGGCTTACGATCAACGGCGAGCTCATCCCGATCGAGCTGGCGGGCCCTTATAAGGAGGAGCCCGGCACGGTGCTCGGCTGGGAAGAGCTCGGCGAGCATCGGCACCGCGTGCTGCTGACGCAGGGAGTGTTGACGCGCGGCGGCACCTACGAAGTGCCGGCCGGCCACTATTTCGTGATGGGCGATCATCGAGACAATAGTGAGGATGGTCGCTACCCGCAGGTAGGGTACGTGCCGGAAGGCAACCTGGTGGGGCGTGCGATGGGCATTTGGATGAACTGGCGGCGGCCGTCCGAAGGAGGACCGCAATGGAATCGCATCGGCAAAGGTATCGAATGACGACGCCGCCTCGGCACGCGCAAGCGGGCATCACCGCGTTGGGTTTCCTGATCCTCGCCGCGCTCGTCGGCGTGGTAGGGCTCGGTGTGCTCAAGGTAGTGCCCATGTACATCAAGAACATGCGCATGTCGACGATCCTGGACGACGTGCAGCGCGATTTGAGCGGCAACGGTCCCACGCCGCAAAGCATCCGCAACGAGCTGTTCCGCCGTTTCTCGGTGGAGGACATCCGTCTCGACACGGACTCGATGAAGATTGCCCAAAGCAAGACCGGTTACTCCTTGCGCGTGCAGTACGAAGAACGCGCGTCGTATGTCGCGGACATCTATCTCGTGGTGGCCTACGACAAGCAGGTCGAGATCGCGCGGTGAGCGGTCACGGCCGCTGGGCCGAGACGCAGCTACGCTACGTATTCAACGACCCCGCGCTACTCGAGCTTGCGCTCACCCACCGCAGCGCATCGAAATCCAACAACGAGCGGCTCGAGTATCTCGGCGACTCGTACCTGAACTTCGCGATAGCGCGGCGGCTCTACGACCTGCGCCCCCAAGATTCCGAAGGCGACTTGAGCCGCGCGCGTGCCGCGCTGGTCAAGGAGCCGACGCTTGCGGCCATCGGGCAACGCCTCAGCGTGGACGCCCAGTTGACGCTCGGTGCCGGAGAGATCAGGTCGGGCGGCGCGCAGCGCGCGGCGATCCTCGCCGACGCCGTGGAAGCCTTGGTGGGGGCCGTGTTGCTTGACGGCGGCGCGGCGGCGGCAGAAGCTGTCGTCGATCTCATGTTCGCCGAGCATTTCGAGAGCCTGCCCGATGCGGCGACGCTCAAGGATCCGAAAACGCGGCTACAGGAGTGGCTACAAGGCAGGGGACTGCCGTTGCCGTCATACGTGGTGGCTGCCGTTCACGGCCGAGACCACGCGCAGACGTTCGTCGTCGAGTGCACAGTGCGAGAGCAGAATGCCGTTACCACCGGTCAAGGACAGAGCCGCCGCAGTGCGGAGCAAGAAGCCGCGGCCGCGATGCTGGCGGTGCTGACCGGTGAGCAGCCCTGACCCCATAGGCGGCCGTTGCGGGTTCGTTGCGATCGTCGGCAGGCCCAACGTCGGCAAGTCCACGCTCTTGAACGCGCTGGTCGGCCAAAAGCTCAGTATCGTCACCGACAAGCCGCACACTACCCGCCAGCGCGTGCTCGGCGTTTTGAACCGGGGCGATGATCAGGCGGTGTTCATCGACACCCCGGGGCACGCGCGCCGCACGAAGCGCGCACTGCACCGGCTCATGGCCCGGCAAATTCACCAGGCGCTCGACGACTGCGACCTGGCGCTGCTCGTCGTCGACTCCGGCCGGTTCACGGCGCAGGATCGCACCTTGGTGGAGATGCTCGACGACAAGCTCGACAAGACGTTTCTCGTCTTGAACAAGATCGATGCGCTCGGCAGCAAGTCGGAGCTCTTGCCCACGCTCGTGAAGTTCTCGAATCGGCCGTTCGCCGAGTTCGTGCCCGTGTCGGCGCGCAGCGGCGAGAATCTCCCGCGTCTCGTCGAGCAAATCTTCGCGCACCTGCCCGTCGGCCCGAAGCAATTTCCGGAAGGCTTGGTCACGGACCGCGATCTCGCCTTCAGGATCGCCGAAACGATTCGCGAGAAGCTCATGACGCTCGTGCACCAGGAAGTGCCGTACGGCTTGACGGTCGAGGTCGAGCATCTCGGTAAGACCGAGGAAGGCCAGCGATTGATTCACGCGCTGATCTGGCTAGAGCGCGACAGCCAAAAGAGCATCGTCATCGGCAAGGGCGGCGGCGTGCTGAAAGAGGCCGGCACGCTCGCGCGCCAGGAGCTGCGTGAGCTGCTCGGCGAGCGCGTGCATCTCGAGCTATGGGTGAAGGTGCGCGAGCACTGGGCCGACAACGAGCGCGAGCTCATGCGTCTGGGGTTCGAGGTGTAATGACGGAGCGCGAACAAGTGCTGCTCGAGCACGGCTTCGTGCTGCACCAGCGGCCCTATCGCGACTCGAGCCAACTGCTGGAATGCGTGACCGCGAGTCACGGCCGCATGGGTCTCGTCGCGCGCGGCTCGCGCCGCGCCGCCGCGCGGCAGCGGGCCTTCTTGCAGCCGTTCGTTCCGCTGCGGCTATCGTGGATTCGGCGCGGCGAGCTTGGCCGGCTGACGCACGTCGAGGCCGACGGGCCGAGCTTGAACTTGGAAGGACAACGCTTGCTCGCCGGCTTCTACGCGAACGAGTTGCTGCTGCGTCTAACGGCTCGCGGCGATCCGAATGCCGAGGTTTTTTCCTGCTATAGTCGCTGCCTTGCGCAGTTGGGCGAAGAGCCGAGCGTGCCGCGAACGCTGCGCGTGTTCGAGCTCGAGCTGCTGCGCGCGCTCGGGTACGGGCTCGAGCTCGACAGCGAGTCGGCAACCGGCGAGCCGCTGCGCGCAGACTTTCGCTACATCTACGAGCTCGAGCTTGGGATTAGACGTGTCGAGGCCGAGGACACCGACGCCGATCTTTACCCCGGCCGGGACCTCCTGGCGCTGCGCGACGGCACGCTCGACGACGACTCCAGCTTGCGGACGGCACAGCGGTTGCTCGGGCGAGCGCTCCGTGCGCACCTCGGCGAACGCCCGCTGAACAGCCGGCTCGTGTTGCAGGACATCGTCAGTCGCGGACTTTAACGGCAGTCATGAACCCCATTCACTTAGGCGTCAACGTCGATCACATTGCCACGGTGCGCCAGGCGCGCCATACGCGTTATCCCGATCCGGTTGCGGCGGCGCTGATCGCCGAGCAAGCGGGCGGCGACAGCATCACCGTGCATTTGCGCGAGGACCGGCGCCACATCCAGGCGCGCGACGTCGAAGTGCTGCTGCGCACGGTGCAGACGCGAGTGAACCTCGAGATGGCCGTGACCGACGCGATGGTGGAGTTCGCGAGCAAGCACAGGCCGTCGGATTGCTGCTTCGTGCCCGAGCGGCGTGAAGAGCTGACCACCGAGGGCGGCCTCGACGTGGCCGGCTCGAAGCAACGCGTGGCCGCTGCCTGCCGCGCGCTCGCGCAGCACGGCATCCGCGTGTCGCTGTTCATCGATCCCGACGACGCGCAGGTCGAGGCCAGCGCCGAGATCGGCGCCTCGGTCGTCGAGCTGCACACGGGCGCGTACGCAGAGGCGGAGGGCGCCCGCGCCGCGCAGGAGTTGCAGCGCATCGAAGCCGCGGCGGCGCGCGCCGCGGCGCTCGGGCTGGTCGTGCACGCCGGCCACGGGCTCAACTATCACAACGTGACGCCCGTGGCAGCGATCGGCACCATCGTCGAGCTGAACATCGGTCATGCGATCGTTGCGCAGGCGCTGTTCGACGGGCTCGCCGGCGCAGTCGCGAAGATGAAGGCCTTGATGGTGGCGGCGCGCGCGTGATCTTCGGTATCGGCACGGACGTTCTCGAAGCGCGGCGCGTCGAGCAGACGTGGCAGCGATTCGGCCAGCACTTCGCGCAGCGATTGCTGCTCGACGAGGAGCTCGAGCTGTTCGGCAGCGCGAAGCGGCCCGCTCGCTTTCTCGCGATGAGATTCGCGGCGAAAGAGGCCATCGTGAAGGCCCTCGGCACGGGGTTTGCCAACGGCATCTGGGTGCGCGACGTGGGCATGATGCCGAACGCCCTGGGACAGCCGCAGGTAATCTACTCCGCGCGCGGCCGCGCTGTGTGCACGAAGCTCGGCGTGGGGGAGGGCCACCTCACGCTCAGCGACGAGGCCGGGTTGATCGTCGCCGTGGCGGTATTGATGCGCGCACAACCGGGCTCTAAGACGGGGAACGCATGAACGTGCTCGCTTTCGACATCGAGACGGTGCCCGACGTGGAGCTCGGCCGGCGGCTCTACGACCTCGGCGACTTGGACGACGCCGGCGTCGCGCAAGCGATGTTCGCGAAACAGCGTCAGCTTCGGCAAAACGAGTTCTTGCCGCCGCCGCAGCAGCGTGTCGTCGCGATCTCCGTGGTGCTGCGCAGTGCCCGCGATGGGCTCAAGATCTTCAGCCTCGGCGACGAGCAATCGAGCGAGCGCGAGCTCGTGCAGCGGTTTTTCGACGGTCTCGAGCGGTACACGCCCGTGCTCGTCTCCTGGAACGGCTCCGGATTCGACTTACCGGTGCTCAACTATCGCGCTCTGCGGCACGGGGTGAATGCGCACCGCTATTGGGACGTCGGCGACACGGACCGCGAGTTTCGCTTCAACAACTACTTGAGCCGCTATCACTGGCGGCACATCGATCTCATGGACGTGCTGTCGAGTTTCGGCGCCAGCGGCCGCGCGTCGCTCGATCTCGCGGCGCAGCTCATCGGGCTGCCCGGCAAGCTCGGCATCGGCGGGGCACAGGTTTGGCCCGCGTACCGGCGCGGCGAGCTCGCCGCGATTCGCGACTACTGCGAGACCGACGTTCTGAATACCTATCTCATCTATTTGCGATTTCAGCTCACGCGCGGCGAGCTCGATGCGGCCGCTTACCAAAAAGAGCTCGAGGTAGTAGAAGCGAAGCTCGCGCAGTCCGACCGGCCGCACTTGCAGCAATACCTCGCGCTCTGGCAGACCACGAGGCATGCGGGCTGACGGCCCCGTCGTCACCGCCACCGTCGTCGATCTCACGCACGACGGTGTCGGGATCGCCGACGTGGACGGGCGGCGCGTGTTCGTGCCCGATGCGTTGCCCGGCGAGCGCGTCGAGATGGTGCTGCGCAAGCGCCGGCGCAAGCTCCAGGAAGCCGATCTCAAGCAGGTGCTCGAGCCGTCGGCCGAGCGCGTACTGCCCGGCTGCGAGTATTTCGGCCGCTGCGGCGGCTGCGCGCTGCAACACCTCGATGCTGCGGCGCAGGTATCGTTCAAGCAGCGCGTCGTCGCGGAAACGTTGAAGCGTATCGGGCGGGTCGAGCCGCAGACGTGGCTTCCGCCCGCGCTGAGCGAAACCTGGCACTACCGGCGGCGCGCGCGGCTCGGGGTGAAGTACGTCGCCGCGAAGGGGCGCGTGCTCGTCGGCTTCCGCGAGCGCGCGGGCCCCTACGTCACCGACATGCGCCGCTGTCCGGTTCTCATGCCGCCGATCGACGGCCTGCTCGGCGAGATAGCCGCGCTAATCGAGCAAAGCAGCCTCAATCTGCGCCTGACTCAGATTGCAGCGGCCGTAGCAGACGATGCCGCGGCGCTCGTGCTGCGCGTGCTGGCGGCGCCGAGCGCGGCCGATATCGAAGCGTTCCGCGCGTTCGGCGTTCGCCACAACATCGATCTCTATTGGCAGCCCGGCGGGCCAAGCACCGTGACGCCGCTCGAGCGGGCCCGGCCGCTGCGCTATCGCCTGGCGGAATTCGGCCTCACGTTCGAGTTCTTGCCCACGGACTTCGTGCAGGTGAACGCGAACATCAATGCGGAGCTCGTCTCGACGGCCGTTCGCCTGGCCGACGTGCAAGCCACGGACCGCGTGCTCGATCTATATTGCGGCCTCGGCAACTTCAGCCTGCCGCTCGCGCAGCGGGCGCGCGAGCTTACCGGCGTCGAGGGCGAGGCGAGTCTCGTGGCGCGCGCCGTGCGGAATGCTGCGAGCAACGGCATCGGCAACACGCGCTTCGTGAGCGCGGATCTGATGCGCCCCGGATGGAGCTTCTATCGCGAGCCCTGGGACATCGTGGTGCTCGACCCGCCGCGCACGGGCGCCGAAGCTTTCGTGGCCGAGCTGCGCGCCGATGGGCCGCGGCGCATCGTCTACGTGTCGTGCCACCCCGCCACGCTGGCGCGCGATGCGCAGGTGCTCACGGAGCGGCTCGGCTACCGCTTGCGCACCGCCCGCGTCTTCGACATGTTTCCGCATACGCATCACGTCGAAGCGCTGGCGGTGTTCGAGCGCGACTGAGGCGTAGATCGCGGCTATCATCGCGCCATGGCGCGTGAGATCGAGCGCAAATTCTTGCCGAAGAACGATGCCTGGCGCGCGCTCGCCTACCGCAGCCAGACGCTCCGGCAGGGCTATCTCGCGAGCGGCAAGCGCATGTCGGTGCGCGTGCGCATTGCAGGCGGCGACGCGTACCTCAACATCAAAGCCGGCGGCCTGGTCGCTTCACGCCTGGAGTACGAGTATCCGGTGCCGCTCGCTGACGCCGGCGAGCTGCTCGCGCTCGCCGAAGGCCCGCTGATCGAGAAGACACGTCATTACGTTACGCACGACGGCAAGACGTGGGAGATCGACGAGTTTCATGGCGACAACGCCGGGCTCGTGGTGGCCGAAATCGAGCTGCAGCGCGAGGACGAACCGTTCGCGCATCCCGCATGGCTCGGTACCGAGGTTACCGAGCTCGAGCGCTACTACAACGTCCGCCTCGTAACGCGGCCCTATCGCACATGGACCGAGACCGAACGCAACCCCTGACGCTACGCGTTTCGCTGGCCGCGCAGACGCTCACGCTCGAGCGCGCCGGGCGGCCCGTGAAGACCTATTCGGTGTCGACCTCGAAGCACGGCGCCGGCGAGCAAAACGGCAGTTTCAAGACTCCGCGCGGCCGCCACATCGTGCGCGCGAAGGTGGGCGCCGGTGCGCCGCTCAATGCCGTGTTTCGCGGGCGGCGGCCGACGGGCGAGATCTACTCGCCGGAGCTGGCGCGTGCCGAGCCTAAACGCGACTGGATCCTGACGCGCATTTTGTGGCTTTCCGGCACGGAAATCGGCAGGAACCGGCTCGGCGCCGTCGATACAATGCGCCGCTACATTTATATTCACGGCGCGCCGGATACGGAGCCGCTCGGGAGCCCAAGCTCGATCGGCTGCATCCGCATGGGAAATCGCGACATCGTCGAGCTGTTCGATCTGGTCGCTGCGGGCACCGTCGTGGACATCGCCTGACGGCGATTGGAGCAAGCGTGTCGCTGGGTCCGTTGATGATCGATCTCCGGGGCAAGGAGCTCTTGCCCGACGAGCGAAAGTGGCTCGAGTCGCCGCTCGTCGGCGGCGTGATCCTTTTCTCGCGTAATTTCGAGAGCGTGCCGCAGCTCACGAAGCTCGTTGCCGACATTCATGCCGTTCGCCAGCCGCCGCTGCTCGTGACCGTGGACCAGGAGGGCGGCCGCGTGCAGCGTTTTCGCCAGCCGTTCTCGCGGCTGCCGCCGCTGCGCGCGGTGGGCCGGCTGCACGACGAGGACCGTGAGGCGGCGCTGCGGGCGGCCGCTGCGCTCGGTTGGCTGATGGCGGCGGAGCTGCGCGCCGCGGGCGTGGACTTGAGCTTCGCGCCGTGCGTGGATCTCGACCGCGGCCTTGCGGAGGTCATCGGCGACCGCGCGCTGCATCGGGAGCCCGCGGTGGTCGCGGCGCTCGCGCGCCGCTTTGCCACGGGCGCGAAAAGGGCCGGGATGGCCGTCACCGCCAAGCACTTCCCCACGCACGCGGGCGCGCATAGCGACTCGCACACCGAGTTCGCCGTCGATAACCGCGAGCTCGCCGATCTCGACGACGACGTGCGGCCCTATCGCGACCTCATCGCCAACGGGCTTCAAGGCGTCATGGTCGCGCACGTGAGCTTTCCGGCCGTCGACTCGCGCCCGGCCAGCTTGTCGAGCTGGTGGATCGCGGACTACCTGCGCGGCGAGCTCGAATTCAAGGGTGCCGTGATCTCGGACGATTTGAGCATGGTGGGCGCGTCGGTCGTCGGCTCGGTGGCGACGCGCGTGCAGCTCGCGCTCGAGGCCGGCTGCGACCTCGTGCTGCTGTGCAATGCGCCGGAGCAAGTTCCGGCCGTGCTCGAGGTTCTACACGGGTACGTGAATCCCGCGGCACAATTGCGGCTCACGCGCCTGCATGGCCGCGGCACCTTCGACTGGGAGGCCTTGCATGCGTCCGCAGAGTGGCAGAAAGCGAGCGCGCTCGTCGCGCCGCTCTGCGCGCGCCCGAAGCTCGAGCTCGAAGGCTGAGCCGGCGCCGCCGGCGGCCGCTGCGCGCGAAGTGCGCCGCAGCGCGCGGCGGTTGTATACGGCCGGCGACGTAGCGCGCGCGCTTGACCGGATGGCTGCCGAATTGACGCCGCGCCTGCAGGGCGCGAACCCCGTGGTGCTGGCCGTGATGCACGGCGGTGCCTACGCCGCGCTCGAGCTCTGCAAGCGGTTTCACTTTCCGCACGAGTTCGATTACGTGCACGTCACGCGCTACCGTGGCGCGACGCGCGGCGGCGGCCTGGTCTGGCGCGTGCGGCCGCGGCGGGCGCTCGCGGGGCGCACGGTGCTCGTGGTGGACGACATCCTCGATCAAGGCAAGACCCTGCGCGCGCTCGACCTCGAGCTGCAGCGCATCGGCGTGCGTAATCGATTCAGCGCCGTGCTGGTCACGAAGCGGCTCAGGCGCCGAGCCGCGCGGCCGAACGTCACGGTAGCCGGTCTGCCGGTCGACGACGTCTATGTCTTCGGCAGCGGCATGGACTTCCGCGGCTACTGGCGGGAGCTGCGCGGCATCTACGCCGTGGCGGAGTGACGGCGATGGCTCACTCGCCCGGTGCAATGTGATGCGCTTCATAGACGCTTGCGCGTGGCGTCATCGAACATAATCGTATGGAAACCGGCAGGGACGCACACGGCATCAGATCCCTGAATCGCCACGCGTTGGAGCAGATCGTGGCGGCCAGTCCGGCAGGCGTGGTGGTGGCCGACGCCAACCGGCCCGACCTGCCCATCGTCTATGCGAATCCGGCCTACGAGCGGTTGACGGGCTACACCCTCGGCGAGCTCGCAGGGCGCCCCTGGGCGGCACTGGCCCGCGCCGGCGACGCTGAGCTCGCGGAGCTTAGAGCGGCCATCAGCCGCGGCGAAGCGTACCGCGCGACGGCCCCCGAGCTGCGCAAGGACGGCACGTCGTTCAGCAGCGAGATCAGCGTGACGCCGCTCAAAGGCGCGCGCGGCGATCTGCGCTTTTTTCTGATCACCCAGGAGCCGGCATTGCCGAGCCGCAGCGAAGCCCCGGCGGCCGATGGCTATGCCGCCGGCGACGCGTCGCCGTTGCAGGGGGAGCTCGGCCGCGCGCGCCAGAAGCTCGCATCGCTCGATCGTATCGATCCCGCCACCGGCCTCATGCGCTTCGCGTATTTTCAAGAGATGCTGCGCCGCGATTTTGCGATGGCACGGCGCGACCGCCGCTTCGTGACGCTGCTCGCGTTCGAGATCGTGGAGTTCGATGTGTATCGGCAGACGTTCGGCGACAAGGCGGCCGACTCCTGTCAGCGCATGATCGGCGCGCAGATCATGCGTGCGCTGCGCCGCGCGGGCGATCTGTGCGCGCGCTACGACGAGTGCACGCTCGTGGCGGCCGTCGTCGGCCAGCACGCCAGCGAGATCGAGCCGCTCGCGCAGCAGATTGCGGAAAACGTGGGGCAGCTCAAGCTGCACAACCCGCGGGCCAAATCGAGCCGCTACGTTTCGACGCGCGTCACCGTGATCGGCTGCCCGCCGGGCGCGCACAACGATCCCGAGCCCGTGCTCGCGGACGCGCTCGAGGCCAAACGCCGCACTGACGCGCCGGCACGAGCCGTACGCGCCTAGACCCTCTCAGGCGGCCGGTCGCCGCGTGCCGTCGTCGGTGACGGGCACCGGCGTGA
>CAMPKU010000079.1 GCA_946887385.1 uncultured Gammaproteobacteria bacterium
AGGCCCAGCGGGTCGTAGGTCGGACCGTATGACGTCGGAAGCGCCCAGTTCCTCGCAAGGTGCGCCGCGCCGAGCACGAGATAGGCGCGTAGGGCAACACCCAGCGTGGCCAGCCATCCCGCGCGCGCGAGCCTGAGCCGCAGCACGGGGACGGCGGACGCGCAGATCTGTCGTAGGTACCACTTGGCGGCTACCGATGAAGAGTCCGCCCGCGCTCGGAGCGCGTATTCCTCTGCGAGGTCGCCGACAAGATGCTCGCGGTCGACTTTCGGCACCAAGCGCGAAAAGAGCCACGTCGCTGCCAGCAGAACGTGTCGATGCGTCAAGTGACCTCCAGCCCTTTCAGGCCGGCTCGCATCTTCTGAATCGCGTCATGCGTCCTTCGCAACGCGCGCTTGCCGTCCACGGTCACGCGAAAGTAGCGCTTCGCCCGCCCGCCGCGCTCTGCCGTAGGCGCACCCGCAGGTGATTTGACGAAGCCTTTCGACTCCAGGCGCACGAGCGTCGCATAGGCGGCGCCGATCGAAAGCGCGCGCCCCGTAGTGTTTTCGATTTCGCGGCGGACCGTGACGCCGTAGGCGCCTTCGCCCAGACGCATCACGGCGAGCAACACAACATGCTCGAGCGAGCCCAAAGTGTCTTCACGGTCTTTCATTTGTTCTGTATAATAAAATAAATACAAATGCAGGGCAATTTCCGTGAAGAGGCGGATGTGCGTTCTAATTGCCGCAGCCCTTGCGATTACGACCGTCACTGGGAGAGATGCCGTGGCCGCCGAATCTGCAATCACGACCTACGGCGAGAGAAACCCGGAAGCACCCGCCGAGCTCGACCTGTTTTCCTTCCTGGTCGGTAAATGGAGTGGCAGGAAGCGACTTGCGGACGGAACCCACGCCGAATGGACCTGGATCGGCCGCTACGTCCTGAATGGCATGGCGATCGCGGATGAATTGCATGCGTCGGCTGACGGCAAGCAGTATCTCGGAATAACCCTTCGCCAATTCGGCACGGAGCACGACACATGGATCGTCGAGTTTCTCAATGTCTCGAGCTCGTTTATTCGCAGACAAGTGAATGCGAGCTCAGGCTCCGTGAGCCGCGAAGCCGACAGCGTCGTCGTTATTTCCGAGGATGCGCAGACGAGAATTCGAGAGCGCTACCGCTTGGTGGATCAGAATCAGTTCACCTACAGCTTGGATCAGTCCCTGGACGCAGGTCGAAGCTGGGGTCCGGTGTCGATCGAAATGACGATGACTAGAGTAGAGTGAGCCTGCGGCCAAAAATTGTCATCGTCGCTTCTTCTTGGCAGTCAAGCGCAGCGCGACGAGCCTACAGGCGGGCGCTCAGCTATCCCACATCACGTCGGCCTTCTTCGCCGCGGCCGCACGGAGCAGCTCGAGCAACGGCCCGGCACGTTGGGTGAGAGTCACTTTGCGCGGTGAGGCGTAGTCGTCGCGATCGCCTTCCACCGCGCTCGCGGCGTCGGCCGCTTTGCGCTCGTTGATCGCAGCTTCGAGCCGCGCGAGTGCGGTTGGCACGTCCTCGGCCTTGATCGCGCTCGGAACTGTGCTGCTGTGTCCCATGAGCTCCAACAGCTGCTTTGCGACGTCGCCGAACATCGTGATGTTCGCGTACGCCTTGGTGCGAAATGTGACGATCATGCGACAGCTGCGGCTTTGTTCACTGGACGTTACCGGGGCGGCGCGGGTGCCGGAACGATCGTCGCCGGCAATGGCCAGTTGCCGTCGTATGGCGGCCAGTTAGGCACGGCGAGCTCCGGCGGCGGATAGAACATCGCCGTGTAGACCGTGCGGATTTTCGCCTCGTCGATCACGAACCACTCGCTGAAGACGAGGCGCGGTGTAGGCGAGCCCGGCCGGCGGATGAACACACCGAGGGCCAGCACGACTTGCGCCTCCTCGTCGATCAGCGGAATGCGACGCGCCGTCACCATGGAAGCGTTGAAGTTCTCGAGGCCCGCGACGCAGTCGCGGATGCCGGCGGCCGCCTGCGCACCTTGCGCGCCCGCGACCGGCGGTGGAGGGGGCTGCGTCCCCGCACGCGGCGGCGCCGGTGGTAAGAAAGCCCCGCCCGGTGCCGGCGTGCCGTTCTCTGCGCGACCGCAGCCCTCGTGCACGAGCGCGACGGAGCCGTCATGCGAGGTGATCGCGTCGAAGTAACTTTCGGCGATGCGGCTCAAGGCCGCGCGATCGACCCGCTCGTTGCGCGGCACGACGCGCTGCGGCGGTGGGTGTTGCTCCAGGTACTCGGGATTGTGCAGATTGGCCGGCGGACCGCCTGGCTGGCGCGGGCCGCGCAACCCGGGATCGTTCGCGCGCGCAATGTACCACTCGGCTTCGGTGAGCTCGCGGTTCTCGACCCGTAGCCGAACCGTCACGACCGCGGTTTCTTCACCTTCCATGACCGTGCCGTAATAGCCCGCCTGACCGCTCACGGGATCGAAGTACCGGCGCTGCACGCTGCCGAGCGCGGTCACGCTTTGCCAAACACCTCTGCCTGGCGCCACGTTGATGGCATTCTCGGTTTGGCGGAATCCGACGACGAGCGGCGCCTTGCTCGGATCGTGTGCGACGACCGCCTCGAGGTAACGATCGAGCGTCGAACGAAGGCAGTCGCGATCGCACGCCGCTTGCGCGAACGCGGCCTCGTTGCTGCCGATGGTGACGAGAGCGGCGCACGCCGCCCATTGCATGATCCGCGACATCTGTTCTCTCCTCCTAAGCCTCGCCGATGCGGCGCCCTTCGATTAGAAACGCCGCAAAAGTGTCCGGGACGGGGATCCTGGCGGTGATCGTCAGTCCCGCATCGCCATACAACGCCTTCCAGTCGGCAAGAGCAACATCATGTTGAAATCCTATCGGTTCTTTCGGGATATTTTGTTTCACGGCTGGCGAAGCCGCGGAAGTCGTTGCGAGAGCCTAGGCAGGCCCATCGCGAAAATCAGGCAGCGACGCGCGTCGTGGCCCGGCACCAGCGAAGAGAAGCCAACTGCCGGTCAATATTTCGGCGAGGAGTAGAAGCGCGCCCGAGTACGCTAGATACCCGCCGACTGCCGGCGCGCCTATTTGGACGAGAGCATCTAAGAGGCTGACCGCTGTGGCGACGAGGCCGAACACCGAGATCGCCCGCGGTATGTAGAAGCGCGAGGCCGGCGCCCGCCGGCTTGAGAATCTCGTAGAACGCCCACGCCATGACGATCGTCGCCGCGCTTGCGGTTGCCTGCAACGCAACCGCCGCATGGCGAATGCCCTCCGGGCCCTCGGAGCCTGCAACGAGCGAAACGATGTAGATCGCGTTTACGGCGAGGTACAAGAAGCCGGCAAGCCGGGCAGGCCCCTGTAACGTTGTTTGGCTAACGCTGTGTAGCATTCAAAGGACCTCACGTCGTCCGTTGCTAATCGAGTTAGATGCCGCGGAAGCGTCCAGCGGATGCACATCGAGACGATGGCCAACGCGCACCGGAACACCGCGGCGCAAGCGGCGCTTGCTGATCACGCGTGGCCGCTGGCGCGCGACCTCGTCTTTCTGCAGGTGGTTCGAAGGCAACTTTGAAGCTGGCGAAATTCGCGCCTATGCAGATGCGCTCGAAATTCACGTCCTCGTGCGACATGCGAGGTTGCACGACGTATTACAAACGTTATAACCTCCGGCTTTCGGAGGAGTTGATATGGCAGCTGTGGTCAAAGTCCGGAAAGTGGGTAATTCGCTCGGTGTCCTTCTTACGAAGGATGTCGTGGAATCGCTAGGCATTGCGGAAGGGGATGAGCTGTTCGCCGTCAAGTCGCATGACGGTATCCGTTTAACGCCCTACGACCCCGACTTTGCGAAAGCCATCGAGTCGAATCGCGATTACATGAAGCGGCACCGCAATGCTCTGCACGAGCTCGCGAAGCGGTGAGTGAGCCCAAGTGGCTCACGGTAGCGATCGCGACCGCGATACACGACGAAGCAATCTACGAATTCGGCGGCCTACCGGGATTGCGCGACCGAGGGCTGCTCGAAAGCGCGCTTGACCGGCCGCGCAACCTCCTTGCGTACGAACCGCGAAGCTCCATTTTTCGCCTCGCCGCCGTTCTTTGTATTGGCCTGGCAAAGAACCATCCGTTCAACGACGGCAACAAGCGAGCGGCGCTACTGGCGACGCGCGCTTTTCTCTATCTCAACGGTTATGCGCTCGAGCCGCAGCAGAACGACGAGGTGATGACGCTCGTGGCCGTGGCGGACGGCTCGCTGACGGAGGACGGCCTTGCCGAGTGGCTCGAGCGAAACTCGATGGCCACGCCGTAGGCCTCAGCGGCCGCGTCGCCGGTCCGCTACTTCTTGTCCAAGCTCGCGAGCCACTCGTCATCGGAGCCCGCGTTCAAGTCGTCGAAGAGATACGTGCCGAGATAGCGCTCGCCCGTGTCGGGCAGCATCGCGAGCAATACGGAGCCCGGCTTCGCGGTCTCGGCGGCTTTGACGGTCGCCGCGAGCGTGGCGCCTGCCGAGATGCCGACGAAGATGCCTTCCTCGCGGGCGAGCCGGCGCGCCATCGTCTTGCCCTCCTCGTCGGTGACGGGAATGAGCTGATCGAAGACCTTCGGGTTCAGCACGTCCGGTAAGAAGTCCGGCGTCCAGCCTTGAATCTTGTGCGGCGCCCAGTCCTTGCCGCCGAGCAGCGATGCGCCCGCCGGCTCCGTGGCAACGATCTGCACTTCGGGGCGCCCGAGCTTGAGCATCTCGCCGGCGCCCGTTAGCGTGCCGCCCGTGCCCCAGCCTGTCACCCAGAAGTCGAGCCGGCGGCCCGCAAAGTCTTTCAAGATCTCCGCACCCGTGGTCTGCCGGTGATACGCGGGGTTGGCGGGATTTTGAAACTGACGGGCCAGGAACCAACCGTGCTTTTCGGCCAGCGAGGCTGCGAGCTGCACCATGCCCGTGCCGCGCTCGGCCGCGGGCGTGAGGATCACTCGGGCGCCGAGCGCGCGCATGATTTTGCGGCGCTCGATGGAGAACGTTTCCACCATGGTCGCAACGAACGGGTAGCCCTTCGCCGCGCACACCATCGCAAGCGCGATGCCGGTGTTGCCCGACGTCGCTTCGACCACGGTCTGGCCCGGTTTCAAGAGGCCGCGCCGCTCGGCGTCGTCGATGATCGCGAACGCCAACCGGTCCTTCACCGACGACAAGGGATTGAACGCTTCGATCTTCACGTAGATCGTGACGTGCTTCGGCGCGATCCGGTGCAGCTTGACGACCGGCGTGTTGCCGATGGTGTCGAGAATGCTTTCGTAGATCATGGGGCAACCTTGTTGGAGCTTAAGGGGTAGCTTACATCAGCGCTTTCGGCTGCAGACTCGGCTGTGAAATGCTCGAGCTTGCTCGGCGCAAACCAACTGTAGCGCTCCGCATAGCGTGTCGTCTCGCCGACGATGAGCAACGCCGGCGGACGGATGTCGAGGGCGGCCTGCGCGACGGCCAAGTGGCCAAGCTCGGTGCGCACCACGCGCTGCCGATCCGTGGTGCCGCTTTCGACGACGGCAACCGGCATCTCGGGCGGATAGCCTTTGGCGAGCAGGGCCGCGGCGATCTCGCCGTATTGCGCCACGCCCATATAGAGCGCGAGCGTCTGGCCCGCCGTGTGCTCGCCGATCACGGGGATGCCGTCGTCGCGGGTATGGCCCGTGGTGAGCAGCACCGCCTGCGCAACGCCGCGCAGCGTGAGCGGGATGCCGGCATACGCCGCGCACCCTTCGGCCGCGGAGACGCCGGGCACCACCTGAAACTTCAGCCCGGCTTCCGCCAACGCTTCCAGCTCTTCGCCGCCGCGGCCGAAGATGAACGGGTCGCCGCCTTTGAGTCGGCACACGCGCTTGCCCGAACGCACCAGGCTCACGAGCAAACGATTGAGCTGTTTCTGCGAGATCGACGGGCGGCGCGGCGTCTTGCCTACGCAGATGAGCTCGGCGTCGCGCCGCGCGTACTGCAAGAGCTCTGCGCTCACGAGCCGGTCGTAGAGCACGACATCGGAGTGCGCGAGCAATTGGCGGCCCCTGATCGTGATCAAATCGATGCCGCCCGGGCCTGCGCCCACGAGGTAGGCCTCGCCGCGCCGAGCGACGTCGTCGCTATTGAAGCTCGTGAGCGCGCTCTTAAGCTCGCGCTCGGCGTCGGCGTCCCGCCCTGCGAACGCATGCTCGGCCACCGCGCCCGTCACCACGCGCTCCCAGAAATGCCGGCGCTCCGTTGGATCGCCGATCTGCTCGCGCACGGGTTGCCGCCAGCGGCCCGCGAGCTCGGCGAGCGCGCCGAGCCGTGCCGGCAGCACCGTCTCGAGCACACCTTTGATCCAGCGCGCGAGCACGGGCGACAAGCCGCTGCTGCCGATGGCGATCGTGACCGGCGAGCGATCGACGATCGCCGGCATGATGAACGTGCAAAGCGCTTGATCGTCGACGACGTTGCAGAAGCGCTTCGCGGCAGTGGCCGCGGCTGCGACGGCCGCATTCACGCTCGGGTCGTCGGTGGCGGCCACGACGAGCCAATAGGGCTCGAGCGAGTCGGCGGCGTAGACCTTGGGAACGTGCGCTACCGCGCCGCCGGCGGCGAGCTCCGCCAACCGCTCCGTGAGCTCAGGCGCCAGCACCGTGACGGCCGCTTGGGCCTCATGGAGCAGCGTCACGCGGCGCTCGGCCACGGCTCCGCCGCCAACGACGAGCACGGCGCGATGCTTCAGATCCGCGAACAGAGGTAGATGTTGCATGGGAAAAGGCGGCTGTATGCGGCGCACGATACCGTGCGCCTAGAGTGCCTAACAACCATCTTTCCGCCTAGGTTTATAGCGGCCCGAAATAACGGACGCCGCGTTGACACCTCAATCTAACCGATGGTTATATGCCGCAGCGGCCGCCGACTCGCACGAGGAAGCGGCCTTTTCCTAGGGGAAGCCGTCGCGTGACGTTGAAGCAGCTCAAGTATCTCGTCGGGATCGCCGATAGCGGCTTGAACATCACGTCGGCCGCCGAGCGCCTCTTCACGAGCCAACCCGGCATCAGCAAACAGCTCAAGCAGCTCGAAGCCGAGCTCGGCGTGCAACTGTTTACTCGCAAAGGCAAGAGCTTGGCCGCGATCACGCCGGCCGGCCGCGAGGTGATCGCGCGCGCCCGCAAGATCCTGCGCGAGGTGGGCAATATCTCGAGCCTCGCGAGCGACCTCACGGCGGAGCTGGACGGTACGCTCTCGATCGCCACCACGCACACCCAGGCGCGCTACGTGCTGCCGGAGGTGATCCGCGCGTTCCGCGAGCGCTATCCGCGCGTCGACCTCGAGCTGCACCAGGGTACCTCGGAGCAGATCGCGGAGCTCATCAGCACGAACAAGGTGGACTTTGCGATCGCCACGGGCTCGCAGGACTTGTTCTCGCACTTGACGATGATGCCGATCTACCACTGGCATCGCATCGTGCTGGTGCCGAAGGGCCACCCGCTCACGAAGCATACGAAGCCCATCGATTTGAAGGCGCTCGCCGATCACCCGCTCGTCACGTATGTGTTCAGCGGCACCGGCGAGTCCTCGTTCAAGAGAGCGTTCCGCGAGCACGGGCTCGAGCCGCGCGTGGTGTTCACGGCGCGCGATGCCGACATCATCAAGACCTACGTGCGGATGGGCATGGGCGTCGGCGTCATCGCGTCCATGGCGTTCGAGTGCGCGGATCGCGAGGATCTGGTCTCGATCGACGCCAGCGCGCTGTTCCCACGCGTCACCACGTGGCTCGGGTTCCCGCGCGACATGGTGCTGCGCGGCTACATGGTCGACTTCGTGCATCTGTTCGCTCCGCACTACTCGCCGCGGCTGATTCGCGACGCCGCGCGCGCACAGACGCAGGTGGAAGTCGACGAGCTTTTTCGCGACGTGCCTCTTCCGCTCAAGGGCGGGTGCGAGCAAGACCTTGTCAAGTGAGCCGCTCTAGCCGGCTGTGCAAACGGCCCTGGCTGGTGGCGCTGCTCGCCATCGCAGTCGGGCTTGCGTACGTCGTCGCGCAAATTGTCGCTTTTTTCGTCATCGCGGTCGTTTTGGCCCTCAGTCGGCGTGGCCAGACCGGGTCGGGGCTTTCGGCCGCAGCGGGCGCGGACGCCGACATCATCTCGGTCACAGCGTGGGCCGCCACGCTGGTGGCCGTGCCTCTCATCCTGCTATTTGCGAAGCGGCAAGCTTTGACGACGCCTGCCGACTTACTAGGTTGCAAAGCGGCCACGGCGCGGCAGACGTTTTTCTGGCTGGGCGGATTGCTGCTCTTCGTGGCCGCTAGCGATGGGCTCACATTGTTGTTGGGCCGCGAAGTGGTGCCGCAGAGCATGCGGGACATCTACGCGTCGGCTGACGTGCCGATCTTGCTGTGGTCGACGCTGATCATCGCGGCCCCGCTGTTCGAGGAGCTGTTGTTTCGCGGCCTGATGTTCCAAGGGCTGCTGGAGACGCGGTTGAAGTTCGTGGGCGCCGCCGCCGTCACGTCATTGATCTGGTCTGCCATTCACGTGCAATACGACCTGTATGGCATTGCGTCGATTTTCGTGGGCGGGCTCTTGCTAGCCGCAGCACGCTACTTCACCGGGTCCGTGTTCGTTCCGATGTTGATGCACGCCACGATGAATCTCGTGGCCACGCTCGAAGTGATTTGGCTGTCGCGAAGCGGCGCCGCGTTGTCGTGAGCAATCCGGGCGTGCCCGATCGGCCTACAGGTCGGCGAGATTGATCTCGTGGATGCCGCACTCGCGCTTCAAGCCGTTGAAGCGCGTCTCGGCCACAGTGGCCACTTCGTGCAGCGCCTTCGTGCTGTGCTGGTCGCCGATCGACACGTAGCCTTTTTCCCAGAGTGGGTGATACGGCAAGTTGTGCTTCGTGAGATAACGATGCACGTCGCGGTCGGTCCACTCGGCGATGGGGTGCACTTTCCAGCGGCCGCCGGCCCACTCGAGATATGGAATTTCCTTGCGGCTCTCGGCTTGGTTGCGGCGGATTCCCGCGAACCAGGTGCTGACCTCGAGCTCGCGCAACCCGCGGCGCATCGGCTCTACCTTGTTCTCTTGGTTGTAGGCGTCGAGCCCCTCCAAGCCTTGATTCCAACGCTGGCCGTGGCGGGCTTCCTGCCAAGCCGGCGAGCGCGCGGCTCGGTACACCTTGAGATTCAGCCGCATGCGGGCCGTGAGCTCGTCGATGAAGCGATACGTTTCGGGGAAGAGATAGCCCGTGTCGACGAGCAAGACGGGCATGTTCGGGCTCACCTGCGTTACCAGATGCAGCGAGACGGCGGCTTGTGCGCCGAAGCTCGAGGTGAGCACGTGGCGGCCCGGCAGATTCTCGAGCGCCCACTCGATGCGCTGATCGGCTTTCAGCGCCGCAAATTTGCGGTTGCAATGCTCGAGCGCGTGCGCGCGGCTGGCTTCCTCGTCGTAGGCCTTGGCGTCGAACGCCGGAGCGGAATCGGCAACCGCGGCGGCGACGTTCTCGAGTGCTGCATTCATAAAAAACGGGTCCCGAAACCTTGGCCTCGGACCCGCTCGCAGCGGTCTGGGCGTGGGTATTTGAGTGGCTACGTTAAGTGCCGCTGTCGGGAACGTGAACGGTTAAGTTCTTCTACCGCTATACCCCAAACGAATAAAGCCGCGAGATGCCAAAACCCGAGCAGCGGCGCGGCTTTCAGACCTGCGCCAGAATCGCTGCCGCAGCCTCCTCGGCCGACTCCATCGCGCCCTCCATGCCGCGGCTTTCGGTAGCCAGGTGCTCGCCGCAAAAGTGCAGCCGCCCATGCGCCTGCCCGAGCGCCGCGGCGAACCGCGTGACCTCGCCGGGGCGAAAGTACGTCCAGGCGCCAAGGGCATACGGATCGGCGCCCCACGAGTGCAGGCCGATGAGCTCGAGCTGGTTTTTCGCGGCCGGCCGCAATGACTCGATCGCCGCGATCACCGCGCCGCCGGCTTCGGCCGCAGTGGCGAGGCGGTCGAGCGCCACGGCGTTGTCGCCGGTGATCCACGCCGTCAGGCTCGTGACCTCGGCGGGATCGTCGCGGCTGCGCGCTGCGGCGAGCATGCCGGCGCGCGTGTCGGTGAACAAGCTCGCGGCGTAGCCGTCTTGCTCCCAGAAGCGGCTGCGCGGCGCCAGATAGACCTGCGTTAGCGGCTGCGACGGCAATGTCGCCACGGCCTGCTGCTGCAAGGCCGGCAACTTGGGCTCGATTGCCATCTGTCGCAGCACCGGCGGCGGCACCGCCGCCATGGCGTAACGCGCGCGCACCTGGCGGCCGTCGGCGCACGTGACCACCACGCCGTCGTTCGTGAGCTCGATGGCGCGCACGGCAGCTCCGAGCTCTACGCCGCCGGCGAGCGCAGCGGCCATCGCCTCGGGAATTCGTTGCACGCCGTGGCGCGCAGTAACCCCAAGACTTTCGGTTCCGCCGAGCGCGCGTTGCTGCTTGGAGAAGGCGCCGCGGAAGAGCAGCAGCAACGCGGACACGTCGTGCGCGTCGCGGCCGAAGCTCACGTTGAGCCCGTACGCCAGAGCGATCGCTCGCTCGCTGAGCCCCAAGCTGCGCAGCCACGCATGCGCTGAGACGTCGAGCGACGCGTGGCGCTCGTCGAGCCACTCGCCCGGACTGCCGAGCGGGTTGTCGCGCATCGTGAGCACGCGATGGTAGCTCCACGGCAATTGCTCGCGATCGCGTTCCGGAAAATCGTTCTTGGGGTGCGTGGGCCAGTCGCGCTGCCGAATGATCTCGCCGTCGAGCGCGAGATCCTGCTCGCGGAAGAACCGAAGGATCGGCGTCACATCCATGAGCTCGACGCTGTAGCGTTCGGCTGCCGCGAGCACGCGCGCATAGCCGGCGCCGATATAGGTGCCGCCGGCTTCGGCCGTGCTGCCCTGCTGGCGCATCGAATGGATGCGCCCGCCCACGCGCTGCTGCGCCTCGAGCACCAGCACGCGCAGGCCCGTGGCCTCCAGCGTCAGCGCGGCATGCAGGCCGGCGAGGCCGGCGCCGATGACGATGACGTCGACGTCCTTGCCGGCCAAGCGCTCAAGCCCGCTCGAGCCAGGGATCGTCTACGCCGCACAGCGCGGGTTTCAACGGGCCCGGGCGGCCGGGCAAACAGCAGTCGGCGGGGCAGCGGTCGTGGCTCGGTCCTAAGCTCCCCAGCGCGCGCCGCGGCGCGCCCGGCGTCAACCGTTCGACAATGAGCTCGCGCACCATCGAGACGTAGGCGGGATGCGTGCCGACGGTGCCCGCACGGACCATCGTGAGCCCGAGCTCGTGGGCCACCGCGGCCGCGTCCACGTCGAGGTCCATGATGACTTCCATGTGATCGCAAACGAAGCCGATCGGCGCGACGACGACGGCCTTGATGCCTTCGGCCTCGGCCTCGCGCAACGCGTCGCGGATATCGGGGCCGAGCCACGATTCGCGGCCGTAAGACGCGTTGTTGCTCTGATAGACGAGCCGCCAGCGCGGCAGCTCGAGCACGTCGCCGACGAGGCCGCAGCTTGCCTCGAGCTGCGCTTCGTAGGCGCAGCCGGCCGCCATCGCGATCGGTAGGCTGTGCGCGGTGAACAACACCAGCGCATGCGCGCGCTTGCTGGCCGGCAGCGTGTCGAGGGCGTCGCGGACCCGATCGGCCGTCGCTGCGATGAATCCCGGATGGTTGTACGGCACGCGCAGCTTGTCGAAGCGCGGGGCGTTCGGGATGGTGCGCGCCGCTTCGAACAGATCTTCGCGGTAGCGGCGGCAACCGCTATAGGAGCTGAACGAGCTCGTGACGAATGCGAGCGCACGCTCCACGCCGGCGTGCGCCATCTGCGCCACGGTGTCGGCCAGGAGCGGATGCCAATTGCGGTTGCCCCAATAAATCGGCAGCGCCGGGCCGTGCGCGTCGAGCTCGAGCTGGAGCGCCTTGATGAACGCGCGCGTGTGCGCGTTGATCGGGCTCACACCGCCCACGTGCTCGTAGCGCTTGGCGATCTGCGCCTTCGTCTCCGGCGACACGCGCAGGCCGCGGAACACATTATCGAGAAACGAGTCCACGTCGGCGGGCCCTTCGGGGCCGCCGAACGACACGACGAGCAGCGCGTCGTAATCGTGGTCGGTGGTCACGGCTTCGCCTGCCAGGCGGCCCTGCCGACGAAGAACGGCCCGAGGCTATCGAGGTACTGCGAGGTCTGCTCGGTCTTGCGCATCTCCTGCACGACGGCCGATAGCGGGTGCAGATTCGGCCCGAGCAGTCCCACGATGAAGTCGTTGTCGTTCTGGTCGAGCCCGTGGCAGGCCAGGCGCACGTCGGCGGCGTGCCCGCCCGCGCCGTAGCGCTTCGCCAGCGAGCCGTGCTCGGCCAGGATGCGGCGCTGGTGATCGGCGGGCAGCGTTTGAAACTTCTTCGAGCGCTGGAGCGGATACCACACGGCCCAGCGGTTGTCGGGGTTCAAGAGCTTCGAGCGCGGCTTCGTGAACAGCGTGTCGGTGAGATCGGGCTCGTAGCCGATCGAGTACGTGCGGCCCAGCATGTCGAGCTTGGCCTTGCGCGTGAAATCGGCGAACGGCTTGCGGTTGAACAGCGTGCGCAGCGTGGTGACGAAGTAGTCGGGGTCCTCGGCGGTCACGATCACGCCGATGCCTTGCGGATCATTGGCGTCGAGATACAGCGCGCCGTCCACGCCGTCCTCGGCGAGCGCCCGGATGGCAGCGTGCGGATCGGGGCAGCCGCCGAACGCGGTGAATTTCATGAACAGCCGCCGGTCGAGCGAGATCACCTGACCGCCGCGGCGGCCTTTCTCCGCCAGCTCGAGCGGTTGCGTATCGTCGGCGGTTTCGATGTTGGCGGGTCTCTCGCTCATAACTCCTCCGAGTGCACGACGTCCACGAGCGCCGCGACGCTCGCGAGCGGGGTCTGCGGCAAGATGCCGTGACCTAGGTTGACGATATGGCCGCGCGGCGCCGTGGCGGCAAGTAACTCGTGTGCCGCCGCGCGCGTGGCCTCGGGCCCCGCCGTCAGGATCGCAGGCTCGAGGTTGCCTTGCACGGCCCGTTGCGGGAAGCGCTGCGCCAGGTCGGGCAAGTCGATGCGCCAATCGACGCCCAGCACCTCGGCCGGCAGACTCGCGTACGCGTCCATGAGGTGGGGGGCGTTTTGCAGGAACAGGATGCGCGGGATGCCGGCCTTGCCGACGGCCGCGAGCAGCGACGTGAGGTGCGGGCGAATCAGCCGCTCCCAGCTGGCGCGCGACAAGAGGCCGGCCCACGAGTCGAAGATCTGCACGGCGTCCGCGCCCGCGGCCGCCTGTTGGAGCAGGTACTCGGCCATGAGGCTCGAGAGCCGCTCAAGCAACGCATCGAGCAATTTGGGCTCCGCGGCCGCGAACGCGCGCAGCGTGGGAAAGTCCTTCGTGCCTTTACCTTCGACCAGGTACGCCGCGAGCGTCCACGGCGCGCCGCAAAAGCCGAGCAGCGCCGTGCTGTCGGGCAGCGCCGCGCGCGTGAGCTTCAGTGCTGCAATGACCTCGGGCGCGATCTCTCCGGGCTCGGGATGGCGCAGGCGCTCGATGCTGCGCGCATCGCGGATCGGGTTCGCGACCACGGGGCCGGGATCGAAGTCGAACTCGATGCCCAGTGCGGGCATCGGGCTCATGATGTCGGCGAACACGATGGCTGCGTCGAGCGGGAAGCGCTTCAGCGGCAGCAGCGTCACTTCGGCCGCGAGCTCGGGCGTGCCGGCGAGCGCTTTGAAACTGTGGCGCGCGCGCAGCTCGCGGTACTCGGGCAAGTAGCGGCCCGCCTGGCGCATGATCCAGAGCGGCCGGCGTGGCACCGCCTCGCGGCGGATGGCTTTGAGCAGCAGCTTGTCGTTGGCGGTCATTCGTTCTCTTGATCCTGCGGCTCGGGCGTGAAGCGGTAGCCGACGCCGCGCACCGTATGGAAGTGCGCCGGCGCTTCGGCGTTGCGCTCGAAGCGCTTACGCAGGCGCACGATGAAGTTGTCGATCGTGCGCGTCGACGGAAATACCTCGTAGCCCCATACGCGGTCGAGGATCTCCTCGCGGGTCACGATTTGGCCGGGCTGGTCGGCGAGCACGCGCAAAATCATGGCTTCCTTGTGTGTAAGCGAGTGCGCAGAACCGTCCCAGGCCCGCGCTTCGTAGGTGCCGAAATCGATGCGATTGCCGCCGAATTCGAGCGCTGCGGACGCGTGCGACTGATACCACGAGCTGCGGCGCAAGATCGCCGCCACGCGCAGCAGCAGCTCCTTCAAGTGAAACGGCTTGGCGAGATAGTCGTCGCCGCCGGCTTCGAAGCCGCGCACGCGATCCTCGGCGGCGCCCTTCACGGTGAGAAACAGCACGGGCGTCTGAATGCCGTCGCGGCGCAACTGCGCGCACAGCTCGAGGCCATCCATGTTCGGCATCATCACGTCGAGCACCACGAGGTCGAACGGCTCGCTGCGCAGCCGCTCGAGCCCTGCGGCGCCGTCGTGCGCCACGTCGGCGCGATAGCCTTCCGCTTCGAGGTTCTCGCGGATGCCGGCCGCGAGGAGCGCCTCGTCGTCCACCACGAGAATACGGGCCGGCTGCTTCATGATGCGCGGCTCTGCGCCGGCCAGCGCATCGACACCGTGGCGCCGCTGCCCGCACCTGCGCTGGCCGCATGCACCTTGCCGCCCGAGAGCTCGACCAAACGTTTCACGATGTACAGGCCGAGCCCCGTTCCCGGCGTTGCGCGGCGGAGCTCGTCCCCGAGCCGTTGGAACTTCTCGAAGATCATCGCCGCATCCTCGGGCGCAAAGCCCAAGCCGTCGTCGGTAACAGCGAGCGTGATGCCGCTCGCGTCGTGCGCGCCACGCACGTCGATCGTGCCGCTTTTCGCTGCTACGCACGACTTCAGCGCGTTGTCGAGCAGATTGCGCAGGCCGGTCTCGACGACCACGGGGTCCACGTTCAGCGTGAGATCTTCGGGCACGGCCAGTGTGACGGTGATGTCGCTCGAGCGCGCGCGCTCCGCGATTGCGGCAATCGCGGCTTGCGACGCCGCATGCAGGTTCGTGGGCTGCGGCGTGAGGTGCTGGCGGCCTTCCTCGAGCCGGCTCGTGTCGAGCAGGTTATCGATCATGCGCAGCAAGCGTTCGCCGTCCTCGAGAATCCGCGCTCCCAAGCGCTTGCTGTCGTCGTCGCGCGAGCGCAGCACCAGCGTCTCCGCCGCGAGCTGGATGCTCGCGAGCGGGCTTTTGAACTCGTGCGACACCGCGGCAAGAAAATTCTGCTGCCGCCGTCTGAGCTCGGCGTCATGGCGCAGCGTGCGGGTGAGCACCGTCATGCCGCCCACCAACACCACGAGAAAGAATCCGCCTTCCCACAGCACTCGATTGATGCGCGCGTCGCTGTCTTCGGCGATGACCGGATCGCTGGCAAAGCGTTCCTCCACACTGCGTGCGTAGCGCACGCCGTCGTACATCCACCAGCCCACCTGCGCCGCCGAAATGGTCAGCAGCGCCAGGAAGCCGATCTGCATGGCCTTGGTGGGATCGCGTCTCAGCCTCATGGATCTCAAGCTCCGCCCTGCGTCACTCAAGTGTCGGCCGCGATCGACGCGAGCGCGGCGCGCAACCCTTCCGCCAGCCTATCGATGTCGCGGCGCGTGTGCGCTAGCGACAGGAAAGCGATTTCGAACGCCGACGGCGCCAGTGCGATGCCCTGGTCGAGCAGCGAGTGGAAGACCTCTGCGTAGATTTGTGCGGCGCCTGAGTCGAGTGCTTCGGCCGCGCGCGGCGCTTCCGCCGTGTTCCAGGCGATCCAGAACAGCGACCCCAATCGCACCAGCTTCGCCTCGAACGGCGCGTCGGCGAGCGCGCTCGTCAAATTTTCCTCCAAGTAGGCGCCGAGCGTCTCGAGCCGCTTCCAGCCGTCTTCCTTTTGCAGCACGCGCAGCGTGGCGAGGCCGGCCGTCATCGCCACGGGATTACCCGAGAGCGTGCCCGCCTGATAGACGCCGCCCTCGGGCGACATATGTTTCATGAGCTTGCGCGGTCCCGCGAAGCCGCCCACGGGCATGCCGCCGCCGATCACTTTGCCGAAAGTGGCGAGGTCGGGCTTGATGGAATAGTGCGCCGCGGCGCCGCCGCGCCCCAGCCTGAAGCCGCTGATCACCTCGTCGAAGATCAAGAGCGCCCCGTGCTTCGTACACAACGCGCGCAGAGCCTTCAAGAACTCGGGGCGTTGCAGCAGTAAACCGTTGTTGGCGGGCACGGGCTCGATGATGACGGCCGCGATGCGGTCGCCCTCGGCGGCGAACAGCTTCTCGGCGGCTGCGGTGTCGTCGAGCGGCAGCACGCGCGTCAGCGCCGCGAGCTCGTCCGGCACGCCTTGCGACGACGGCTGGCCGAACGTGGCGAGCCCGGAGCCGGCCGCCACGAGCAAATAGTCCACATGGCCGTGATAGCAGCCCGAGAATTTCACGACGAGGCTGCGGCCCGTGGCGCCGCGCGCGAGCCGTACGGCGCTCATGACGGCTTCGGTTCCGGACGAGACGAATCGCACCTGCTCGATGCCGGGGTAAGCCGCAACGACTTCCTCGGCGAGCTCGATCTCGGGTTGGCAGGGTGCGCCGAACGACATGCCGCGCCTGCACGCTGCTTCGACGGCCGCCACGATCTTCGGATGCGCGTGACCCAAAATCAGCGGGCCCCACGAGCCCACGAAGTCGAGATACTCGCGGCCGTCGACGTCGACGATCGTCGCGGCGCTCGCG
>CAMPKU010000080.1 GCA_946887385.1 uncultured Gammaproteobacteria bacterium
CGCGGACCGTGCCGGCGCGAGCGGGACTGCGGTAGCAGAGGACGCTGTTTCCGCGGAAGCGCGCACCAACTTGGTGCGAAGGCGCCGCCTCAACGGCGGCCGCTCGCTTCCGTGCGCCGTTCCCCTTCCGACCAGCGTGATCGGCGCTCGCAGCGCCGCGTGCGCCGCGAACACGCCATGAAGTCTCGTCGATGCACTCGCGGCGGCGGTACCAGCGCCGCCAACCGGGCGATGGAGTGCAACGATTCCAGCACGATGTGCGTCGTCCCCTCGCGGTACGGGGTCCTTCAACCGATACCGAACCTGTCCTTGCGCCCTGACATCGAGGCGCTCCACCGACACCGGCGGCACGTTGGTTCGCGATGCCGAACGCAGAGCTCGCCCCCCGACGCTGGCGGTCCACTCGATGGCCTGATCCGCCACTCGATCACGTAAATGACGGAAATTTGTTCGTTCGCGCGCTGCGCGCCGGCGCCGCCCGTCGGGCTCTCGGAAGCGGAGCTCAGAACTTCCACCCAGCGATCCCGCGTTTCACGACGCGCCGCAGCCTCTTTTAGGGGGAGGAAGAGAGCAGGAAGTCGCCGACGACCGAGGCAACGAGTGGCTGATCGAGGTAACCGTAAGCGTCGTGGACGTTCAAGCCGAGCTCGTTGCGGAAGTAGTTGTGGAAGTCGGCGAAATCTTCGATGGAATCGATGAGGTTGAGACGAAGCATGTCCGTGTAGAGCGGCTTCAGGCGCGGCTGCAGCGCCGTCGTGTCGCCGCGCGCTGCGAAATTCATCCACCGTCGGATGTTGTGCGGATAGCGCCCCGCACCTGTCTCGCGCGCGCCCTTCAGCGACCTCTGCACGAAACGCGTCGCGAGCGGACTCCCGAGCGTCACCAGCAGGCTCACCTCGCCGCTCGCGCCGTGCACGTGCGTCAGCTCCCACAGCGTGTCGTAAGCAATTACCGACCCCAAGCTGTGCCCGATCAACAGCACTTGCCGGCCGTCGCGCCAAGCCGACTCCAGCGTCGCGCGCAGCACCCCGCGCACGGCCGCGCCCACGCCGTCCCGGTTCTTCAAATAGCGCGTGGCTTCGTGCATCAGCCGCCGCGTGCTCGCCGATGCGAAGCGCCGGCCGAGAAACGGCCAGGCATCGCCCGCGAGATGCCCCCACCGTTGCACCCGGCGCGGCCATGCGCCGAGCTCGCGTAAGTCCTCGGCCGACGGCTCGCTCTGCGAAAGCAGCCGCTCGATGCCCGGCAAGTCGACGCTGATGTCGCGATGCGCACCGTGGAAAAGATACGTCCAGGCGACCAGCACGAACGCTTCGTCGTGCGCCGCCAGCCACTCGGCGGCGCGCGGCCGCGTGCCGCGAAGCGCAGCGAGCAGCACGCGCATCAGGTGCAGCCGGTAGATCTCCGGCGGCGGCTTCGGGTTCAGGCCCGGAACGAAAATGATGCGTGCGCGCGTCAACTTAAGTTCGGCGCCTACGACCGCCGGCACTGGCTTAGAATGAGCCGCTCGCTCATCGGGCCAGCGACTCGCAAGGAGAATAGGTCGTGCGGTATCTGCATACAATGGTGCGCGTAACCAACCTCGAGCAATCGCTCGACTTTTACTGCAACAAGCTCGGCTTGAAGGAAGTTCGCCGCATCGATCACGAGGCCGGGCGCTTTACGCTCGTGTTCGTTGCAGCTCCGGGGCAGGAAGATTGCGCCATCGAGCTCACGCACAATTGGGATGCGGAACCGTACACGAGCGGGCGCAACTTCGGGCACGTGGCCTACGAGGTCGACGATATCTACGGCCTCTGCGCGCGGCTGCGTGATGCCGGCGTCACCATCAATCGCCCGCCGCGCGACGGCAAGATGGCCTTCATTCGCTCGCCCGACGACATCTCGATCGAGCTGCTGCAAAAGGGCGCTGCGCTGCCGAAGGCCGAGCCCTGGGCGTCGATGCCGAACACGGGCACGTGGTGAGTTACGCGAGATCGCGCTGAATGACGCGGAAGTTGCCGGTCTCCACGCCGTCGCTGTCGGAGTCTTTGAACACGACGCGATTGCGGCCCTCGCGCTTCGCCTGGTAGAGCGCCTCGTCGGCCGTTTGAATGGCGCCGGCTAGGCTGCGCGCGGTTTCCGGCATCGCGAGCGCCAACCCCACGCTCACCGTTACGCGATCGGCGACTTGCGAGCCGCCGTGCGGAATGGCGAGATCGAGCACGTCGCGGCGGATCTGCTCGGGAACGGTATTGGCGTAATCGTCGGGCGGGCCATAGAGAACGAGCACGAACTCTTCGCCGCCGTAGCGCGCCGCGAAATCGAATGGGCGCTTCGCACCGCGGGCGATGCACCGGGCTACGCGCTTCAAGCAGTCGTCGCCGGCTTGGTGCCCATAGAGATCGTTGTAGACCTTGAAGAAATCGATGTCGACGAAAATGATGGCCACGCCCGTGCCGTCGCGCCGCGATTGACGCCAGAGCCGCTCCACGTAATGGTCGAAGATGCGGCGGTTGTACAGGCCCGTCATGCCGTCACGCTCCGCGAGCTCGTTCAAGCGGCGCGTCTCGAGAAAATTCATTCGCAGCGCGTGCTCCAAGTTGTAGGCGGAGATGCCGCCGACCACGGCTGCGCCGCCCAGAATCGCCGTGCTGTAGTACAGCTCATCGGGCGGCAGCGAAATGCCGATGCCCGTGATGAAGTGCCCCGCAATCATGACGCCCGTGATGGTGATCGCCACGTTGAACAGCAGCCCCAGAAACAAGCAGCCGTAGAGCACCACGATGACGAGGCCCGCGAGCACGTACGAAGAGCCCGCGAGCGCGCCCAAATGCGCCATGTAGGTCACGACGAATCCGATCAGCGTGACGCCGACGGCCACCACCTCGGTGTAGTAGCGCTGGGCTCCGGGTAGGGAGGTGGCCACGCCCAGCACGACGAGCAGCGGACACAGCACGCCAAGCCGCAACGTGTTGAGCGAGGCGGCGGTGCTCGCCGCCAGCAACAGGTCGATGCAGGTCACCGCCAGCACGACGATCAGCGCGATTAGCCCCGATAACCGGGCGCGCGGCAAGTTGCGCGCGATGTAAAAGTCGCGGAATTCCTTCTCGAGGAGGCCTTCGAAGCGCAAACCTTTGACGCCGCGCTCGAGCTGCTCCGCGTACGGCGAGCCGTAGTTGTCGAAATCGCGCCTTTGTAGATCCATGGGCAAGCCGCCGGCGACACTGCCGGATTCGGAAGCTTGCGCTCAGCGAGCCGCGGAAATCTTAAACTTGGGTCACAAACGCGACCGTTTCTCAGCGATAGAGCGGCAGCAGCGGCTCGCTGGGAGCCTGGTCGGGCGCCGAGCCTGCGTTCTGAAGCTCGGCGAGCACGGCTTCGAGGCCGGCGCCGCGCCAAGCACCGCCCGCGGCCGCTCCATAGATGTGCGCCTCGAGCGCCAACACCTCGCGGGCAGCCTCCGCGGGGAGCAAGGCCGCCAGGGCCCCAAGACTGCGCGGCGGGCTGGCCGCGAACCGCAGCTCGGCGAAACGCAGCAGGGCAGTGCGTGCGGCGGCAGGGTCGCTCACGGCGCAAGCGCTCTGCAGGTCCCGTAAAACCTTACGCAGCGCAGGCTTTCGCTCGCTCGACGCAGCAGCGCTTGCGGGAGGCGGCCGCGCGCCACCGCGCGAGCGCCACCAGAGCGCCACCGTGCCGAGCCACACTAGCGCCAGCGCTCCGCTGATCCAAGGCCAGTACGACGGCTCGCGCGCGGGAAGAGCCTGCGGTTGAACCGTGGGCTCCACGGCGGAGGAGACGGCGGCGGGCGCGTCAGAGCTCGGACTCACGCGCAGCACACGCGGCGGCAGCTCCGCCACTTCCCACCGCTCCTCGGCCACGTTCCACCACGGCAAGCGCACGGCCTGAAGCGTGATGTCGCCCGGCGTTTGCGCGATGACGGCGTAACTCACGGCGCGCCGAGACCTGAGGCCCGCGGGCGTGATCTCGCGCGAGAGCTCCGGCCGATCGGCGTACTGGCGAACGCCGGCCTGCGTTTCGACGGCGAGGTCGGGCAGCTGGGTTTCCAGCAAGCCCAAGCCTTCGACGATGATGGTGCGCGTGCGCGGAATGCCGACGGCGAGCTCGTCGCTTGGATCGCTCCATTGCTCCGTGAGCGTTACCTGCTGCGCCGGCAACCACGAGGCACCCGCGAGCGTGGGCGGCGGCGCCACCGCCGGTTGCACCGTGAGATCGACCACGGCGGAGCGGAAGCGCTGCACGCGCGAGAAGCCGCGGTCGGGAATCACCATCGCTTCGAACGTGACCGGGCCGATCGTGAGCGCGCCTGCTTGCTGTGGAAACACCGCATAGCGACGCTCCTGAACCACGAAATTGCGCCCGCCGCGCGACGTCTGGTACCGGCTGTCCTCACCGAGCTTCTCGATGATGGCTTCGACTCCGGACGTTTGCGGCGCCGTCAACGTGGCGCGCCCGGTGCTCACTCCGATATACAGGCGCAGCGTGAACAGCACCTGCGACTGTGCGTAGACGACGTCGGGCGTCGCTTCGAGCTCCATGAAAATGTCGGCAGCTGCCGAGGCATTGGGATCGAGCGCCAGCACGCGCACGCTCACCGGGTTCGATTGGCGGTCGCCGATGCGCAGCTCGGGAATCGTGAACTCGCCGGCCGCCTTCGGCATGAGCTGAAGCTGCCACTCGTTCACTTCCGTGGCGCGTGCGCCGACGATGCCGATGCGCCGGCTGCTCGTGACGTTCAAAACGTCGAACAGATCGGCGAGCGGCGCAGTCTCGGGCTCGCCGCGCACGGCGCCTTCTGCTCGCAGCACGTAGGTAAACGATTCGTTGACGCGCACGACGGCGCGATCGACCGTGGCTTCAACCGGCTCTTGAGCGGCGACGTTCGCCGTCACTGCGAGTGCGAGCCACACGAGCAGCCCCCGCACGCTCACCACGGGCGAGCCTCCGCAGCGGCGCCTTCGATCACGCGATTGCCGTCTTGGTCGACGCCGAGCCGCTGGTACTGATATAGAAACTTGCGGCGCAGCAAACCGCCGGGGTCCTGCGGCACGCGCCGCAGCCATTGCTCCGCGGCCTGCTCCGACGCCCACTGCTCGACGTCCGCGGGGCCCGGCGCATCGGCCGTGGGCTCATCGGCCGACTCTTCGCCGGCATTGGCCTGTTGCTCGGCGCTGTCCTCGCCCGGCTCACCGTCGTTCGGCTCCTGGGGCTCGTCGGCCGCGCCGTCTTGCGCTTGGCTCTGCCCGCTCTCGCCCTGCTCGCCCTGCTGGCTCTGCTGCTCATTGGCGGCTTCGCCGCCCTCCTGCTGCTCGCCGCCTTGGCCCTGCGATTGATCCGCGTTCGCTTCCGCTTGTTCGCCCTGCCCTTGCTCGGGCGGCGGCTCCTGCGGATTGTTCTGCAGAAATTCCTCGAGCAGCTCGCGGTTGTAGCGCGCATCCTCGTGATCCGGCGCGAGCTCGAGCGCACGGTCGTACGCTGCGATGGCCGCCGGGACCTGGCCGGCTTTCGCGAGCGCGTTGCCGCGGTTGTAATGCCCTTCCGCGGAGTCGACGTTCGCCAGCGACGCGGCGGCTGCCTCGAACTGCCCGGCGCGATACTGTGCCGCGCCCCGCCACTCCGGGCTCTCGAACAGCTCCGCGGCGCGCGCGGCTTGCTCCTGCTCGAGTGCCTCGAGGCCGCGCTGATCGGGCCGCTGCCACAGATCCTGCCACTCGAACGCGTGGGCGCGCGGCACAGGCACGAGCACGACGAGCAGCCACACCGCAATCCACCCGCGACGGAAGCAGAGCGCGAGCAACGGCAACAGCACCACGGCGAGCAAGAGCCCGCGATCGAGCCAAACGTCGGCCTCGTACTGCTCGCCGGCGGCGTCTTCGAGCGCTACGTCGAGCGGCAACGCGGCCGGCGCCGGGAACAACGCGTCGAGGTCCCGGTCGCTCGACGCGAGCGCTGCATAGCGCCCGCCGCCCACCGCCGCGAGCCGCTGCAGGCTCGAAGCGTCGAGCTGCGGCACCACCACTTGCCCCGAATCGTCGCTGACGAAACCACCCTCGGCGCGCGGGATCGGCGCGCCCTGCTCGGTGCCCACGGCGAGCACGCTCACGCGGAAGCCGTCGCCGGCAAGATCGCCGGCGAGCTCGAAGTCGGCGTCCGCCACTTCGGAGTCGGTGAGCAGCAGGATGTCGCCTTCGCTCAAGCCCGTTTGCTCGAGCAGATTCGCGGCTCGCTCGAGGCCTGCGGATAGGCGGCCGCCCTGCGTCGGCATGATGCTCGTGTCCACGGCGCTCACCAGCGACGCGATCGTGCGCGTGTCGGTAGTGAGGGGCGTCACGGTGAACGCGTGCGTCGAGAACACCACGAGCGCCGTCTGCCCCGCCGCGCGCCGTTCGAGCAAGTCGAGCAGCTTCAGCTTCGCGCGCGCGAGCCGCGACGGCTCGACGTCGCCCGCGTCCATCGAGCGGGACAGATCGAGCGCGACGACGAGCGCTTCGCCGGAACGAAACGCAGGCACCGGCAGGCGCTCCCACGCCGGGCCGGCCAGCGCGACGAGCGCCACGGCGAGAGCCGCGAGTACGACGCTGAGCGCCAAACGGCTGTCGCGCAGCACTTCGGGCTCCGCGAGCACGTGCGGGCGCAAGCTCGGGTCCACGATGCTGCGCCAACCGCCGGCCTCGCCGCGGCCGCGCATGAGCTGCCACGCCAGCCACGCAGCCGGCGGCAGCAGCAACAGCCACATCGGCCTCAAGAAATGAAACTCAGCCATGACCGAGCTCGCTTGCAGCCTTGCCGATCGCGCCGCGCGACCACTGCCAGCGCGTGGCGGCCAATGCACCTAGCGCCGCCGCCAGCGCCAGCACTACCGCAGCACCCAGCGGCCAGTAGTAGAGCTCCGTGATGGGGCGAAAGCCCCGCTCGTCGGACTCGGCGGGCTCGAGGCGATCCAAGATCTGATAAATCTCCGCGAACTCGGCCGTGTCGCGCGCACGGAAGTAGCGCCCTCCCGTCAAGTCGGCAATCGCCGTGAGGGTCTCTTCGTCGAGGTCGGCCGACGGGTTGATCTCGCGCAAGCCGAACAGCGAGCGCACCGTCAGCGAATCGGCGCCGATGCCGATCGTATAGATGACGAGCTGACGTTGCGCGGCGAGCTCCGCGGCCTTGAGCGGCTCCACGGCGCCCGCCGTGTTGGCGCCGTCCGTGAGCAGCAGCAGCACCCGGCGCCCTTGCTCGACGCCGGCGTCCTCGAGCGTGCGGATCGCGAGGCCGATCGAGTCGCCGATCGCCGTCTCCTTGCCCGCGAGCCCGATCACGGATTCGTCGAGCAGCGTGCTCACGGTGGCGCGGTCGAACGTGAGCGGCGCCTGCAGATACGCCTCGCGGCCGAACAGAATCAGGCCCACGCGGTCGCCGACACGCCGCTCGATGAACTCGGTGGCCACGGACTTCAGCGCCGTGAGCCGATCGACCCATTGGCCGTTCAGTTGGAAGTCTTGTTCCTCCATACTGCCCGAGAGGTCCACGGACAGCAGCAAGTCGCGGCCCGTCATCGGCAGCGCCACCGGCTCACCGACGAACTGCGGCCGGGCGGCCGCAAACAGCGCCAGCACCCAAACGGCCGCCAACAACGCCAAGCGCCAGCGGCGCGAGAGCTCCGGCGAGCGCACGCCGATCAAGTCCGCGAACTCGCCGGACACGGGCACCTTCAGGGCGGCGTCGCGGTCGAGCGGCTCGGGCCGCCACCACCGGCGCACGAGCCAGGGCAGCGGCAGGGCCGCGAGCATCCACCACCACGCCAGCGTCCACATCGCTCAGCCGCTCCTCGCGCGCTTCGCGGCCGGCTGCGCGTCGAGCCACGCCGTGCAAAGCCCCGTGAGCTCGAGCGCGGCGCTGCGCTCGATGCTGTTCGGCCGCGCGTACGGGGCCGCGAGCAGCGCTCGGCCGGCGCCGGCGCGAAACTCCGTCTTGTTCCAGCGGCCGTCGAGATACTCGAGCCAGCGCTCGCCGATGAGGCCCGGCACGTCGGCTTCGGCGTGCCCGGCCGGCGCGGCGCCGAGCGACGTCATCGCGAACCGCCGCAGCACCGTGGACACGTACTGCAAGCACGCTACGGGCTCGGCGCCCTGCGCAAGCGCCGCGCGCACGCGCGTCATGGCGCGCAACGCCGCCCGCTTGTGGCGGCCGCGGTAGTAATGCGCCGCGTACAGGCCGAGCCCGACGAGCACGAGCGCCGCGAGCAGCCACCAGCCGAGCGCCGGCGGCCACCAGCCGACCGGGTTCGGCAGGTGGATGTCGCGTAGCGGCAATTCGGCGTAGTCGATCGTCGGGTTCATCGTGACCGGAACTTTTGAGTCAGAACGCTACGTGGCTCGGCATCGGTGGCGCAATCGACCATCCGGATCCCCGGTGTTCGGCACAACGCCTCGAGCGCGGCGCGGCGTGCCGCGAAGCGCTCGTGGTAGCGCCGGCGCGTGGCCGCGTTCGCGGTCTCGATGCTGAACGACCGTCCGAGGCCCTGGATTCGATAGCGGCCCGGCGGCGGAAGTTCGGCCTCTATGGCATCGTAGCAGTGCACGAGCATGAGGTCGCAATGCGCCGCGAGCTTGCGCAAGTGGCGCTCGTAGTCGGCTCCCAGGTGGCGAAAGTCGCTGAGCAGGAAGATCAGGCTGCCGGGCCGCGCCACGCGCGCGAGCCTCTGCAGCGCGCGTTCGGCGTCGGCCTCGACGGCCTCGGCCGTGGCCGGAGGCTGCCAGAGCGACTCCGTGGACAGGGTCTTCAACAGCCGCAGCGCCGCGCGCGAGCCGAGCGCCGGCCGCTGCTCGTGATGCTCGGTCTCCGAGAACACCAGGCCGCCGAGCCGATCGCCGTTCGCGACGGCGCTCCACGCAACGAGCGCCGCCATTTCCGCCGCGCGCACGGCCTTGAACGCACCGCGCGTCGCGAACAGCATCGGCCGGCGCAGATCCACCCACGCGAATACGGGCCGATTGCGTTCCTCGCGGAAGACTTTCGTGTGCGGCTTGCCGGTGCGCGCCGTGACTCGCCAGTCGATCGTGCGCAAGTCGTCGCCGGGCTGATACGGGCGCGACTCGTCGAACTCGACGCCGCGGCCCTTGTACGGCGACACGTGGCCGCCTTCGGTGGCCACGCGAACGCGCGGCACCGTGAGCCGCAGCGCTTCGCCGGCTGCGCGCAGCCGCACGAGGTCCGCAAGCGTCACCCGCACAGGCGATGGCGGCGTACGCGCGGCCTGGGCCGTCATCTTTAGGGCACCCCGATCCTCGCGAGCAGCGTGTCGACGATCTCGTTGGGCGTGCGCCCGGCCGCTTCGGCTTCGAAGCCGAGCAGCACGCGATGCCGCAGCACGTCGTGCGCCATGCCTTGCACGTCCTCGGGCGTCACATAGTCGCGGCCCGCGAGCCATGCGTGGGCGCGGGCGCAGCGATCGAGCGCGATCGTGGCCCGCGGGCTCGCGCCGTACTGCAGCACGCCGGCAAGATCGTCGCCGTAGCGCTCCGGCGCACGGGTCGCCAGCACGATCTGCACGATGTATTCCTGGAGCGGCTCGGAAAGGTGCTGATCGAGCACTTGCAGGCGCGCGGCGAGCACTTCCTTCTGCGTGACGAGCTCGGGCGCCGTGAACAACGACTCGTCGGTCACCGCGCGTCGTTGCTCCGACCGGTTGAGCTCGAGAATCGCGCGCTCGCCGGCCGCGTCGGGATAGCTCACGAGCACGTGCAGCAGGAAGCGGTCGAGCTGCGCCTCGGGCAGCGGGTAGGTTCCCTCCTGCTCGATGGGGTTTTGCGTGGCCATCACCATGAACAAGGCCGGCAAGGGATAGGTAACCGAGCCGACGGTGATTTGCCGCTCGCCCATCGCCTCGAGCAACGCCGACTGCACCTTGGCGGGTGCGCGGTTCACCTCGTCGGCCAGCACCAGGTTGTGAAACAACGGGCCCTGGCGGAACACGAACGTGCCGTCCTGAGGCCGATAGATCTCCGTGCCCGTGAGGTCTGCGGGCAGCAGATCCGGCGTGAACTGCAGCCGATGGAAGTCCCCTTCGACGCTGTGGCTCAACACCTTGATCGCACGCGTCTTCGCGAGCCCCGGCGCGCCTTCGACGAGCAGATGGCCGTCGGAGAGCAGCGCCACGAGCATGCGATTCAACAGGCGATCTTGGCCGACGACGAGGCGTTTCAGGTGAGCTTCGAGCTTCCCGAACTTTTCTTGTAACGACATGAAGTTAAGCCGGACCTAAAGCGCGCCATTCTAGCCACCGCGGCAAGGTCAAACCACCGGCGTACCGAACCGCACGGGCCGGGACGAGCGGCGTCAGCGGCCGCGGAAACCGCCGCCCGTGACGCCGAGCGGCCCGCGCGGCATCACGAGCTGGAGATTCTGCCCGTCGCGGCGCACGTCGATGACCACCGACTCGCCGGGTGTGCCTTCGAGCGTCAGCGCATTGAGCTCGCGCATGTCGAAGATGCGACGGCCGTTGTAGGCCATGATCTCGTCGCCGGGCTTGAGGCCTGCGCGCTCGGCCGGCGAGCTCGCGAGCACGTCGCGCACGGGCACGGTCGTCGGTCGGCCTTCCGCCTGCAAATAGCGCTCGTAATCCGTATCGCCGAGCTCTGCTCGCAGCGTCTGCGGCTCGGCCGGCCGCCCTCCCCGCTGAGCTTCATATTGAGCTTGCAGAGCCGCCATGCGCAGCTCCTCGGTCCTGCGTGTGATCCACTCGGCTCGATCCGGCGTGAAGCCGACGGCCACCAAGCGCTCGAGGAAGCGCCGCTCCGCCTCCTCGCGCCTTGCACCGGCATCGCCGCGTGCACGCGCACGCACTTCGCGGACCGCGGCCGGTTCCGGCCCGGCGGTGGCGCTCTCGCCGCCGCCACGCACCGGCCGTTCACCGAGCGCCTCGAGCTCCGCCGCCAGCTCCTCGACGCGCGTTTCGAGCGCCACGCGCTGCTCGACTTCCGCCGCGAAGGCATCCTCGAGCACCGCGAGACGCACGTCCGAAGCACGCGCGCCGTCAGCGCGGAGCCGCTCGCCGGGCGGTGCCGAGCCGGCGGCCTCCACGGCGGCGAACGGCGGCGCGCTCGGTTGCAGCCAAAACGCAAGCGCAAGCCCTGCGCCTAAGCCGGCGAGCACGAGCAACAAGGTCTTCAGCATGTTCACCCTCGAACCTTTCGCGAGCCCGCGCCGTTGGACTCGAAGTGTGCTGCGGGCGTTCACCGGCAATAATGCCTGTAGCTCACGATACGCCGAACGGCAAGGGGATTTCTTTGGCTCTGCGCCTGCTCGCGGCGGCGGCCGGCTTGCTGCTGCTGCTCACCGTCTCGGTTTACGCCGTGCTCGCCGCAGCGCTGCCGCGCCGGTCCGGCGAAGCGCCGGTGCCTGGGCTTACGGCCCCCGTGGCCGTGGCACTCGATGCGCGCGCGATCGCGACGGTACGCGGCGAGTCGTTCCTCGACGTGTTGCGCGGTCAGGGCTATCTGCACGCGCAGGAGCGTTTCTTTCAGATGGACTTGCTACGCCGGTCGAGCGCCGCCGAGCTGTCGGAGCTGTTCGGCGAGCGCGCGCTGGCCGCGGACTTGAGTCAGCGCCCGTTCGGTTACAGCGCCCGCGCGCGCGCGCTGCGCGCCGCGCTGCCGGCCGAGCAGAACGCGTGGCTCGACGCGTACACGCAGGGCGTGAACGCGGGGCTCGCCGACTTGGGCGCGCGGCCGCCCGAATACTGGCTCGCCGGGACTGCGCCCCGGCCGTGGGCCGCCGAAGACACGCTGCTCGTGGTGCTCACGTTTTATACGATGCTGTCGAACAACGAGTCTTACGAGCGGGCACAAGGCGTCATGCATGCCGTGCTGCCGCCGCCGCTGTACGAGCTCTTGACGCCGTCCACGTCGCGCTTCGACCGGCCTCTGCTCGGCGCTTCAGCCGTGGACCCCACGGGCGGCTACGCGCCGGTGCCGATTCCCGGCGCCGACGTCGTGGATCTGCGCCGGCAAAACGCGCGGCCGCCCGGCGGCGCACCGCGCGTTTCGCCGCCGCTGGTCGGCCCGGCATCGAACAACTGGGCCGTCGACGCCACGCGCGGCGAAGCGGGCCGAGCGCTCGTCGCGAACGATCCGCATCTGAGCTTGCGGCTGCCGAACATCTTCTACCGCATCGAGCTCGAATGGCCGGAGCGCGCCTTGCGCGGCGTGAGCATCCCGGGACTTCCAGGCGTGTTGATCGGCGCGAGCCGCGACGTTGCCTGGGGTGCAACGGTGAGCAACGCCGACCAAAGCGACTGGGTGGTCGTGGAGGTGGATCCGGCCGATCCGAGCCGCTATCGCACACCCGACGGCTACGAGCCGTTCACTGTCGGCACGGCGGAAATCGCCGTGGCCGGGCGCGAGCCGGAGCGCATCGAAACCCGGGAGACGCGCTGGGGGCCCGTCGTGGCCGAGGACTGGCTCGGCCGGCCGCTCGCGCTGCACGCCACATGGCTCGAGCCGCAAGGCCTCGACTTGGGCTTATTGGGCCTTGCGGAAGCCGCCGACGTCGCGAGCGCGAGCGTGATCCTGGCGCGCTGGGCCGGGCCGTCGTTGAACTGGGTGCTCGCCGACCGCGAGGGTGAAATCGCCTGGGTCGTCAATGGGCCGTTGCCGCGCCGTGTGGGCTTCGACGGCTCGCGGCCGGAGTCGCTCGCCGACGGCACGCGCTTTTGGCAAGGCCGCATTCCGCCGCCGGGCGCGATCGGCGGCCGCGACGGCGTGCTGTTCACGGCCAACAACCGCACGCTGCCACGCGAGCGCGCCGACGCCCTGAGCCGCATGTGGATGCGGCCATTGCGCGCGAAGCGCATCGACGAGCTGCTCGGCGCGCGCCGCACGTTCGGCGAGGGCGACTTCCTCGCGATGCAGCTCGACACGCTCGCCGAAGGCTACGAGCCCATGCGCGCCCTGATCCTCGACGTGGTCGCCGCCGACGAAAGCGAGCCTAAGCTCCTGCGAGCGCGCGAGCTGGCACAAGCGTGGAACGGGCGCGCCGACGCCGATCAGCCCGCGTTTCGGTTGCTACATGCGTACTACCTGGCGCTCACCGAGCGCGCGCTCGAGCCGCTGCTCGCGCCCGCGATCGACGCCGATCCGAGTTTCGTCTATCGCTGGCCGCTCGCCGACGAAGTGCTGCGCCGGCTGCTCGACGAGCGGCCCGTGCATCTATTGACGCGCGAGCACGCGACTTGGCAAAGCTTCTTGCGGCAAGTGCTGCTCGACACGGCGACGGCCGTCGAACGCGCCGATGCGATCGACGCGCCGTGGGGTGAGGTCAACGTGCTCGACGTTGCGCATCCCTTCGCAGGCAGCTTGGGCCCGTTCGCGCGTTGGCTCCGATTGCCGCGCGCGCCGTTGCCGGGCTCGATGATTTCGCTGCGAGTGGCCGCGCCGACCTACGGCGCGGTGCTGCGGATGGCCGTGGCGCCGGGCGCACCTGCCAGCGGCGTGCTCGAGCTCGCGGGCGGCCAGAGCGGCCACTTTCTTTCGCCGCAGTTTCGGGATCAGCTGGCGGACTGGCTCGACGGCGCGCCGACGCCGTTCCTGGCCGGCGAGACGGCGACGAGCTTCACGCTCGTGCCGTAGCTATTCGAACACGCCGCGCTCGATCGTCGGCGGCTCCGCGTCCGCGAAGTGCGGATGCACGGCCCAGATCTCGTCGCCAACGATAGCCGCTGTCGTGGCCTGGCCCGTGAGCGGCGCCGCACCGGCACGCCGCGCCGACGCCCAGTTGTCGCTGCTCACGAACGCGACGAGCTGCGGCTCGGTGGCGCTGTTGCTGGTCGCAACGAGCCGGCCGTCGGCCGTGAGCACGATGCCGTCTTGTCCGCCGACGGGCTCGCTAACGTTGACCTGCGTAGTGCCGGCCGGATTCGCCACGGGCACCTTGTACAGATACTGCCCGGCCGCGACGAGCAGATAGCCGCCGTCGTGATACACGATGCCGTTCAGCTGCGCGCCTTCGGGAAGGTTCGTGAAGCGGTGCAGCGCGGACGCTTGGGTTGCGGCGCTTACGCGATAGACGGCAGCGGCGAGCGTATCGGTGACGTAGGCGTTGCCGGCGCCGTCCACGGTTACGTCGTTGGCGAAGAACCGTGCCGGGCTGCCGGGCGTGGCGACCGTGGCGCCGAGATCCACCATTGCGAGCCGCTCGCCCGTCGTCAAATTGTAGACGCCGAGCTTGGCGTGCCCGGCGGCCGTCTGGTCGCCGAATACGGCGCGATCGGAGTTCGTCACGAGCAGCCGGTCGCGCGGCTCGTCGGCTTCGATGCCGACGGACGACACGAGGTCGGCGTCACGAATGAACGGCACGACGCTGCCGTCGCGGCCGATCGTGAAAATCGTGCCTTCCGCGAGCGAGCCGGTGAGGAACCGGCCGTTCGCTTGATCGTATTCGATGCCTTCGGGAATGAAGCCGCCGCGCTCCAGCGTGATGATCTCGGTTTGCGCCTCGGATTGCGGAGGCGGCGGCGGCGGCGCAACAGCCGTTGGCGATTCGGGCTCCGGCGTGCAACCCGCGGCGAGCAGCAGCGCGCATGACGCAACGAACGACATCGTTTGACGCATCGCGAACACCTCTCCAATGCGAGTGCTCGCATCGTAGCACGCGACTAAATCCTCGGGCCGCCGCTAGTCGGGCAGCTTCAAGACCTTGAGCCGCTGCGAGAGGGAGCTGCGTTGCAAATGCGCGGAAATGCGCGCGAAACGGCCCACGGGATTTGCGCGGCCCGCCGGATCCCGTTCCGGGAAATGGATGCCGAAGCCGCTTGCGTGCTGCGAGCGAATCTCGCCGTAGAGCAGCGTGGTCTCGCCGTCGAACGACACTTCCACGTCGACCATGCTGCCCACTTTTAGCGCGGCGACTGGACCGCGCTCGAGCGTCACAAATAATCCCTCGGCACTCATGTCGCCGACCACGGCCGGCAGCTTGCAGCCGCCGAGCACGAGGCACGCCGCGATGCCGGCGCTCGGCCGCACGCCCACACGGAACGTGAGTCGCTGCTCTTGCCCTACCGAGCGGTTGCGTGTCATAGGATGAGGCCTCGAGCGCACATTGCGCCGAGAATCCAAGCAACGACAACGACATACGTCTCGGTTAGCGGCCGCTCGGCACGTGATTTTTTCGGTGGCATGCGCAGCCCGATGTAGCTAGAGTGCGGCACCGGCCCGCATCGACACTGCATGGACTACCAGACTCTGCTGCTCGCTGCGGTGCCCGCCGTGGGTTTCGCAGCCGGGTTCATCAATACGCTCGCGGGCAGCGGCTCCATGCTGACGCTGCCGCTTTTGATCCTGCTCGGGCTTCCCGCCAACGTCGCCAACGGCACGAACCGCGTCGGCGTGCTGCTGCAAAACGTCGTGGCGGTGACGATGTTTCGGCGGCGCGGAGTGCTGCCGCTCACCGGCTCGTGGAAGGTGGTGCTGCCATGCGTCGCGGGCGCCATCGTAGGCGCAGAGCTCGCCGTCGATCTCGACGAGGCACTGCTGCGCAGGATCATCGGCGTGCTGACACTCGTGCTGCTCGCCCTCATGCTGCTGAAGCCCGAGCGCTGGATCGCCGCGCACAGCACGCCGCGCGCACCGCGCCTCACCGTCGAGGTGCCGATCTTTTTCGCGATCGGCGTTTACGGCGGTTTCATTCAGGTGAGCGTGGGCTTGTTCTTGCTCGCCGGCCTGGTGCTCGGCGCCGGGCACAATCTGGTAAGCGCGAACGCTTTGAAGAACTTCATCGTGCTCGTGGCGATGATGGCCGCGCTCGTCGTGTTCGTCGTCAACGAGCAAGTGAACTGGACGCTCGGATTGCTGCTCGGCGCCGGGCAAGCGGCCGGCGCTTGGGTCGCCGCGCATGTGGCCGTGGAGCGCGGCGCGCCGTTCCTGCGCTCCGTGCTCGTCGTCGTGGCAACGCTTTCCGCGCTCGCGCTGCTGACCGGCGTGGGTTTGTGACGGCGCACCTTGAGTAGACTGACGGTCGCATGGCTCACCGACATCGAGAGGGGCACCGCCTAAAGCGCGTCGGCTGGCTGCGCGCGGCCGTGCTCGGCGCCAACGACGGGATCGTCTCGACGGCCAGCCTGCTCGTTGGCATGGCGGCCGCGGACGCCAGCCATACCACCTTGCTGACCGCCGGCATCGCCGGCGCAGCCGCCGGCGCGATGTCGATGGCGGCGGGCGAGTATGTTTCGGTGAGCTCGCAGGCCGACAGTGAACAAGCCGAGCTCAAGCGCGAGCAGCGCGAGCTCGAGCACGACGCCGAGGGCGAGCACCGCGAGCTCACGGGCATCTACATGGGTCGCGGGTTGAACCCGGAGCTTGCCCGGCAGGTAGCCGACGCGCTCACGGCGCACGACGCGCTCGCCGCGCATGCGCGCGACGAGCTGGGGCTCACCGATCGGTCGATCGCGCGGCCACTGCAGGCCGCCGGCGCGTCGGCGGCGAGCTTCGCATGCGGCGCGCTGCTGCCCATTGTGGTCACCGGCGTAACACCCTCTGACCACTTGCTGCT
>CAMPKU010000081.1 GCA_946887385.1 uncultured Gammaproteobacteria bacterium
CTGGCGGCTCCCGCTCGTAAGGCGGCTGCCGTGGCCGGAGAAATAGATAAGGAGATTGTCGTTCTGCTCCAGTGTCTCGTTGAGCTGGTTGATCGCGCGCATCACGGTCACCTGGTCGGGATCCGCCAGGCTGATCACGCTGAACCCGTAGCGCTCCTCGAGAATCTCGCCGATCCGGTGGACGTCGTTGGCCGGCGATGCCAGGTCGTCGAGCAGCTCGTACTGCTCCACGCCGATGAGCAGGGCATAGAAGCGCCCGAACTCGCTACGGCGATAGGTCACTTGCTCGGGCTGCTCGAACGCAATCACGCCGGGCACGGCAGGAAGCGGCGCCGGGATCGCCGCCAAGGCTTCCTGCTGGGCGCGCCGGTCGGATTCGATCTGCGCAACCAGTATGCGCATCGACGCAAGCTCCGCGCGCACGTCGGCATCGTCACTCGACTCGCGCAGGCGGCGGTCCAGCTCGTCAACCTGGCGCTGCAACACCTCGAGCTGCCGATCGCGCTGCTCGATTTGCTCGAGCAGCAGGGCGCGCTCTTGTTCCTGCTCGGCGGCGGCGGCGGAGCGGAAGATCAAGCTGTCGGCCGTGAGCCCGGAGGCTTGCCGGTACCAGTTCAGCGCCTCGAGCTTGTTCGGGGCCATGCCGAGCCCCTGCTCGTAAAGCGTGCCCAGGCTGAATTGCGCGCGCGTGTTGCCTTGCTGCGCCGCGCGCCGATACCACTCCGCCGCCGCGGCGTAGTCGGGCTCCCCGCCCACGCCGCGCTCGTAGAACTCGCCGACGAGCGTTTGCGCTTCGGCATCGCCTTCCTGCGCCGTCGGCAGCCAGACCGCGAGCGCCGAGCGGTAATCCGCGCGGTCGTAAGCCAGGTATTCGCCGCCGCGCGCGGCGCAATCGGCGGCCGTGGTCCGAGCCGGGCGCCGCGGCGTGAGGAAAGTGCGCCCGCCGACAACGCGCACCTGCCCCGGCAGCAAACAGTCGACGACTTGCAGCTCTTGCACTTGCGGCGCGGCGCTCGAGCGCTGCGCGGCGGCCGGCGTCGCGGCCGTCAGCAGCGCCGCCAGGGCCGCCGCCACCGCGCTCTCGAATCGGGCCGGCGCGTTCGTTCTCATCGTGCTTTCTCCGCGGCCGAAGCTTGGCAACCCGCGGCAATGGCCGCGCACTGCGCCGGGCCGAGCAACGTGCTGCACGAGGCTGCAACCGGCGCATAGCGGCTCAGGTAATCGTTGCAATAGAGCGCGCCGAAAACCTCGGTGCGCGCCACCGCGTCGGCGCTCGGCAGCGACGCCAGGAACCCTTCGGCAACCGTTTCGAGCCCGCGCACGGCGCGCGGATTGTTCTGATGCAGCTCGTACGCGGTGGAGAAATACTGCAGCGCGTCGTTGATGCCGGCCGAGCCGAACGAGAGCGCCGTCTGGCCTTCGGCCACCGCACGCTCGAACTCCTGCCGCACCTCGGGCGCGAGATCTTCGAACGCGACCGCGGGCTCGCCGTTTTGCCCCGAGACCAGATAAACCGCAATCGGCAGCACTACCGCCACGGCGACCACGGCCTGAAGCGCGCGCTTGAGCTTGCTCGGCCCGTCGAACTCGTGCAAAAACTCCGCAGCATCCTGCTGGCGGCGGCCTTGCTCGACTTCAAACGCACGCAGCAGCGCTTTGCGCTGCGAGCGCGACAGGCCGGGCAACAAGGTGGCTTTGATGGCCGGGAGCCGTGCCGTGTCCACGCGCTCGTAGTCGAACGGGTGCCGGCCGGTGAGCAGCTCGAACGCGACGATGGCGAGCGCGAAGACGTCGTCGGCCGGCGTGGGCGCGTTGCCGGCAAGCACGTCGGGGCTCGCGTAGGCCGGCGTCATGCCGCCGAGCACGCACGAGTCGAGCAGCGAGCCGCCTTGCGTCTGCGCCGCCACCGGATTCGCGCGCGCAAGCCCGAAATCGAGCACTTTGATCTGACCCTTGCGCGTAAGGAACACGTTGCCCGGCTTGAAATCGGAATGGACAATGTCGTTGTCGTGCGCGTAGGCGAGCGCCTTCGCCATGCTGCGGATCATGGGCACGGCGTCGGCAGCCGGCAGCCCCGTACCGTTCTCCGCGACGAGCGCGCGCAGCGACTTGCCGTCGAGCAGCTCCATGGTCATGTACACGATCGCGCCGTCGCGATCGAAGCTGTGCACGTTGATGATGTTCTCGTGCGCCAGGATCTGCGCTTTGCGCGTCTCGCGCTGCAGTGCGATGAGCGCGCTCGGGTGTCGCTTGAGGCTCGAGTTGAGGATTTTGATGGCGACGTACGGATCGCGATCCTGCATTTCCCGGTGCAAGCGATCGACGGCGCGATAGACGACGCCCATGCCGCCTTCGCCGATCATCGATTCGAGCTCGAACCGCCCGCGCACGACGCTGCCGACGTCGACGGAGGTTCGATCGGCCGCCGCACGGTCCGCTGCGCGAGGCAGCTTCGCTGCAAGTACGGTGCTTAGGGAGGTTGTGCCAACCGCGAAGCCGTCCGGCTCGGCGACTCTGGTTACGTCGTCGGTGGCCATGGCCCGCATTCCGCCCAGGTCGCTAGCGCCTCGGGCTTCATATGTAGTTCTTTTAAATGCCCTATCCGGAAGTATAGCGATAACGGAACGCTTTGGGATGTCCGCTATGGCCATGCGTATGACTGCCGCGTGGGTCGGCGGAATCTCACCTCGCCCGCCGGAAGCGGGGGGCGCCTAGGCCCGGTGATAGGGGTGGTTTTCCAGCTTCGACCAGGCGCGGTAGAGGGCTTCGGCGACCACGATCCGCACCAGGCCGTGCGGCAGCGTCAAAGGCGACAGCGACCAGCGGTCATTGGCACGCGCCACGCACTCGAGGCTCAAGCCGTCGGGCCCGCCTACGAGCAGCGCCACGGGCGCGCCGCGCTGCATCCAGCCTTCGAGCTTCGCGGCCAGCTCCTGGGTGGACCACAACCGGCCTGTTTCGAGCAGCGCGACCACGTGCGCGCCGGGCGGCGCGGCCGCGAGCAGCCGTTTGCCTTCGTCATCCACGGCTCGCGCCACCGGCATCGTGGCCGTGCGGCGAGCGAGGGGTATCGTCGTGATCTCGAGCGTGCAGCGGCCGCGCAGCCGCTTCGCGTACTCGTCGGCGCCGTCTTCAACCCACTGCGGCTGGCGGTTGCTGGCCGTGATCAGCGACAGCCGCAACATCGGGCGGGCGCCCCTAGGCGGTGCGCTCGGCGTCTTCCGGGCGCGCCGGCAAGTCCCAGAGCTTCTCGAGGTTGTAGAACTCGCGCACTCGCGGCAGCATCACGTGCACCACGAGATCGGCAAGATCGACGAGCACCCATTCGCCCGAGCGCTCGCCTTCGACGCCAAGCGGCTTGAAGCCCGCCTTTTTGCAGTGCTCGACCACCGCGCCGGCGATCGCGCGCACGTGCCGGTCGGAGCGGCCGCTGGCCACGACCATCGTATCCGTCACCGTCGTCAAATGGCGCACGTCGAGCACGTGCACGTTGTCGGCTTTGAGGTCATCGAGCGCGCCGGCGACGATGTCGCCGAGGCTCTTCGGCCGTTTTTTCGCGTAGCTGCGCTTCGCCGCCGGGGCGCGTGCTTTCCTTGCAGGCGTCTGCTTCGGCAGGCCGGAGGCTTCCGGCGCTGCCTTGCGACGAGTCGGCTTCTTTTTAAAGGGCTTGGGCATAACACTCCGTTTCGATGATGATCTCCCTAACGCTATCCGGCACCAAGAACTTCGGGTCGCGTCCCGCACGCAGCGAGTCGCGCAGATCCGTGGATGAAATCTCGAGCTGCGTAACGGGCTGCACGTGCACGTAGCCCGCGGCCTTCGAGGCGAGGTCGGCCGCGCTCGGCGCGCGCCGCTCCTCGATGACCTCGCCGAGCACGCCCGTGGTCGGCGCCTTCCAGCCCGGCCGATGCGCGACGACGATGTGCGCCAGCGTCGGGAGCTCGCGCCAGCGGCGCCACGCCGGTAGCCCCAAAAACGCGTCCATGCCGAGCAACAGGCACAGCGAACGGCCCGCGAACTCGGCGCGAAAGCTCTTGAGCGTGTCGATCGTGTACGACACGCCGGCACGCTGCAGCTCGCGGTCGTCGGCCACGAAGCCGGGCTCGTTGCGAATCGCGGCCTGCACCATGCGCAGCCGTAGCGCGCCGTCGGACATCGGCGCCGTACGGTGCGGCGGGTTGGCGCAGGGAACGATGTGCACCCTATCGAGATCGAGCAGCGCCTTCAACTCGAGCGCCGTGCGGAGGTGGCCATAGTGGATTGGATCGAACGTGCCGCCGAAGATTCCGATCGGTTGCATGCGGTTAGCGGGCCCTCGCCCCTTCCGGCGGACGCAGCAGCGACACGAGCAGGTCCGTGAGCGTGGTCCACGGCTCGGCCGGGAACACGCCCTTCAGCGCCGCGTCGACGCGCGCGGCCTCGACGAGCAGGGCCTTCAAGCGCGAGGCTTTGAACTTCGCGAGCGCCTGCTTCACTAGCGGCTGCCGGCGCTGCCAGACGCCGCTGCGCAGCAGCGCGCCCTCCAAGTTATCGCCGTGGCGCACGGCGTATTCGAGCCGCGCGAGCATGCTGATGTCGCGATTCAGCACCCAGCTGATCTGCACAGGATGCACGCCTTCTGCGCGCAGCCCCGAGAGAATCTTGAACGCGCGGCCCGTCTCGCCGGCGAGCACGGCGTCGGCCAGCGCGAACACGTCGAAGCGGCTGGAGTTGGCCACGAACTCGAGCACCTCGGCCTCGTCCACCTCGCGTCCGGCAGCCGACAGCGCGAGCCGCTTGATCTCCTGGTCGGCCGCGAGCAAGTTGCCTTCCACGCGCTCCGCGAGCGACTGCGCCGCGGCGGCCGTGAGCTTCAGGCGCTGGCGCGAGGCGCGCTGCTGAATCCAGCGCGGCAGCTCGCCGCGATCGATGGGCCAAATCTCGACCACCACACCGTGCCGTTCGACGGCCTTCACCCAGGTGGAGCGTGCGGCTTGGCCCAGCTTTTCGCCGACGGCGACGATCACGAGCGTATCGGGATCGTTGCGCTCGCACAGCGCCGCGATCGTCGCGGAACCGTCGTCGCCGGGCTTCGGCGTGGCGAGCCTGATCTCGACGATCTTGCGCGTCGCGAACAGCGACAGGTTCTCGGCGCCGGCCAGCAGGTCCACCCACTTGAAGCTGCGCTCGGCCGTGTGCAGCTCGCGGCTCGTGAAGCCCGCGCCCAGCGCGGCCTGGCGCACGTGCTCGAGCGCCTCGTCCACGAGCAGCGGCTCGTCGCCGGCGACGAGATAGACGTTGGCCAAACGGTCTGCGAGGTGGCGCTCGAGTTGACGGAACGGAATTTTCAAGAGGGCGGTTCAGCTTCCTTCGAGCTGTTGGAGCGGCATGGCTTGATCCTCGAGGAGCACGGGGATGCCGTCGCGGATGGGATAGATGAGCTTGCCGCTGCGCGTGACGAGTGCCTCCGCCAGCGGCCCATCGACGACGGCGTCCTCGCGATTTCTGATGCGCCTGGCCTCGATGAGCTGATTCAGGGTGTCGAGCTCGCGCTGCGACAACAGCTCGAGCGACGACCGGGTGACGGGACAGCAGACGATATCGAGCAGCTTCCGGTCCACGCTACGGCCTCCTTGCCGGCACTCGATCCGCGGCCGGTACCGGATCGTACCCCGACCTGCCCCACGGATGGCAGCGCCCGAGGCGCTTGGCGGCGAGCCACACGCCGCGCGCGACGCCGAAACGCGTCAACGCCTCGGCGGCATATTTGGAGCAGGTGGGCTGGTAGCGGCACTGAAGCCCCAGCCACGGCGACAGCGTGAGCTGGTACAGCCGGATCAGGCCCAGCAGCAGCGCCCGAACGACCCCGGCGGGACTCATCGTGACCGCCGCCAACGGGCGCCCTGCGGTGCGTCCTCGATTACGATGCCTCGATCCGTGAGCTGGCGACGAATGCGATCGGCCTCCGCGAAATTGCGTTCGCGACGGAAAGCGTCGCGCTGCTTGACCAAGCTGTCAATCTCGGCGTCGTCGCCGGCGGCGGTCTGCCCCGCCTCGATCCACGCCGAGGGCGCTTCCGTGAGCAGCCCGAGCAGCCCCGCACCGGCGCGCAGCGACTCCGCGAACGCGCGTTTTTCGCCGCGGTCCGTGGCGCGATTCGCGGCCCGCACCAGGCCGAACAGCTCGGCGAGCGCCTCCGGCGTGTTCAGATCGTCCTCGAGCGCTGCGAGCACCGCCGCGGGCGGCTCGACCGTGCGCGCGCCGGCCTGCGCGCCGTCGAGCCCTGCCTCGCGCAGCACGCCGTACATGCGCTCGAGCTTGTGCTTCGTCTCGGTCACGAGCTGGCCGGTCCAGTCGAGCGGCTGACGATAGTGTGCCGTGAGCAACGCGAGGCGCACGGTCTCGCCGCCGTGCTCGGCCAAGAGGTCGCGCACGAGCCGCACGTTGCCGAGCGACTTCGACATCTTCTCGCCGTCCACTTGCACGAGCCCGTTGTGCAGCCAGAAGCGCGCGTAGCGCTTGCCGCCGTGCACGCAGGTGCTCTGCGCCACCTCGTTCTCGTGGTGCGGAAATACCAGGTCCACGCCCCCGCCGTGAATGTCGATGGTCTCGCCGAGATGCGCCGCGGCCATCGCCGAGCACTCGATGTGCCAGCCGGGGCGGCCGCGCCCCCAAGGGCTCGGCCAGCCGACAACGGTTTCGTCCGACGGCTTCCAGAGCACGAAGTCGCCGGGGTCGCGCTTGTAGGGCGCCACTTCGATGCGCGCTCCCGCGAGCATGTCGTCGCGGTCGCGGCCCGAGAGCCGGCCGTAGTCCGCGAAGCTCGGCACGGCGAACAGCACGTGGCCTTCGGCGGCGTAGGCGTGGCCGCCGGCGATCAGGCGCTCGATCATGTCGACGATCGCAGGTATGTGGTCCGTGACGCGCGGCTCGACGTCGGGCGGCGCGACGCCGAGCGTGCGCAGATCCTCGTGGTAGGCCGCGAGATAGCGCTGTGTGAGCACGCCGATCGGCACGCCCGCCGCCTGCGCGGCATCGTTGATCTTGTCGTCGACGTCGGTGACGTTGCGCACGTAGGTGAGCGGGTACGAGCGGCGCAGCAGCCTCGCCAGCACGTCGAAGACGACGGCCGGGCGCGCGTTGCCGATATGCGCATAGTCGTAGACCGTGGGCCCGCAGACGTACATCGTCACGCGGCGCGCGTCGGCCGGCTGAAACGGCTCGCGCGCGCGTGTCAGCGTGTTATGGAGTGAAAGCGCCATTCGAGCGGCTGGGGAAGGTCATTCGAGCCGCCATGATAGCAAGCCGCCCGCGACGCCTGGGCGATCGCCCCCGGAAAACGCCTATAATTACGCCCCTTTTCTCTCAAGCGTGGATTCCCGGTGATGGCCAACGAATTCGCGGCGCGCACGAGCGTCGAGCAAGTCGAAGAAGGCGTGGAGCTCGCGCCGAGGTTCGACGCGGACGGCCTCATTCCCGCCGTCACCACCGATGCCGCCAGCGGCGAGTTGCTGATGGTGGGGTACATGAACGCCGAGGCGCTGCGCAAAACGATCGAGACCGGCGAAGCCCACTACTTCAGCCGCAGCCGCCAAGTCCTGTGGCACAAGGGCGCGACGAGCGGCCTCGTGCAGAAAGTCGTGGAGCTCATGATCGACGACGATCAGGACTGCGTATGGCTGAAGGTGCAAGTGGCCGGCGGCGCGAGCTGTCACGTTGGGTATCGCACTTGCTTCTATCGCCGCATCCCGCTTGGACCCGGAAAAAAGACGCTCGAGCTCACCGAAAAAGAAAAGGTGTTCGACCCGCAGGTCGTCTACGGCGACGTGCCGAACCCCACGAAGCTCTGAGCCGTCACCGCTTCGGAACCTGGCCGAGACTGACGGCGTAACCGGCCGCGGCTTACGCTGGCTGAGCGCATTGCACCCTTCGCAGCGCGTAGCGGCCCTGTCGCCAAACGCCAACACGTCGCGCTCGCGAGAGACGAAGCGGAAGATGCACGGCGCTGTAACCGCTCCGTCATGCGCCGCACTTGCGATGCGCACCACAAGGAGGTAACACATGCGTAAGGACACGCCCGATTTCTTTCCGCGAGTCGAGACCCGTTGGTGGTCCGCTCCCGCGCGCTTGCGCGCCGCTACGCTCGCGTGGCTGCGCTGCGGTGGCTCCCACCGCGGCCTGTCGAACGATTCCTGGCTGCGACAGCCGCCGGCCGGCATCCGCGCGTAACCGCGCGAGCAAAGCGCGATCGACTGCGCTTCAGCGCAGCTTCCAGGTGAGCTGTTGCTGCGCGTCGATGAGATGGTGCGCGAGCAACCAGTTGCGGGCGAAGGTGCCGTCACCTTCAAGCCACGCGCGCGCGGACCCTTCGCGAAAGCTGTAGCCCCACGCGTCCATGTCGCGCACGCAGCGCTCGGCGCCGAAGCCGGTGAGGCGCTCGGCCAGCAGCACTTGCAGATAGCAAACGGCGCACTCTTCGTCGTCGTTGCCACCGGCGTCCGTGGCGAGCGCGGTGCGGCGCTCGCTGCTCATACACACGTAGTGACTGAGCTCGTGCAGCAGCGAGTGCGCCGGCGTATCGGCGCGCGCGTACACGCTCGCGCCAAGCAGGCCGGCCTCGGCTTCACCCCAATACGAGCCTGGAATGGCCTCGCCGCCCGGCACGTAAACGAGCCGCGCGCCATAGGCGGCGAGCAACCGGTCCACTTCGCGGCGATCGAGGTCGCAAACCGCGACGACGGGCGCGGCGGCAGCAGCGGCCACGGCGCGCATCTAGCGGGCCGGCAGCGCCGCCGTCACGCCGCGCGCTTGAATGCGCTGCAGCACGCGGCGCGCCAGTTCCTCGGCGAGCGCACGGCGCAAGATTTCTTCCTCGGCCGCCTTCGCGAGCACCTGCGTCTCGTCGTAGGTGTAGGCGCGCGTCACGGCGAGCGACTCGTTCGTGATCAAGCTCTCGGTGCCCACGCGCAGCGAGAACGTAACGGCGTAGTACACCTCGTACTCGCGCGGAATGTTGCGCGCCGATACCGACAGCACGCGCTGCCCCGTCTCATCGGCAATGATGTCGAGCACCGCGGCGTCGTCGGCCGGCGCCGTGAGCACCTCGGCGCCCCTGCGCTCGAGCACGTCGGTCAACGAGACGAGGAAGTCCGAATGCGGGCGCTCGGTGTCGACGTACGTGCGCGCCATCCCCTGCGGCAACGTGCCCGTGCCCTGCAGCTGAAATCCGCAGCCGGCCGCCGCGAGCGACGCAGCCGCGGCAAGCGACGCGCGCAAGCCACCGAAAACGGCGCGAAAGCGCAAGAACTGTTGTATTCGACGCACGTACAGAGGCCTCATGGCAGAATAACCCGCGATTCGTAGCTTACACCGCGTCATGGCCGCTTATCCCTTCAAGCAGATCGAGACGAAATGGCAGGCCCACTGGGAGAGCCAGGCCACGTTTCGCGTGCCCGAACGTCCCGACACGTCCAAACCGAAGTACTACGTGCTCGACATGTTTCCGTATCCGTCGGGCGACGGGCTGCACGTTGGGCACCCCGAAGGCTACACGGCATCGGACATCGTGGCGCGCTACAAGCGCATGCGCGGCTTCAACGTGCTGCACCCGATGGGCTGGGACGCGTTCGGTCTGCCCGCCGAGCAATACGCGCTGAAGACCGGCACGCATCCGCGCATCACCACGGAGCGCAACATCCGGCGCTTCCGCGAGCAGCTGAAGGCGCTCGGCTTCTCGTACGACTGGCAGCGCGAGGTGAACACCACCGATCCCGCTTACTACAAGTGGACGCAGTGGATCGTGAAGCAGCTCTTCGAGCGCGGCCTGGCGTACCAGGAAGAGCTGCCCGTGTGGTGGTGCCCCGAGCTCGGCACCACGCTCGCGAACGAAGAGGTCATCGACGGCAAATCCGAGGTCGGCGGCTACGCGTGCGTGCGCCGGCCGCTGCGCCAGTGGGTGCTCAAGATCACCGAGTACGCCGACGCGCTGCTCGAAGGGCTCGACGCGCTCGATTGGCCGAGCAGCACGAAGGAGATGCAGCGCAACTGGATCGGCCGCAGCGAAGGCGCCGAGATCGACTTCGCCGTGGCCTTACATCCTTCAGTGAAGCTGCGCGTGTTCACGACCCGTCCCGACACGCTGTTCGGCGCCACGTACATGGTGCTGGCACCCGAGCACGAGTACGTGGCGACGCTCACTGCTCCGGAGCAACGTTCCGCCGTCGAGGCATACCGCAATGCCGCCTCCCGCAAGAGCGAGCTCGAGCGCACCGAGCTGCAAAAAGACAAGACCGGCGTGTTCACGGGCGCCTACGCCGTGAACCCCGCCACGGGCGGCGAGATTCCGATTTGGATCGCCGACTACGTGCTCGCCGGTTACGGCACGGGCGCGATCATGGCGGTGCCCGCGCAAGATCAGCGCGACTTCGAGTTCGCCGAAAAATTCGGTCTGCCGGTGATCCGCACCGTGCAGCCGCCGGCCGACTTCGACGGCAAGAGCGCCTGGCTCGGCGACGGCGTTGTCATCAACAGCGGCTTCTTGAACGGCCAGAACGTCGAGCAGGCCAAAGCGGCGATGATCGACTGGCTCGAGCGCGAAGGGTACGGCGAACGCCGCGTGAACTACCGGCTGCGCGATTGGCTGTTCTCGCGCCAACGCTATTGGGGCGAGCCGTTTCCCATCGTGTTCGTCGACGGCCAACCGCAAACGGTGCCCGACGGTGAGCTGCCCGTGCGGCTGCCGGAGCTCGAGGATTTCAAGCCGAGCGGGTCGCCCGAAGGCCCGCTCGCGAAAGCCGGCGCCTGGCTTCACACCGTGGACCCGGAAACCGGCAAGCCGGCGCGCCGCGAAACGAACACGATGCCGCAGTGGGCCGGCTCATGCTGGTACTACCTGCGGTTCATCGATCCGCACAACGCCGAGCGTCTCGTGGATCCGAAGCTCGAGAAGTACTGGATGCCCGTGGATTTGTACATCGGCGGCTCCGAGCATGCCGTGCTGCATCTGCTCTATGCGCGGTTCTGGCACAAAGTTCTGCATGACGCCGGCGTCGTCTCCACGCCGGAGCCGTTCGTGAAGCTTGTGCACCAAGGCATCATTTTGGGTGAGCTCGAGTTCACCTTGGACGGGCAGCGCTACACCGAGGAGCAAGTCGAGAAGCAAGGCGACCGGTTCGTGCTGCGCGACCGGCCCGACGTCGCCGTCGAAGCGCGCGCCTACAAGATGAGCAAGAGCCGCGGCAACGTCGTCAACCCCGATGAGATCATCGGGCGCTACGGCGCCGACGCGTTCCGGCTCTACGAGATGTTCTTGGGGCCGCTCGAGCAGGTGAAGCCGTGGAACACCCGCGGCGTCGAGGGCACGTATCGATTCTTGAACCGCGTGTGGCGCCTCGTCGCCGGCGCAGAGGCCGACGAGGGCGGCAACGCGCCGGCGCTGGCCGACACGGCGCCCACGCGCGAGCAACAGCGCTCCGTGCATCAGGCGATCGCGAAGGTTACGGACGACATCGAAGCCATGCGCTTCAACACGGCCATCTCGGCGCTGATGGAGCTCACCAACGCCATGTACAAGTGGCCGCACGTGCCGCGCGCCTCGGCCGAGACGCTCGTGCTGCTCTTGGCGCCGCTTGCGCCCCACCTGGCCGAAGAGCTCTGGGAGCGGCTCGGCCACGGCGAGTCGCTGGCCTACCATGCGTGGCCCGTCGCGGACCCCGAGCTGCTCAAAGCCGACGTGCTCGAGATTCCCGTGCAGGTCAACGGCAAAGTCCGCGGCAAGATCTCCGTGCCCGCCGACGCACATGAGAGCGACGTCATCGAAATCGCCAAGGCCGATCAGAACGTCGGTAAACACCTGGCCGGACAAAGCGTGAAGCGCGCGATCTACGTGCGCGGCCGCATCGTGAACTTCGTCGTCGGCAGCTAACGCCGGCCATGGCCAGCCGCATCGTCATCGCGTGCTGGGGCTCGCACGGCGACCTGTTCCCCTACATCGGGCTCGCGCTCGCACTGAAGCGGCACGGCCATCACCCGGTGATCGCCACCAACGTGGGCTACCGCGGCGAGGTCGAGCGCGAAGGCATCGAGCTCGTGGAGGCCGGCCCGCCGATCGATCCGAATGCGCCGAATGCGCTCGAGCTCTACGAGCGGGTGATGGATCCCGTCAAAGGCAGCGAGGTCATCGTCCGCGAGCTGCTGATGCCGAAGCTGCGGGAAACGTACGAGCAGTTGCGCTCCGCCGTCGCGGGCGCCGACCTGCTCGTGACGCATCCGATCACGTACGCCGGACCGATCGTGGCCGAGCATGCCCGTTTGCCGTGGCTCTCGACGGTGCTCGCGCCGCTGTCGCTTTTCTCGGCCCGCGACCCGGCCGTGCTGCCTACCGCGCCGCGCTTGAACGACTTGCCGATCCTCGGCCCGTGGCTTGCGCGGACGATCTTGCGGCTGGCCCGACCCACGCTGCGGCGCTGGGTGCAGCCCGTGGCGGTCTTGCGCGCCGAGCTCGGCCTTCCGCCGGGCGGGCATCCGCTGATGGAGGGCCAGTTCTCGCCGCACGGAACGCTCGCGTTGTTCTCGCGCGTGCTCGCCACGCCGCAACCCGACTGGCCGCCGAACGTCACCGTTGCCGGCACGGTGCTCTACAACGGCTCCGAGCCGCTATCGTCCGAGCTCGAAGCGTTCCTGGCGGCCGGCGAGCCGCCCGTCGTGTTCACGCTCGGCACGTCGGCCGTCGGCGCGGCCGGCGGCTTCTACCGCGAGAGTGCGGCCGCTGCGGCGAAGCTGGGCGTGCGCGCCGTGCTGCTCACGGGCGGCTTCGCGCGCAACCGGCCCCAGAGCCTGCCGCCGAGCATGCTTGCCGTGGACCGCGCGCCGCATCAATGGCTCTTCCCGCGCGCCAGCGCCGTGGTGCACCAGTGCGGCGCTGGCACCACGGCGCAAGCGCTGCGCGCCGGCCGGCCGGCGCTGCTCGTGCCGCACGGCCACGATCAGTTCGACAATGCGCGGCGTGTTCGCAAGCTCGGAGTGGCGCGCACGCTATTGCCGAAGGCGTACCGGGCCCCGCGAGTGGCGCATGAGCTCGCGGCACTGCTGCGCGAGCCGCGCTACCGCGAGCGCGCGGCCGCGGTGTCGATCGTGGTGCGCGAGGAGCGTGGCGCCGAAGCGTCCGTGGCCGTGATCGAGCGGCTGCTGGCTCAGTCGCGCGCCGGGCGCGCGCGCGTGGCCACGTAGACGACCGCGAGCGCGCCGAACGCCAGCAGCACGACGAGCCAATTGCCGACGCGCGCGTACGGCGTGCTGCCCTCGTAGCCGCGCACGGTGGCCTTCAGCACGCCCACGCGAAACTGCGGCAACGTGTCTACCAGGCCGCCCTTAGGATCGATGACCGCCGTGACGCCCGTGTTTGCGGCACGCAGCAGGTAGCGCCCCGCCTCCGCGGCACGCACGCGCGCGATTTGCAGGTGCTGATGCGGAGCAATCGAGTCGCCGAACCACCCGTCGTTGGTCACGTTCACGAGCAACGTGGCATCGGGCAGATAGTGGAGCTGCTCGGCGCCGAACACGTCCTCGTAACAGATCGTGATTGCCACGCGCTCGCCGGCCACGTCGAACGGCGGCTGGCCGGCGTCGCCCGGAATCGCGTCTTCCGCAGGCAAGTTCATGTAGCGGATCCAGGAGCGGATGAAATCGGGCACGGGGAAGAACTCGCCGAACGGCACGAGATGGCGTTTCACGTAGATCTGCCGCTCGTCGGTCAGCGCAATCACGATGTTCTGGAACTCCGCGAGCGTTTCCGCGCCTTCGGGCAGCCGCAGGATTCCGAGCAGCACGGTGCTGCCCTGCGCATCGGCCGCCTGCTTCACGGCGGCGAGATACTCCCCCACATACTCCAGCAGCGTGGGGATCGCGGCTTCGGGCCAGACCACGAGATCGGCGCCTGCGCTCTGCTTCGTGAGCTCCGCGTAGAGGGTCATCATGCCCGGCAGCTGCTCGGGCACGTATTTGTCCTCCTGCGCGATGTTGCCCTGCGCGAGCGCCACGTCGAGCGCGCGCTCGCGCGGCGTCGTGAACGACTGCGCGCCCGCCGCGAAGCCGCCGAGCCAGACGGCGGCCAGGGCGGCGCCCGCCACCGCGCGTTCGCGCAGGCTGCCTTGCAGCAGGGTGAGCAGCGCGCCCGCCGTTACCAGCACGGCCAAGCTCATCGCGAGAATGCCTCCGAGCGGCGCATAGCCCATGAGCCACGTGTCCGTCTGGCTATATCCGGCCGCGAGCCAGCCGAAGCCCGTGAACAACCAGCCGCGCAGCCATTCGGCGAGCACGAACACGGCGGGCAGCGTGACGAGCCAGGCAACGGCGCCGCGAGTGCGAAAGAACCGGGCCGCGCTGAATCCTGCAAGCGCCACGAAGCCCGCCAGCACCAGCGTGAGCCCCACCATCAGCAACAGCGCCAGCGCGATGGGCGCCCCGCCGAACACGCGCACGGCGATGAACGTCCAGTAGGTGCCGAAGCCGAAGCTCGCGCAGCCGTACACGAAACCGAGCGCGGCCGCGCGGCGTGGCGCGGCGCTGCGCCACACGTAAAACAGCGCCGCGTACGACAGCGGCGCGACCCAGAATTGGTGGAAGGGGGCGAACGCGAGCGGTAGCACCGCCCCCGCCGCAATGCTGAGCAGGTACTGGGCGCGTGCGGCAATCAAGCGGTTACTCGTCGGCCGCCAACGGTAGGCGCGTAACCTCGATCGTGTGCAAGCGTCGCCGGTCGCCGCGCAGCACCTTGAACCTGAGCCCCGCGAAATCGAGCTGCTCGCCGCGGCGCGGCAGGCGCCCGAGTTCGTGCATCACGAGGCCGCCCACCGTGTCGTAGTCGGCGTCGGAAAGCTCGGTGCTGAAGAATTCATTGAACTCGTCGATGCGCGTGAGCGCCGCTACCACGTACTTGCCGCCGTCCAGCGGCTGAATCGACGAGGCCTCTTCGGGATCGAGCTCGTCGTCGATGTCGCCGACGATCTGCTCGAGCACGTCTTCGATGGTGGCGAGCCCCGACACGCCGCCGTATTCGTCGACGACGATGGCCATGTGGTTGCGGGCTTCGCGGAACTCGGTGAGCAGCGTGTTCAGACGCTTACTCTCGGGAATGAACGCGGCGGGCCGCAGGAAGCTCTGCAAGTTGAATGGCACCTTGTTGGCCACGAAGTGTTTCAACAAGTCCTTTGCCAGCACGATGCCGACGACCTCGTCTTTATCGTCGCCGATCACGGGAAATCGCGAGTGGTTCGACTCCGCGATGATCTTCAGCACTTCCTCGGGCGTCTGATCTTTGGCAACCACCACCATCTGACTGCGCGGCACCATGATGTCGCGCACTTGCGTGTCGGCCACCTCGAGCACGCCTTGCAGCATCGCAAACTCGTCGGAGCCGATGACGCCGCGCTCGAGGAAGCCGGCGAGAAACTCCACTATGTCTTCGCGGCTCTTGGCCTCGCCGGCACGGCCTTGAACGAGCCTCTGAAACCATCCGGATACGCCGGTGTCGCCACTAGGGTGAGTATCGTCCGACATCGAGATTATTTTATCGTGTAAGGATCGGGAAAGCCCAATTTCGCCAGCAGCGCTCGCTCGCGCGCCTCCATGGCGGCCGCGGCGCGCGATTTTTCGTGGTCGTAACCCTGCAAGTGCAGCGTTCCGTGAATCACCATGTGCGCCCAGTGCGCCGCCAGCGTCTTACCCTGCTCACGCGCCTCGCGCGCGACGACGTCGGCGCAGATGACGAGGTCGCCGAACGGCAGCAGTTCCGCACCCGCCGTATCCGGCGGCCCGCTATCCTCGACGCCCCTTGCAGGGAACGACAGCACGTTCGTGGCCCCTTTCTTGCCGCGGTAGTGCGAGTTCAATTTCGCGCTCTCGCGTTCGTTCACGATGCGCAGCGTGAGCTCACCGCGTACATCCGCGGCCAGCGCCGCGCGCGCCCAGCGCCGCAGCTGCGCATCGGTGGGCACTGCGGCGCTGCGGCTTGCGTTTTGCACCGTTACCACGACCGCGCGCGCTCGCCGCGTCATTCCCCGTCTCGGCCGGCCCCTGGCGCGCGTTGCGCATCTTCCTCGCGGGCGTAGGCCGACACGATCCGCTGCACGAGCGGATGGCGCACGACGTCCTCGGCGCCGAAATGAATGAATGCAATGCCGGGCACACCCTCGAGAATGCGCCCCACCTGCTTCAAACCCGATTCCTTGCCGCGCGGCAGGTCGGTTTGCGTGATGTCGCCCGTCACCACGGCGCGCGAGCCGAACCCGATGCGCGTCAAAAACATCTTCATCTGCTCGGGCGTGGTGTTTTGCGCCTCGTCCAAGATCACGAACGACTCATTGAGCGTGCGGCCGCGCATGAACGCGAGCGGCGCAATCTCGATCACGTGGCGCTCGATGAGCCGGCCCACCTTGTCGAACCCCATCATCTCGTACAGCGCGTCGTACATCGGCCGCAAGTACGGATCCACCTTCTGCGTGAGATCGCCGGGCAGGAATCCCAGGCGCTCGCC
>CAMPKU010000082.1 GCA_946887385.1 uncultured Gammaproteobacteria bacterium
CGTGTCGAGCGCTGCGCCCTTGCGCTGCGGCACCGGCTCCGCGCCCGGCAAGTCGCGCAGATAGCTCGCGAGCACGCGCAGCAGCACGAAATCGAACAGGCGCGGCGTGGCTTGAAGCGCCTGCATGCGGCGCAACAGTTCCATGAGATACGCGAGCTCTCCGGCGGAACGTTGCCGCAGCGTCGGCAGCGCGAGCTCCAGGACGGGCAGGCGCAGATCGGCCGAAGCACGCTCGAGCTCGCCGGCGAGGCGCAGGCACAGCTGCGCGCGCTGCGCGCCGAGTTGCTGCTCGACGAGGGCGAGCTGTTGCCGCCGCGCCGGCTCGTCGCTCGACAGCGCCAGCGCGGCGACGACGAGCAGGCTCGCATCGCGCGAGCGGGTGGCGTGATAGATCTCGTCGGGCAATGCCTGGCGCAAGTCGTGGCCGGCTGCGGCCGCGATCTCGCCGGCCCGATCGAGCGGCGAGCTTGGCGGCACGGGTGGCGCCGCCGAGACGAAGCCGGCCGTCGTGCCGTGCGCGGCGGCGCCGGCGGAGCCTGGCGCCGGCAGCGGTCCGCTCGGTGCCGGCAAGTCGCGCGGATCGAAGCTGGGCTCGAGCGCGCGGATGCGCTCGATGAGCGGCGGGTGCGTCGCGAGCCAGGAGCTCAAGCGACGAGAGCCGGGCTCGAACAGCATGTGCGCGACTTCCTCGGTGTCCACCGACACGATGCGCGCGGAGTAGCCGCCGATTTTCTTCAGCGCGCCGGCGAGCCCTTCCGGCTCGCGCGTGAACTGCACGGCCGACGCGTCGGCGAGGCGCTCGCGTTCGCGCGACACACCGGCCTTGATGAGCCGGCTGAGCAGCACGCCGATGCCGCCGATGGCGGTGAGTGTGATGCCGATGGCCAGCGCCGCCGCGATGCCGCCGCTGTTACGCCCGCCGCGGCTGCGGCGCGTGTAGCGCATGCTGCGCAGCAGCCAACGGCCCGCCAGCGCCAGCACCAGGATGCCGAACGAGAGGCCGATCAGCTGCTGGTTCAGCCGCATGTCGCCGTTCAAGATGTGGCTGAACTCGTGCGCGATGACGCCTTGCAGCTCGGCGCGCTCGAGGCGCTCGAGCGCGCCGCGCGTCACGGCGATCGCCGCGTCGGCACTCGTGAGCCCGGCCGCGAACGCGTTGATGCCGGCCTCCTGCTCGAGCACGTAAATCTCGGGCACGGGCAAGCCGGACGCGAGCGCCATCTCTTCCACGACGTTCACTAGCCGCCGTTCGAGCGGGTCGCTGCTCTCGCCGCTGACGCGCACGCCGCCCAGCGCTTGCGCCACGTGGCCGCCGCCGCGGGCGAGCGTGGTGGCCCGAAACAGCGTGGCCAGCACCATGAGCCCGAACGTGCCGCCGGCCACGGCCACGACGAGGCCCGCGTGGCCGCCGAGCCACTCGCGCCAGCTCTCGGTGCCGAGAAAGAGCGCGTTGTTCTCCATGTACAGGCGCAAACCGGCGGCGACGGCAGCCGTAGTGACGAGAGCGACCACGACGAACGCGAGCAGAAACACGAACACGAGCACGCGGCTCGTGCGGCGCGACTGCTCCTGGCGCGCGAAGAAGTTCACGCGGTTTAAGGCCGCGGGCGACTAGCTAAACGAAACTTTCGGCACCGCGCGCTTCTCGGGCTGCTCGATCTCGAGGTATTCGGCAGTCTTGAAGCCGAAGTTGTTGGCAACCAGGTTGCCCGGGAAGTTCTGGCAGGCATTGTTGTAGCTCAAGACCGCGTCGTTGAACGCTTGCCGGGCGAACGCCACCTTGTTTTCCGTGGACGTGAGCTCTTCCTGCAATTGCTGCATGTTCTGATTGGCCTTCAAGTCCGGGTACGCCTCGGCGAGCGCGAACAGCCGGCCGAGCGTGCCGCCGAGCGTGACCTCGGCGGCCGCGAGCGCCTTGATGGCCTCGGGGTCCGAAGGATTGGCCGCGGCTTTCTTCAGATCGGCCGATGCCGCGTTGCGGGCGTTGATCACGGCCTCGAGCGTGCCGCGCTCGTGGCCCATGTAGCCCTTCACGGCCTCGACGAGATTCGGGATCAGGTCGTAGCGGCGCGTCAATTGCACGTCGATCTGCGAGAAAGCGTTACCCACGCGGTTGCGCGAGCTCACGAGATTGTTGTAAATCGAGATCGCGTACCAAACGAGGGCGCCGAGGATCACAAACGTAATGATCGTTCCCACCAGCAAGCTCCTTCCCGATTCGGACGTGGCGAGAATACGCTGCCGGCGCGCAGCACGCTATCGCTCGGCGCTCGCGATGGGTGCGATTGTGATGCTCGTCGCGCTTCCTGCTCGTGCGGGTTGGGTAGGCGAGGCCATCGATCTCATGGGCACGCGCGTGTCGGTGGAGCTGTGGGCCGACGACGAGGTGCGCGGGCGCGGCCTCGTAGATGAAGTGATGCGCGAATATCGGCGCATCGACGACGCCATGAGCACCTACAAGCCGGACAGCGAGATCTCGCTCGTCAACGCTCGTGCGGCCGAATCCCCGGTGGCGATCAGCGACGAGCTCTTCGGCCTCGTCGAACGCTCGCTCGAGCTGTCGCAGGCGAGCGGCGGGGCGTTCGACATCACCTACGACAGCGTGGGTTACCTGTACGACTTTCGCGCGCGCCAGCGGCCCACGGACGCACAGATCGAGGAGCGCCTCGGCGCGGTGGACTATCGGCACGTGGTGCTCGATCGCGAGCGGCGTACGATTTTCTTCACCACGGCCGGCGTGCGCATCAACTTGGGCGGCATTGCGAAAGGCTGGGTGGTGGAGCGCGCCGCGGCGATGCTGCGCGAGCGCGGCGTGGAGCACGCGCTGCTCAACGCCGGCGGCGACACGCGCGTGCTCGGCGATCGCCGCGGTGAGCCCTGGATCGTCGGGATTCGCCATCCGCGCGTGGCCGACGAAGTGGTGACGAGGCTGCCGCTGATCGACGAGGCGATCTCGACGTCGGGCGACTACGAGCGGTATTTCGAGGAAAACGGCCGCCGCTATCACCACATCTTGAACCCGGCGACCGGCCGGCCCACCGAAGGCATTCTCACCGTCACCGTGATCGGGCCCGACGGCACGCTCACCGATGGCCTCGACACCGCGATCTTCGTGCTCGGCGCCGAGAAAGGCCTCGAGCTGATCGAGCGCTACCCCGGCTACGAGACGATCATCGTCGACGCGGCCGGCAAGGTCTCGTACTCGCAGGGCTTGGTGGCGCCGAACTGACGCGCCGCGCGACGTGCTCGCTTATGCGAGCTCGCGCCACCCTTCGCGGTCGATCGGCGTGACCTTGTTGCTCGAGCTCTCGCCGGCGAAGAAGCGCCGCATCCGCATGGCCGCGCGCAGCTTCGCCGTGCGCACGAAGCTCTGATAGAACAAATCCTTCAGCGCCTCGACGAGCACGGCGGCCTCGTCCGGCGTGATGACGGGCGGCTCGCCTTCGTCGGCGAACAGCACGGCGTCGACCGTGCTCGCGGTAACGGTGTCGACGTCGCAAACGCGCAGCACTTCTTGCAGCGTGTCTTGCCAGCGCCGTTTCGAGGGCACGTCCATCGCGCGCAATGCCGTGCGCGTGGTGCGCCGGCACATCGTCGCGAACGCGTTGAGCGCGCCGAGGGAATAGCAGTCGAGCGTTTCGCGGAGCAGCTGCTCGACGCTGTCGGGCAAGTACGCGTACTGGAAGCGCTCGCGAGTGCGTTCGATCTCGACGAGATTGGGCGCGAGCTCGATGTGCTCGGCACCGATGGTGCGCACCACGGCGCGGACGAAGCGCGGCTCGTTGCACGCCGCGCAGCGGAACAGCAAGCCCGCGTGCTTCGGGCGCGTCTGTGCGAGCACCGCGAAAGACGGGTTCGCAACCGGTAGAAGTTGCGAGTGCGTGCCGCAATGCGGGCACTCGCGCGTCATCGGCTCCGTTTGCTCGAAGCCATTGTTCTTGTTTACATAAATCGCCACGGAAGGGCCTTTTCTTTGCAGTGTAACAGCCCTCCGAGCGAACGGTGCTAGTGGATTTTTTTGTAGCGAATCCGGTGCGGTTGATCGGCGTCCTGGCCCTTGCGCCGCTTTAGATCCTCGGCGTAATCGGCATAGTTGCCCTGGAAGAACACCACCTCGCTGTTCCCTTCGAACGCGAGGATGTGCGTGGCGATGCGGTCGAGGAACCAGCGGTCGTGCGAGATCACCACGGCGCTGCCGGGGAAGTTCAGCAGCGCGTCTTCGAGCGCGCGCAGCGTCTCGACGTCGAGGTCGTTCGTGGGCTCGTCGAGCAGCAGCAGATTGCCGCCCGAGGCCAGCAGTTTCGCCAAATGGACGCGGTTGCGCTCGCCGCCCGAGAGCAGGCCCACCTTCTTTTGCTGATCCGTGCCGCGGAAGTTGAAGCGGCCGACGTAGGCGCGCGACGGCGTCTCGTACGTGCCCACGCGCATGATGTCCTGGCCGTGACTGATCTCGTCCCAGACCGTCTTGTCGTTGTTCAGAGAGTCGCGGCTCTGATCCACGTACGCGAGCTGCACCGTGTCGCCGATGCGGACCTTCCCGCTATCGGGCGTCTCCTGCGCCGCCATGATCCGAAACAGCGTGGTCTTGCCGGCGCCGTTCGGCCCGATGACGCCGACGATGCCGCCGGGCGGCAAGCTGAAGGATAGATTTTCGAACAGCACGCGGTCGCCGAACGCCTTGCCGATGCCGTCCGCCTCGATGACGAGGTCGCCGAGCCGCGGCCCCGGCGGAATGTAGATCTCGTTCGTCTCGTTGCGGGTTTGAAATTCCTTCGACGTGAGCTCATCGAAGCGCGCAAGGCGCGCCTTCGCTTTCGCGCGCCGCGCGCCGGGATTGGTGCGCACCCATTCGAGCTCGGTCTTGATCGTGCGCTGGCGTGCCGCTTCCTGCTTCTCCTCGAGCTTGAGCCGTTGCTCTTTCTGCTCGAGCCACGAGCTGTAGTTGCCCTGCCACGGAATGCCGTGCCCGCGGTCGAGCTCGAGAATCCAGCCGGCGACGTTGTCGAGAAAGTAACGATCGTGCGTGACGGCGATGACGGTGCCGGGAAACTCCTTCAAGAAGCGCTCGAGCCACGCAACGGACTCCGCGTCGAGGTGGTTCGTGGGCTCGTCGAGCAGCAGCATGTCCGGGTTCGAAAGCAACAGCCGACACAGCGCCACGCGGCGCCGCTCGCCGCCCGAGAGCGATTCCACGCCGGCTTCCCACGGCGGTAAACGCAGCGCATCGGCGGCGATCTCGAGCTTGCGCTCGAGCTCCCAGCCGCCGACAGCGTCGATGGCATCCTGCAGCTTGCCTTGCTCCTCGAGCAGGCGATTCATCTCATCGTCCTCGAGCGGCTCGGCGAACTTGTCGCTGATCTCGTTGAACCGCTTGATGAGCGTGAGCTGATCGGCCACGCCTTCCTCGACGACGGCGCGGACGTTCTTGGCGGGGTCGAGGGCGGGTTCCTGCTGCAGGAAGCCGATCTTGATGCCGGGCTGCGGCCGCGCTTCGCCTTCGAACTCCGTGTCGACGCCCGCCATGATCCGCAGCAGCGTCGACTTGCCCGAGCCGTTCAAGCCGAGCACGCCGATCTTGGCGCCCGGGAAGAAGCTCAAGGAGATGTCGCGCAGGATGTAGCGCTTCGGCGGGACGACCTTGCCGACGCGATTCATCGTGAAAATGTATTGGGCCATGAGTCCTTGCGCTGGCGAGTGGGCTCAGGATTATCGGCGCCGCGCCAAGCGCGAGCAACTTCAGCGGCGACGGTGCTTGTGCTTTCTCCCGGCGGCGATGCCGAGCGCCGCGTCGGCGGCGGCACGTTCACGATCCGTCAATGGCCCGGCGGTCTGCGCGAGCATCTCGTCGAGCATCGTCTTGAGATCGTCGCGCTTCGCTTTCTCCTGGATTGCGTCGGCGACGCGGATCTTGGCTTTCGTCATGCCGGGGGATGCGGATCGGTGCCCGCTCGGAAGTATACTCGGCGCGTTTCGTGGACGGCTCGGAGAGCCCGTTTGCAGCGTACTGCGTATCGGCTGAAAGGCGACGTCGTCGCGTTGCGCTACATCACCACGGACCGGCGGATCGAGATGGCCTGGCCGTGCCGAGTCGTCGAGGATCGCGGCGACATTCTCGCGCTCTACATTGCTGCCGGCAGCCTCTACAAGGCGGGACCCAAGCGCTCGGCCGAGGAGAAAGCGCGTGCCGAGCGCCGGCCGACACCTCCCGACGAGTACGTGTGGAAACGCGACACGTTGCGGCTGATGTTCCCCGGAGCGTGCCACTCCGTGTGGTTGTCCTGGGATCGCGTTGGCGAGACGCGTCGCCTGCGCAGTTATTTCGTGAACCTTGAGGAACCCTTTCGGCGAACGCCGGCCGGCTTCGATACTCAAGACCACACGCTCGACATCGAGGTGACGCCCGAGCTCGAGTGCCGTTGGCGCGACGAACGCGACTTCGATAAGCACGTGGAGCTCAAGTTCTACACGCCGGAGTTGGCCGCCGCGGCGCGTGCGGAGGGCGAAAGAGTCATCGAGGCGATCGCGCAGCGCACGCATTCGTGCTTGAGCGGCTGGCCGCAGTGGGCGCCGGATTCGCGCTGGCCCGTTCCCGCCATCCCGACGGCTTGGAGTAGCACGCCGCCGACGTCGTGGGACTTGCGCGACTGGGCGTATGGGGAGCAGGCCGGCTCCGGACTGTGATAACGGTCGGCGCATTCGGCACGGCGGTTCGAGTACGGTGCGCTGCACCAATGGACTGGACGGCCGAACTTACGTGATCGCGGCGTTGCTGAGTGTGCTGATGGTCGCCGCGGGCGTGGTCTACTGGCTATCGGTGCGCCGCGCGCGCATCCCGCCACGCGAACCGCGGCCACAGAAGGCGGGCGGGCGGTTCGGCGGCGTCGAGATTCGAGTTCGCCGGGGCGCGTGTGCGGCTGCGCGCTCGCTCGAAGGCCGGCGCTTCCTCGCGAAGGACGCTCCCGCGCTTCCCTTGCCAAGGTGTGCCGCAGCGCAGTGCTCCTGCCGCTTCACGAAGCTGTCCGACCGGCGCACCGACGGCCGGCGTCTCGAGCACGGCGGATTGAGCGCGACTTTATTCCTAGCGAACAATCGGCGAACGAAGCGCGATCGCCGTGACGCCAAGCAAAGGCCGCGCCGCGTCTAGCGCCCGGCTGCGCCCGCCCCTGTTCCACGCCCGTCGCGCCAAGAGGCACGACTCGTGCATGAAACCGCGCCATGGCTTGCTAAAGTGGCCCGATGTTTCCGATCCGCGACGACAATCCGCACTTTCTCACTCCGATCGTCACGTACGGCTTGATCGCCGCGAACGTGCTTGCATGGGCGTTGCTGCAGGGTTTCGGCACGGAGCCCGTGCTCTCGAGCTCGGTGTGCCGGCTAGGCTTGATTCCGGGAGAGCTCTTGCAGACGGCGCCGACGGGCGCGAGCTTTCAAGTCGGCCCCAACAACGTCTGCGTCATCACGAGCACGCCCGCGTGGTACACGCCCGTGACGTCGATGTTCATGCACGGCGGCTGGTTCCATCTGCTCGGTAACATGTGGTTCCTTTGGATCTTCGGCAATAACGTCGAGGATTCGATGGGCCACGTGCGGTTCGTCGCGTTCTATTTGCTGTGCGGGCTCGCGGCAGCCGCGGCGCAAACACTGGCGGATCCGGACTCCATCATTCCGATGGTCGGCGCGTCCGGCGCCATCGGCGGCGTCATGGGGGCTTACGTGTTGCTCTACCCGCGCGTGCACGTGCACATGCTCTTGGTGCTCGGTTTCTACGTCACCACGATTGCCGTGCCCGCCTTCTTCATGCTCGGTTATTGGTTCGCCGTGCAACTTTTGAGCGGCTGGACGTCGATCGGCGTCGAGGGCGGCGGCGTGGCGTTTTGGGCGCACGTCGGCGGCTTCGTTGCAGGCGCCGTGCTCGTGCTGTTGTTCCGCGACCCGCGCTTGCTCGAGCGGCATCCTTACTACGGGCTGAAGCGCGGCTCGCCGACGCGGAGCTGGCACCGCACGCGCTGAGGCTCCACGCTCGCCGGCGGTTCCATGGTAAAAATACGCATGCCGCGCGCCGTCGTTTTGATCTCCGGGCCCGAGATCGCCCGTTACGGCTTTCCGAACGGTCATCCGTTCGGCCCCGATCGTCATGATGCGTTCATGGCGCAGCTCGAGCGCTCGCCCGTGGCCGCAACGTTGACGCGCCGCGCGGCGCGGCCAGCGACCCGCGAGGAGCTCGAGTACTTCCACGCGCCGCGCTACGTGGACCGCGTTGTCGAGCTCTCGGCGCGCGGCAGCGGTTTGCTCGACGCCGGCGACACTCCCGCGTTCCCGGGTGTGTACGAGGCCGCCGCCAGCGTCGTCGGCGGCACGCTCGAAGCGCTCGCCGCGATCGTCGCGGGCCCCGAACGGCGCGCGTTCATCCCGATCGGCGGTTTGCACCATGCTGCGCGCGACGTGGCCGCAGGTTTCTGCGTGTTCAACGATTGCGGTGTCGCGATCGAGGCCGCGCGCCGCGTGCACGGCATTCGCCGCCTGGCTTACGTCGACATCGACGCGCACCACGGCGACGGCGTGTTCTACGCGTTCGAGCAGGATCCCGACGTGGCATTCGCCGACTTGCACGAGGACGGGCGATTCCTCTACCCCGGCACGGGCAGCCGCAGCGAAACGGGACGCGGGCCCGCGCTCGGCACGAAGCTCAACATTCCGCTGCCGCCGGGCACGGGCGACGACGCGTTCCGCGAAGCATGGCAAGAAGTCGAGCGCTATCTCGAGCGCATGGAGCCGGAGCTGATTTTCTTGCAGTGCGGCGCCGACTCGCTGGCCGGCGATCCGATCACGCATTTGCAGCTCACGGCCGAAGCGCACGCGTATGCCGCGCGGCGCCTCGGCGTGCTGGCCGACCGCTACGCACAGGGCCGTGTGCTCGGCATGGGCGGCGGCGGCTACAACCGCGCGAACCTCGCGGCGGCGTGGACGCGCGTCGTCGAAGAGTTGGCGGCTTGACGGCGTTCGACGCGCGAAGTCTCGCGGCTTTCGATGCCGACGTCGCATGCGCGCTCGCGAACGAGCACGTGCGACAGGAGACGTATCTCGAGCTCATCGCATCCGAAAACTACGTGAGCCCCCGCGTGCTGGCAGCGCAAGGCTCGATGCTCACGAACAAATACGCAGACGGGTACCCCGGTCATCGGCACTACGCCGGTTGCGAGCAGGCCGATGCGGTCGAGCAGTTGGCCATCGACCGCGCGCAGGCGCTTTTCGGCGCCGGCTACGCGAACGTGCAGCCGTATTCGGGCTCGCAAGCGAATCTCGCCGTCTATCTCGCGCTGCTCGAGCCCGGCGACGTGCTGCTCGGCATGCGGCCCGCGCACGGCGGCCACCGCACGCACGGCGCGGCCGAGAATCAGTCGGGCGCGCTCTACCGCGTGGTGCCGTACGACGTGTCAGCTAGCACGGGCGAGCTCGACTACGCGCAAATCGCCGCGCTTGCTCGCGAGCATCGGCCGAAGCTCGTCGTGGCGGGGTTCTCGGCGTACTCGCGCGTCGTGGACTGGGCGCGGTTTCGCGCGATTGCCGACAGCGTGGGCGCGCTATTCCTGGCCGACATGGCGCACGTCGCCGGCCTGGTCGCCGCGGGGCTCTATCCGAATCCCGTGCCGTTCGCCGACGTGACCACGACCACCACGCACAAAACGTTGCGCGGCCCGCGCGGCGGCATGATCCTGGCACCGCGGCGCTCGGCGCTCACGGAGCGTATCGACGCCGCCGTGTTTCCCGGCACGCAGGGCGGGCCGCTGATGCACGTGATCGCGGCGAAGGCCGTCGCTTTTTTGGAGGCGCTCGCGCCGACGTTCGCCGTGTACCAGCACCAAGTGCTCGCGAACGCGCGCCTCATGGCGCAGCTGCTGGCGGAACGCGGCTGGAACGTGATGACGGGCGGCACCGACAACCACATGCTGCTCGTTGACCTGCGCGGCACCGGCGTCGACGCGGCCGCTGCCGAGCGCGCACTGCACGCTGCGCACATCGCCGTGAATCGCGCCTCGCTGCCCGGCGATGACGGCGGCGAGCCCACGCAGGGCGACGGCGGCTTGCGGCTCGGCACCCCCGCCGTCACCACGCGCGGCCTCGCCGAGCCCGAGATCCGCACGCTGTCGGGCTGGCTCGCCGACATCCTCGATGCCGGCGGCAGCGAACCCGTCGTAGCCCGTGTGCGCGCCGAAGTGCTACAAATGTGCGCCGCTTTCCCCGTCTACAGCGCGAAAATGGGGACGGATTTATTTAGTCCGTCGCCGCTCGAGGCGCAAGAGGGGACGGATTAGATAAATCCGTACCCTAAGGTAAGCACGTGCACTGCCCGTTTTGTAATTTCGAGGACACGAAGGTGACGGACTCGCGCCTCGCCGGCGAGGGCCGCCAGGTGCGCCGCCGCCGCGAGTGCCTGTCCTGCGGCGAGCGCTTCACTACCTTCGAAAGCCCCGAGCTCGTGATGCCGTACGTCGTGAAGCGCGACGACCGCCGCGAGCCGTTCGACGTCAACAAGCTGCGCAACGGTTTCTTGAGCGCGCTGCAGAAACGCCCCGTGCAGCGCGAGGACATCGAGCGCAGCATCGAGCACATCGAGCATCACTTGCAGACGCTTGGCGAGCGCGAGGTGCCGAGCCGGTTGATCGGCGATCTCGTGATGGAGGAGCTGCGCCGCCTCGACGAGGTGGCGTACGTAAGGTTCGCGTCGGTGTATCGCAGCTTCCAAGACGTGACGCAGTTTCAGCAAGAGATCGAGCGGTTGCAGTCGCTGCCGAGCCTGCTCCAAAGCCGCGAGCAGATGTCGTTGCTGCCCGACGACGGCAAGAAGAAGTAGCGCCGGGGCGCACCGACATGGCCGACCCCACCGATCACGAGCACATGGCCCGCGCGCTGCAGCTCGCAGCGAACGGGCTCTACGATACGGCGCCGAACCCGGCCGTGGGCTGCGTGCTCGTGAAGGATGCGCGTGTGATCGCTACCGGCTGGACGGCGCCGGCCGGCGGGCCGCATGCCGAGATCGTGGCGCTCGAGGCGGCGGGCGACGCGGCGCGCGGTGCCACGGCGTACGTAACGCTCGAGCCGTGCTGCCACACCGGGCGCACGGGCCCCTGCACGAAGGCGCTCATCGAGGCCGGCGTGGCGCGCGTGGTGTTCGCCGGGCACGATCCGAATCCGCTCGTGGCCGGCGGCGGCGCAGTCGAGCTCACGGCCGCAGGTGTAGCGGTCGAAGGCGGTGTGATGGAGCGCGCCGCCGAGCCTTTGAATCGCGGCTTCTTTACGCGCATGCGCACCGGGTTGCCGTACGTGCGCAGCAAGCTCGCCGTGAGCCTCGACGGGCGCACGGCGCTCGCCAACGGCGCGAGCCAATGGATCACGGGCGCGAGCGCGCGTGCCGACGTGCACCGCTGGCGTGCGCGCTCGAGCGCCGTGCTCACGGGCAGCGGCACCATCGTCGACGACGATCCGTCGCTCGACGCGCGGCGCGAGGAAGCGCAAATCGACGCAAGCGTAGGCCTCAAGCAGCCGCTGCGTGTCGTCATCGACGCGAAGCTCAAGATGCCGTCGAGCGCCAAGACGTTGTCGCGGCCCGGCGAAGTGCTCGTGCTCACCACGCGTGCGCTCGACGATCCGGCCGCGCAAGCCTTGCGTGCCGCGGGCGCGCGTCTGAACCGGGTTGCCGGCAACGCCGAGCATTGCGACTTGCGCGCCGTCATCCAGCGCCTCGGCGAGCTCGAAATCAACGACGTTTGGGTCGAGGCCGGCGCCGGGTTGAACGGCGCCTTGCTGCACGCGGGGCTCATCGACGAGCTCATTATCTATATGGCGCCGCGCCTGCTCGGCGATTCGGCGCGCGGCATGTTCAGCGTGCCGGCGCTGCAATCGTTGGCCGATGACTATCGCGTCGAGCTCGACGATTTTCGTAAAGTGGGCGCGGACTTGCGCATCACGGCGCGCGTGAGTAGGGTGGCGAGCGCCTGACGCGGGCGCCGAGCCTAAGGAGAGCGCGTGTTCTCGGGATTGGTGAAAGGTATCGGCCGAGTCGCCACGCGCGCGAGCCAAGATGCCGACGCGCGCTTCGTCATCGAGCTCGGTTCCGCGGCGTTGGCGCCGCTCGCAGTCGGCGGCAGCGTTGCCGTCAACGGCGTCTGCCTCACGGCCGTTGCGGTCACGCCGAAAAGCTTCACCGTGGATGTGTCGGCGGCCACCTTGGCTGTCACCACGCTCGGCCGGCTCGCCGCCGGCGCGCGCGTGAATCTCGAGCCGCCTTTGCGGGCCGGCGACCCGCTCGACGGCCACATCGTCACGGGGCACGTGGACGGCGTGGGCGAGGTGGTGGGCGTCGCGCCGGCGGGCGTCTCCACGCGGCTGGTCGTCGCTGTGCCTGCGCCGCTCGCACGCTTTCTCGCCGCGAAAGGCTCGGTGGCCATCGACGGGGTGAGCCTCACGATCAATGCCGTGAATGGCCGTGAGCTCGAGGTGAACGTGATCCCGCATACGCAATCCGTGACGGTGCTCGGCGAGTACCGCAGCGGCACCGCTGTTAATATTGAGGTGGACATGCTGGCGCGCTATCTCGAACGTTTGCTGCAAGCAAACGCCGGCGGCGGCAACGGCGGCATCGATCTCGCCTTCTTGAGGAAACATGGCTACGCACGCGACTCCCGATAGCGTCTGGTCTTCGATGAACACCACCGAGGAAATCGTCGCGGCTGTGCGCGCCGGCGAGATGGTGGTGATCCTCGACGACGAGGAGCGCGAGAACGAAGGCGATCTCCTCATGGCCGCCGAGAAAGTGCGCGCCGAGGACGTCAATTTCATGGCGAAGCACGGCCGCGGGCTCATCTGCCTCACGCTGACGCGCGCACGCTGCGAGCAGCTGCGTTTGCCGCTGATGGTGAGCGACACGGACGTGCGCCGCACCACGAACTTCACGATTTCGATCGAGGCGGCCGAAGGGGTGACGACGGGCATCTCGGCGCACGATCGCGCGCGCACGATCCAAGCCGCCGTGGCGCCCGCCGCGCAGCCCAGCGATCTGCGCCAGCCCGGCCATATTTTTCCGCTGATGGCGCAGCCGGGCGGCGTGCTGACGCGGGCGGGGCACACGGAAGCCGGTTGCGACTTGGCGCGCCTCGCGGGGCTCGAGCCCGCGGCCGTCATCGTCGAGATCTTGAACGACGACGGCGCGATGGCGCGCCGCGACGACTTGCTCAAGTTTGCGCGGCGCCACGAGCTCAAGATCGGCACCATCGCCGACCTCATCGAATATCGCCTGCGCATGGAAGAGTCGGTCGAAATCATCGGCGACACCGAGGTCGAGACCGAGTTCGGCGCCTTTCGGCTCGTGTGCTTCGAGGACCACGTGAATCGCGCCGTGCATCTCGCGCTCGTACGCGGGGTGCTCGACGCGAAGACGCCCACGCTCGTGCGAGTGCATCGGCAAGACACGCTGAGCGACGTGCTCGGGTTGCACGCGGCCAACTTGCATCGCCCCTTGCGCGACGCATTGAAGCTCATCGCCGAGCACGATCACGGCGTGGCCGTGATTCTGCGGCCCGACGAGTCCGCGCGCGACCTCATGCGGTCCGTGCAAGGCCTCGCGCAGCCGCCGGAGCCCGAGGTAGGCGCGCGGCGCCACCGCGCCATGGACTTCCGCACGTTCGGCATCGGCGCGCAGATCGTGCGCGCGCTCGGTGTGCGGCGCATGCGCGTAGTGGGGGCGCCGAAGCAGATGCACGCGCTGTCGGGCTTTGGGCTGGAAGTGGTCGAATACGTGTCCGATGCTGCGGAGCGCGACTCGCATGGATGAGCGCATCAAGACGATCGAGGGCGACTTCAACGCGCGCGGTTTGCGGTTCGGCATCGTGGCCTCGCGGTTCAACGACTTCATCGTCGACCGCCTGCTCGACGCGGCCGTGAGCACGCTGCTGAAGCACGGCGTGGCGGCCGGCGACATCGAGGTGGTTCGCGTGCCGGGCGCGTTCGAGACGCCGCTCGCGCTCAAGAAGCTCGCCATCAGCCGCCGCTATCAAGCGTTGATTGCACTCGGCTGCGTGATCCGCGGCGCCACGCCGCATTTCGATTACGTGGCCGGCGAGGCCACGCGCGGCATCGGCCAACTGAGTCTCGGCGAGCAGATTCCGATCGGTTTCGGCATCCTCACCGTCGAGAGCATCGAGCAAGCCATCGAGCGCGCGGGAACCAAAGCCGGGAACAAGGGCGCCGACGCAGCGCTCGCCGCCATCGAGATGGCGACCGTGCTGCGGCAACTGGAGCAGTAGGCTTGACGCGCGCGCACGGTGCCCGAGCACGGCACCTCGCCCGAGAGTTGCTCGTCAAGGCACTCTATCAGTGGCAACTCGCAGGACACAGCGTGGCGGAGCTCGCCGCGCAATTCGCTGCGCACGAAGACTATGCGCGCTGCGACGCGGATTTTTTCGGCGAGCTGCTCACCGTCACGATCGCCGAGGCGCCGGCGCTCGATCTGCTGATCGCGCGTCAGGCCACGCGCGGCGTCGATCAGCTCGACGCCGTCGGCCGCGCGATCTTGCTGCTGGGCTTGGCGGAGCTGAAGTTCCGCGAGGACGTGCCGAGCAAAGTCGTCATCAACGAGGCGGTGGAGCTCGCCAAGCGCTACGGCGCCGCGGAGAGCTACAAGTTCGTGAACGCGGTGCTCGACAAGATGAGCCGCGAGCTGCGCGCCAGCGCCGGAAGCTCCGGCAGCTCCGGCAGCTCCGACAGCTCCGGGAGCCCGCCGTGATCGGCGAGTTCGAGATCATCAAGCGCTACTTCACGCGGCCCGCGAGCGACGCCGACGTCGTGCTCGGCATCGGCGACGATGCGGCCGTGCTCGCCGTCGACGGCCACGTCGCCGTCACGGCGGACACGCTCGTCGCCGGCGTGCACTTCCCCGACGGCATTGCGCCGCACTTGCTCGGCTACCGCCTCATGGCCGTGAATCTGAGCGACCTTGCGGCGATGGGCGCGCGCCCGCGCTGGTGCACGCTCGCGCTCACGCTGCCGGCAGCCGACGAGCTGTGGCTCGACGGTTTCAGCCGCGGCCTGTTCGAGCTCGCCGAGCGCTTCGGCGTCAGCCTCGTCGGCGGCAACTTGAGCCGCGGACCGTTGTCGTTGACGCTCCAGCTGATCGGCAACGTGGAGCCCGAGCACATGCTCACGCGCGGCGGCGGCCACGTCGGTGACGACATCTACGTGACGGGCACGCTCGGCGACAGCGCGGCCGGGGTTGCGTTGATCGTGGAGCGCACCGCCGCGCCGGAAGGCTCCGCCGCCGCGGCGTTGAAGGAGCGGTTCTACCGGCCGATGCCGCGCGTGGATGCGGGACTCGGGCTCAAGTCGCTCGCGACGGCCGCGATCGACGTGTCGGACGGCCTGCTCGCGGATTTGGGCCACGTGTGCGCGGCAAGCGCGTGCGGTGCCACGATCGACGTCGAGCGCGTGCCGTTGTCGGGCGAGCTCATGTCGCTGTTTCCGCCGCAAGAAGCGCTCGCGCACGCGCTCGGCGGCGGCGACGACTATGAGCTGTGTTTCACGGCGCCGCCGTCGCGCGCCGAGGAGATCGAAACGGCGCTCGAAGCTGCCGCCACGCCCGTGCGCCGCATCGGCCAGCTCGTGGCCGGCCAAACGGTGGTTTGCCGGCGCGACGGCGAGCCGTTCGAGCCGCCCGTGCGCGGTTACCGCCATTTCTAACCGGCGAGCCACCGTGAGCGCGCTGCGCGACCCGGTTCACTTCGTTGCGTTCGGCTTCGGCGCCGGGTTGGCGCCGCGGGCGCCCGGCACGTTCGGCAGCCTCGTCGGGTTGCTCGCTGCATGGTGGCTGCACGAGTTGCCGCTCCTCTGGCGCGCGGCCGCGGTGCTGGTCGTGATCGGTGCCGGAACATTCGTCTGCGGCGAGAGCGCGCGGCGGCTGAAGCGTCACGACGATCAGCGCATCGTGCTCGACGAGATCGCAGGCGTGCTGCTCACGAGCCTTGCGGTGGCGGAAAAGAGCCTTGTCGCGTTCGCGCTAGTCTTTGTATTTTTTCGGATTTTCGACATTTGGAAGCCCTGGCCGATCCGCGATGTGGATCACAGTCTAAAAGGCGGCCTCGGAATTATGCTTGACGACCTGATCGCCGCCGTCTACGCCGCGGCGTGTGTCGTAACGATCCGAGTATTGCTGCCAACAATCTAGCGTCTATGGTTCAGGCCAAAGCCCCAGCGGCTGCCGAGAAGCGCAGCGCTCGCGACGTGCCCGAGCGAATCGGCAAGTACGTCATCATCAACGAGGTTGGGCAAGGCAGCACCGGCCGCGTATTCCTGTCGCACGATCCTTATTACGGCCGCGACGTCGCGATCAAGCTCTACAACATCGAGAACGAAGAAGACGAGCAGAAGGCGCGCGTCACTCGCAAGATGTTCTTCAACGAAGCGCAGA
>CAMPKU010000083.1 GCA_946887385.1 uncultured Gammaproteobacteria bacterium
AGATCATGCTTGCGATCGGCGAGCTCGCCGCCGCACGCTCGGCCGCCGACGAGCTCGAGAGCATCGCGCTGCGCTTCGACACCGAGCTCGTAGCCGCCACGGCGGCTCAGGCGCGCGGCGAAGTAGAGCTCGCGGAAGGCGACGCCTACGCGGCGCTCGGCTCGCTGCGCCGCGCGCTTACCTTCTGGCAGGCGCTGCATGCGCCGTATCTCGCGGCGCGCGCGCGCGTCGCGATCGCGCTCGCGTGCCGCGCGCTTGGCGACGAGGACGGCGCCGCGCTGGAGCTCGAGCTCGCGCGGGCGGCGCTCGAGCGTCTCGAGGCGGCGCCGGATCTGGCCCATCTCGACGCCCTCCGAGCGCGCCCGCCGGCCGGCGTTTGCGGTGCAGAGCACGGACTCACGCCGCGCGAGCTTCAAGTGCTGCGGCTCGTGACAACCGGCCGCACGAATCGGCAGATTGCCGCCGAGCTCGCGCTCAGCGAGAAGACGGTCCACCGTCACATGAGCAACATCTTCGCGAAGCTCGAAGTCCCGTCGCGCGCGGCCGCCACGGCTTTCGCGTTCCGCCATCGGCTTGTCTAGCGCGCTCAGCATGGGTAGAAATATCCACGCGGATCGCCCCCTTCCTTGGGTGGTTCCTCCGACGCGCGCTGCAGTTGAAGCGCGTATCGTGGCTCGACACCGATCTCACAGCGAGGGTAATGCCATGCAAACCGCTTCACTCGTCGCCGCTCGGGAGCTGTCGCCGCTGATCGTGCGCTTGCGCGACGACACGGAGACGAAACGCAATGTTGCGGACTCGATCGTCGACCGGCTGCGCGACGGCCGGTTGTGCCGGCTCGCCGTGGCCGAGGCGCTCGCAGGGCTCGAGGTGCCGCTCCATCACGCGCTCGACGTTTACGAAACGCTCGCCTACGCCGACGCGTCGGTGGGCTGGGTGGTGTGGAACAATGCGTTGCCGTGCTACCTGGGGCGATTTCTCGCTCCCGCCGCACGCGGCGAGGTCTTCGGCGACCCGCGCTGGCTCTATGCCTGCTCTACGCGTCCCACGGGACGCGCCACCCGCACGGCCGACGGCTATCGCGTGAGTGGACGCTGGGGAATCGTCTCCGGCTGCGAGCTTGCCGAGTGGATCCTGCTGCTGTGCGTCGTGGAAGAGAACGGCGCACCCCGCATGCTGGCCCCCAACACGCCCGAAATGCGCTTCGCGTTTCTGCGCCGTGGCGACTACGAAATCCTCGACACGTGGCACGTCGGCGGTTTACGCGGCACCGGCAGCCACGACATCGTGGCAGACAATGCGCTCGTGCCGAACGCCCGCACGCTGTTCGTCGCCGAGCCGAGCACGCTCGACAGCCCGCTCGGCCGGGTACCGATCATCTGCTCGATGGCGGCCGCGTACGGCGCGCAAGCGCTCGGAGTCGCGCAATCGGCCGTCGACACGCTCGTGGAGCTCACGAGCACCAAGGCGCCGCCGGAAGGCCCCGCGCTGCGCGAGCGACCGGCCGTGCTCGCCGACATCGCGCGGCAAAGCGCCGCGCTCGAAGCCGCACGCACGTACTTGCACGCGTGCGCCGAGCGCTTGTGGCGCACGGCGGAAGCCGGAGGGCCGCCGGCCATCGAGGAAATCACCGCGTTGTGGGGTGCCGGTCTGCATGCTGCAGACGCTGCCGAGACGGCCGTCGACAGGATGTATGCCGACGCGGGGATCAATTCGCTGTATACGACGTGCCCGATCGAGCGCGCGCATCGCGACATGCACGCCATGCGCCGGCACATCGTGGCCCAGGCGTTATGGCTCGAAGACGCGGGCCGCGTGCGCCTGGGCGCAGCACCCGTGCATCCGCTCTACGCGGTGTGACCTGCGCGGGCTCGTCGGCGCACGCTCAGCCGCCCTCGCCCGCGCTCGAAAAGCCGCTGCACGGCGCGGTGAAGCCGTTCATCCCGAGCAGCTCGTTCCAGATGTTAGCGCGCTCGACGGGCGCAAGCGCGCGCGCCCATTCCCACGCCGCCGCATAATCGTACTCGCTGTGCCAGTCGCTCTCGCCGCGCACCCGCGCTGCGGCAAACTCGTCGCCCCACACGTCGGCCCACACGCGGTCGAGGATCAAGTACAGCGTACGGTGACCGTCTACGTCGTCGAGCCGCTCGACGAGCTGCCACAGATGCCGGTGCCCAAGCTCATGGACGAGCGTGGCCTGCTTGAGCGCCTCGGGATAGCTGGCGCGCAGCCCCATCGGATGCGCGGGGCCGCCGGAGTGGCTCGTGGCGTCGGCAATCACGGCCGCGACCTGCGCCTCGGGAAATTTCAAGCACGTGCGCGCCTCGAGGGCCGCTACGATGCGCGCACCGAACTCGGCCCAGATGGCACGGTACGCCTTGGCCGCGTACTCGTGCGCCGCCGTGTGCGGAATGAACTCGAGCTCCATGGGCGTTTGCGCCTGGGCGGCGCCGGCAAGCAGTACCCCCAGCAGCGCTACGGGGACGGATTTTCTTAATCCGCCCCTCACACCGTCGTGCATCTCGACTACGTTGGAAGGCGGATTAAATAAATCCGTCCCCTCTTGCGCATAGGTTTTCACCGGCTGTTGTTCTCGGCGACGAGTGTGCGCAGCGGCCGAACCTCGATGCTGCCGTAGCGCGCCGGCGGAATTTTCGCCGCGAAGGCGATCGCCTCGTCGAGGTCTTTCGCTTCGATGGCGTAGAAGCCCGCCAGCTGCTCCTTGGTCTCGGCGAAGGGGCCGTCCGTGGTGGTGATCGTACCGTTGCGCACGCGCACCGTCGTGGCCGTGTGCGTGGGCTCGAGGGCCTCGCTGCCCAAGCGCTCGACGCTGGCAACGGGCACTGCGCCGAACGCCATGCATTCGTGGTTGAGTGCGTCCCACTCGCCTTGCGAGAGCGCGGTGATCTCCGCTTCCTTGAGGTACACCAGACAGGCATATTTCATGACATCCAACTCCTTCGCAATCAGCTATCGAGCTCGGCCAGCCGCCGCTCGAGGAAGCGGCGCTCGGGCTCGAGCTGCGTGAGCGTAAGCGCACGCTCGTACGCTGCGCGTGCATCGCCAGCCAGCCCAAGACGGCGGCACAGATCCGCGCGCGCCGCGTGGGCGAGATGATAATCCGCCAGATCGCCGCGCTCGAGCAGCCCGTCGACGAGCGCAAGACCGGCGTTGGGCCCGTCGCGCATCGCAACGGCCACGGCACGGTTGAGCTCCACGACCGGTGTCGGCTCGAGCCGCAGCAGTACGTCGTACCAACCCACGATCGCAGCCCAGTTCGTGGCGGCGGGCGTTTCCGCGGCCGCGTGCACGCTCGCGATTGCGGCTTGCAGGGTGTAGCCGCCGAAATTCTGCGTTCCGAGCGCGCGCCGCAAGAGCCCCATGCCCTCGTCGATCAGATCGCGGTTCCACAACGAGCGGTCCTGTGCGTCGAGCAGCACGAGCTCGCCCGTGGGCGACGTGCGCGCCGTGCGCCGCGACTCCTGCAGCAGCATCAGCGCCAGGAGCCCGAGCGCTTCGGGCTCGGGCAAGAGGCCGACAAGCAACCGGCCGACGCGGATCGCTTCGGCCGACAGATCATGGCGCGTCAACGAGCTGCCGGACGACGCGGCATACCCTTCGTTGAACACGAGGTAGACCACGCGCAGCACGGCGTCGAGCCGCTCCGGCAGCTGCTCACGGCTCGGCACGACGTACGGAATGCGCGCCACCTTGATCTTGCTCTTCGCGCGCACGATTCGCTGCGCGAGCGTCGACGGCGCCGTGAGGAACGCGCGCGCGATCTCCTCCGTCGTGAGCCCGCAGACCTCACGCAGCGTTAGCGCTACACGCGCGTCGGGCTGCAACGCCGGGTGGCAGCAGGTGAAGATCAGCCGCAGCCGATCGTCCTCGACGTCAGTGTCGAGCATGGCCTCGAGATCCTCGGTTTCGGCCGGCAGCTGCTCCGCTAATTGGTCGTCGAGCGGGCTCAAGCGCCGGCGTACGCGAATGCGGTCGATGGCTTTGAAGCGCCCCGTCGACACCAGCCAGGCACGCGGATTGGCCGGCACGCCGTCCCGCGGCCACTGCTCGATCGCAGCGCGAAACGCCTCGTGCAGCGCTTCCTCTGCGAGGTCGAAGTCGCCAAGCAAACGGATCAGCGTGGCGAGCACGCGCCGCGATTCTTCGCGATAGACGGCGTCGACCGTGCCGCGTATGTCGTCCATGGCTCTCCTGCTTGCGCGCCGCGCTTGAATTGTGCCAAATCATACGACCTCCGTGCATGGCCGGCTCGATACCGCCGTGCCCCTTACTCGATAGTCGCTTGGCCACACCCCGGCTCGACATCGAGGCAGCGCGGAGCGATGTCGAAATCCGCCTGCCCCGTTCGACTAACCCACGACGCCAGGCCAAAAGAGTCGAAGGCACCCACCACCAATCGAGGAGAACCGCCATGCAATTCATGCTGTTAATGATTCCGAAGGGCTACGAGACCGCGAAGCCGGGCACCGTGCCCACCGATGTCGCACGCGTAAAGGAGATGATGAAGTTCAACCAGGCGCTCAAAGACGCCGGCGTGCTCGTGGGGCTGAACGGGCTCCATCCCGTCTCCGCCGGCGCCCGCGTCTCGTTCGCGGGCGGGCGCCCGACCGTCACCGACGGGCCGTTCGTCGAGACCAAAGAGGTGCTCGGCGGCTACTGGGTGATCCGCGTGCAGTCGAAGGCCGAAGCGATCGAGTGGGCCAAGCGCTGTCCGGCGTCGGAGAACGAGACGATCGAGATTCGCCAGGTGCAGGAGGTTTCGGACTTTCCCGCCGACGTGCAGAAGGCGACCGAAGGCTTCACGGCACTGCAGCAATCGGCCGGCCAGTACGTGGACGGCTTCGTGGTGCCCGTGCCCAAAGCCAAGGTGGACGACTATCGGCGCGTCGCGGCGCAGGCCGGCAACGTGTGGCGCGAGCACGGCGCGCTGGCATTCGTCGAATGCCTTGCCGACGACGTGAAGCCCGGCAAGGTCACGTCGTTCCCGCAGGCTGTGAACCTCGAGGCCGACGAGACCGTCGTGTTCTCCTACATCGTGTATGCCTCGCGCGAGGAGCGCGACCGGATCAATGCGCTGGTCATGAAGGATCCGCGCATCGACATGAGCCCGGCCGACATGCCGTTCGACGGCAAGCGCATGATCTTCGGCGGCTTCAACGTGCTGGTCGAAGCCTGAAGGAGCCAACGGCAATGAAATACATTTGTCTCGGCTACTTCGACGAAGCGCGCTGGGAGAGCCTGCCCGAGTCCGAGCGCCACTCGATCATGGAGCGCTGCTCCGCCTACGACGACGAGCTGCGGCGCGGCGGGCATTTTGCGGGCGGTGAAATGCTGCAGGGCCCGCGCAACGCCGCCACGCTGCGCTTCCGCGACGGCGCCGTCACCGTCACGGATGGCCCCTTCGCTGAAACGAAGGAGCAGATCGGGGGCATCTTGTTCCTCGAAGCACGCGACCTCAACGAGGCCATCCAGCTCATGTCGCGTCATCCCGGCGTGCGCGTAGGGCCGTTCGAGATTCGGCCGGCCGAGGATATCGGCAAGGAGGCGGCGAGGAGCGCGCCGTGATGCGGTTCGGGCCGCGACCGGTGCGCCATCCCTCCGCACGAGCGGCCGCGGCCCGAACCTTTTTCGAGCCACGCATGTCGCGCGCGGAAGTCGGCGCTACGATGGCGGTGGAACTACCGGAGCAAGGGCAAGCCATGGAAAGCGAATACCGCCCCATCATCGATTTCTGGTTTCGCGAGCTGACGCCGCGCCAATGGTTCACCGCAGGCGGACCCGAGCTCGACGAGCTCATCCGCACGCGCTTCGGCACGCAGGTGGAGGCGGCGCGGCGCGGCGCGCTCGATCATTGGGCCGCTTCGCCGCGCGGCCGGCTTGCGCTGATCATTCTGCTCGATCAATTTCCTCGTCACGTCTACCGCAATACGCCCGACGCTTATGCGAGCGACGCGAAGGCCCTGGCGCTCGCAAAGCAGGGTATCGAGCTAGGGCTCGACGAGCAGCTCACGCTCGCCGAGCAGCAGTTTTTTTACTTGCCTCTCATGCACGCGGAGGACAAGGGCGTTCAGGCGCTCAGCGTGAAGCGGTTCACGGCGCTGCGTGATGCCGCCGAAGCCGTGCTTGGCTTCGCGCTCGGTCACCGCGACGTCGTCGACCGCTTCGGCCGCTTTCCGCACCGCAACGAAGTCCTGGGCCGTGCATCCTCCGCGGATGAAGAGGCGTTCCTCGCGTCCGGCGAGAACACGCTGCGCTAGCGCTTCCGGGAACGGATTTACAAATCCGTCCCCTCTTTCCGCGACTCGCCGAGAAACTGTGACTTCTCGACAGATTCGCGGCTAGCGCCAACGGCCGCCGGAAGACTATGATAACAACTACCTGAAAAGTGTTATCACCATGATTCGCACGCAAATCAGCTTGTCCGAACAAGAGTACGAGGCCGCGAAGCGAGAAGCGGAGCGGCTCGGTATCTCCTTGGCGGAGCTCCTGCGCCGCTCACTGCGCTCCATCGTCCCCCCCGAGGCCGGCGCGCCCTGGATGCGATACGCCGGCATGGTGAGCTCGGGTGACTCGCGAGCCAGCCAGTCGGTTGATGACGTGGTCTATGGCCGCAAAGACTGATGCGTACGTCGATACTGGCGCGCTGATTGCGTTCGCCGATGCTTCAGACTCCCACCACGCATTGTTCCAGCGGCTCTTCGCGCAGCCGCCGCGGCTGCTGACCACGACTCTGGTGGTGGCGGAGGGTCACGGCTGGTTCCTGCGGCGCTTCGACACGACACGCGGGCTCCAGTTTCTCGCGATGGTTCAGACGATGCGTCCGCTCCGCGTGCACGCCGTTGGGCCGGGCGAGCAGCTCGCGGCCATCGCGATGCTGCGGCGTTTCAGCGATCAGCCGCTCACGCTCGCCGATTCCGTCGGGCTGCATGTCATGGAGGTGAACCGCATTCGTACTTGCTGGTCAACCGATCGGCACATGGGGCTCACCGGTATCCCGCTCGTCATCCACGAGCACTAAGGACGGGGACGGATTTTATGAATCCGTCCCCTCGTCGCGACGGTCTTCGGCAATCCAGTCGAACGCGGGAGTCATCGGATCGCCGTGCCACGTCCGCTCGTCGCTCCACCAGTCGTTGAACTGCGGCATGCGAGCTCGCAACAGCAAGCCTCGCCCCGCCAGACGGATTTCGAGATCCGGCCAAGCGTTGAGCCGGCGACCCGGCTGTTCGTCGACTCGCGTCGGCGGCCCCTTCCACCGTCGCGCCTCGTCGGTCAAGGCGTCGAACTTGCGCGCCGCAGCACGCTCATCGGGCATCGGCAGTTGACGCCAATAAAAACCCTCGAGGAGCTCGTTCTTCTCAAAGCCGTCGATGAGCACGTCCAGCAACGTGGCGTCCTCGGGCGTTCTCCGCTTAGTCATGCTGGCTCTCCGCAGACTGCAGCCCGGGCACGGATTTATAAATCCGTCCCCGCTTCCGCGCGCGGCACTGCATACGCGATCAACTCGCCGGGATAGTCAGGACCGCTGACGGCGATCACGAGATACTGCCGCCCGTTCAAGCGATACGTCATCGGCGAGCCGCTCTGCGGCGCCGGCAATTGCAGCGCCGCAAGCTCGCGGCCGGTGCGCTTGTCGTAGGCGCGCAGCATCGAGCCGCGCCGGCCATCCGGCGTTGGCCCGTAGCCGGGCTCGGCCGCGATCAGCAGCGTCTTCGTGGCGAGTGCGCCGGGCGGCTGCCCCGCCCTGCCCGTGCGGCCGAGGTTTACGCCTTGCAGCGCCGGGTGGTTGCGCACGTTGTCCGGCGTGTCGCCGTTGGGAATCTCCCAGGCCAGTTCGCCCTTCGTAAGATCGATTGCGGCGATCGTCCCGTAGGGCGGCTTCAAGAGCGGCAGCCCCTGCACGTTGATGTTGCGCAGGCCGCCGAAGGCGCCCGCATCGTCGCCCAAGCAGATGCCGTGCGGCATCACGGAGCCTTCCGCGTAGCGGCAGATCGTCATGCTGTTCACGGCAACGCTGGCCGTTACGTAGAGCATGTTGGTGTCGGGGTCGAACGAGCCGCCGGGCCAGTTGCTGCCGCCCATCACCATCAGCGTGGAGACGGGGCCGTTCGGGTTGTACGGCACGGCCGGCGTGTAGATCGGGCCGATCTGGTGCTCGGCGACGATGCGCTCGGCTTCTTCACGCAGCGCCGGAGTGAAGTCGATGAGATCGTCGACGGCGACTCCCTGATGGCCGTAACGGATCGGCGGAATCGGCTGCGTCGGCGAGTACCACTCGCCGGGCACGTTGCCTTGCGGCACGGCCACCTCGGGAATCGGCCACACGGGCTCGCCGGTTTCGCGATCGAGCACGAACAAGAGTCCCTGCTTCGTCGGTTGCGCCAGCGCCTTGATCGTACGGCCGTCTTTCACGGCATCGACCAGGATCGGCGCGGTGGGCAAGTCGTAGTCCCAGAGCGGATGGTGCGACGTCTGAAAGTGCCAGCGATACTTGCCGGTTCTGGTTTCGACCGCGACGACGCTCTCGCCGTAGAGATTCGCGCCGGGACGCAAGCCGCCGTACATGTCGCCGTACGGCGATTCGACGGGCAGATACGCGAGCCCTAAGTCCTCGTCGGCCGAGATCGTGGCCCAGACGCCGGCGTTGCCGCCGCCGGTGTCGGCCGAGCCGTTCAGCCACGTCTCGTAGCCCGGCTCGCCGGGGCGGGGCACGGTATGAAACGTCCACAGGTGCCGACCCGTCACGGCGTCGAAGCCGCGGATGTAGCCCGCGACGTTCTTGGCGCGATCGGCCGGCGCCAGCGGCGTGTGGGCGGCCGGCACGATGATCACATCGTTGGCGATCGTGGGTGGCGAGTGGGTTCCGAGCTGGCGCGTGTCCCAGTCGTCGCCCTGATCCATGGTGTCCCACAGATCGACGATGCCGTCCGCGCCGAAGCTCTCGACGGGGCGCCCCGTGGCGGCATCGAGCGCGATGAGCCGATAGCCCGGCGTCACGTACACGACGCGCTTGTCGGCGCCCCGCTGCCAGAATGCCAGTCCGCGGCCCGACAACCGCCGCGGCGCCTCGGCGCCACGCTCGCCCTCATCCAAGCTGTAGACCCACAGCTGCTCGCCGGTCGCGGCGTTCAGTGCCGTCACGGCGCGGCGCGAGCCGCCCGTGGTGTAGAGCACGCCGTCGACGACGAGCGGCGTGCTCTGGAAACGCGTTTCGGGCGTTGGCCCAAGATTCGCGACGCTGAACCGCCAGGCGACCTGAAGCGAGGCGAAGTTGCTCGCATCGATCTGGTCGAGCGGTGCGTAGCGCGTGTGGCCGAGATCGCCGCCGTAATGCGGCCACTCGCCGTTGTCGGCGGCGGTACCGCGGAGCGTTTGCGCGCTCGACACGCCTGCCCCGAGCAATGACAGAACAACAACTGCAGCGCGCGGGCCGCGTGGGCTCATGGCCGTCTCCCCGAGGATTGCGGCCCATACTAGGGGCGCGCTCCGCGGGCGGTCAAACGCCGGGCTCTACTGCTCGGGCAGCAGCGTCACGCGCACGTAATTCTCCATGTTGGCGTGACGCGCGAGAGTCTCGCGGATGATCGCCGGGGTTAGCGATTCGACGATCGCCGGCACGGCCAGAAAGCTAGCAGGGCCCGGGTTCTGCTCGAATTGATACGAGGCGCTCAGAGCCGCGAGCCACGCGCCGTTCTGGCGACTGTTGGTTTCATGCTGGCGCAACATGCCTTCGCGCATGGTGGACACATTGTCCGCCGTGGGACCTTCGGTCTGCAGCGACGCAATCTCGGCGAAGATTCTCTGCGTGAGCTCGTCGGCACGCTGCGGGTCCGAGCCGAACTCGATGATGAGCGTGGCGTTCTCGACCGGCACGAACGACATGGGCGTGCGCACGCCCACGTTGTAGGTGCCGCCGAGCTGCTCGCGTACCGCGTCGCGCAAACGGTTTTGGAGCAAGGCACCCGCTGCACGGAACGTCATCGATTGCCGTATGTCGTCCATGTCTATGGAGCTGGGAAATGCGATGCGCGTTTGCGCGCGCGGCTCGATCCCCTTGCGGACGGTCTCTTCGACTTTGCCCTGCGGCGGGCGAATTCCACGGTCGCGCCACTGCTGCGGCTCGCCGGACGTGGGCAAGCTGCCGATGTACTGCTCGACGAGCGGCCGAATGGCATCCACGGCAAAGGCGCCCACGAAGACGAACGTTGCGCCGGCCGGATTGGAGAAGCGCTCTCGATACACGGCGAGCGACCGCTCGAGGCTCATGTGCTCGAGCGACGCAATCGTCAACGGCTGGGTACGAGGATGGTCCTGCGTCATGAGCCGATTGAACGTGTCGTTCAACGCGACGGCCGGGTTGCTGTCCCTGTTTACAAGGCCAAGGCGCATCTGATTCTGGATGGCCGCGAACGCATTCGGGTCGGCGCGCGGCGCCGTGAAGCGCAGGTGGATGAGCTCGAAAAGCGTCTGCAAATCCTTCGGCGATGCCTGCCCCGCGACGCCTGCGTCGTATTCGGACAGAGTGGCTTGCGCGACAGCGGCCTTGCCCGTGAGCAATTTCTGCAAGGTCGTGACATCGTGATCGCCGAGCCCGCTGGCCGATATCAAGGGCACGGCCGTCTGCGCGGCAACGAGCTCGTCATCTTCGACCAACGACCCGCCGCCGGAAAAAGCGCCGCGGAACACGACTTGGTCTTGATTGAAGTCGGTGGGCTTCACTACGACGCGAATTCCGTTCGCCAAGTCCCACTCGATGATCCCGGCATCGCGCGTCCGCTCCGCCACCACGGCCGCGCGGATGGGCGGCTCGTCGAGCAACGCATCGCCGGCACCTTCGTCCACGTAGGGCGTAAGCTCCGCCTCGGCCGCCGTGCGGATCAAAGCCGCGAGCGCCGCCTCGTCGGGAACCGCGAGCCCCTGCTTTTCGGGCGCCGTGACCATCACCACGCGGCTCGCGTCATCCACCCACCGGCGGCCGATGGCGTTCACCTCCTCGAGCGCAATCTCCGGCACGAAGCGCTCGACGAGCGCTCCCTCATAATCGATGCTCGGCACGGGCCGGCTCATCAAGAACGCTTGCGTGTAGCGCTCCGCGAACACCGTAGAAGGACGGCTGTCGCGGCTCGCGTTCCGCCGCTCCGTGGCGCGCAGCAACGCCGTCTTACCGCGCTCGAGCTCCGTGGCCGTGAAACCGAAGCGCTCGACACGCTGCGATTCGGCGACCAGGGCGCTCAAGCCCGCGCTGATGCCGCTCTCGAGCACCGCTGCTTGCAGCGAATACGCCAGGGTTGGGCGAATCGGCCGCCCGATCTGCGCAAACGCCGACACGAACGGCGCCTCGGGCTCGCGCGAGATCTCCTGGAAGCGCGCGCTCAGAAGGCTCACGTATAGCTGCTCGACGAGGCGGCGACGAGAGTCGGCCACCGTGAGGTCGTTGTCCGGCGGCGGCAGCAAATGCACGACCTCCACCGTGGCGGTGGGACGCTCGGGATCCGTGGCAATGGAGTACGCGGGCGCGTCGCGGCTCGGCACGTCGTAAGCAACGCGTTGCGGCGCGTCGGACGGCGACGGTTCCAGGCCGGAGAAATGTTGCCGAATCAACCGCTCGATGCGGGCGACATCGAAATCGCCGACGGCGACCACCGCCATGAGCTCGGGGCGATACCAGCGCCGATAAAAACCGAGCAACGCCTCGCGATCGATGGCTGCGATGCTTTCCGCCGAGCCGATCGGCAGCCGCTCCGCGTAACGCGAGTCCGCATACAACACGGGCAGGTGCTGGTCTCGAATGCGCGAGCCTGAGCCCTGCCCCGAGCGCCATTCCTCGAGCACTACGCCGCGCTCGAGCTCGATCTCCGCGGGATCGAGCGTGATCGCTCCGGCCCAGTCCTCGAGGATCTGCATCGCGGTTTCCACGTGCTCGGGCACGTCGGTGGGCACGCTGAGCATGTAGACCGTTTCGTCGAACGACGTGCGCGCGTTCAAACCCGTACCGAGCCGCATGCCGATCGCCTCGAGGCGCTCGACGAGCTCGCCCTTCTCGAAGTTCTCGGTGCCGTTGAAGGCCATGTGCTCGAGAAAGTGCGCTACGCCTTGCTCGTCGGCCTCTTCCGCCAGCGAGCCCACGTTCACCACGAGGCGCAGGAACGCGCGATTCTCGGGCTCCGAGTTGGCGCGAATGAAATACGTGAGACCGTTGTCGAGCGTTCCCGTCGTCAAGTTCGGGGACATGGGCAACCGCCGATCGAGCGGCGCGGAGCGCGCCTGCTCCGCGTCGGTTTGTGCGAGAAGCGGCTCGGCGGAGCTAACAATCGAAAGCGCGGCGAGCGCGGCGAAGAATAGCCGCTTCGGCAAGGCATTGTGGCGCGTCATGGCACAGCCTCGTTCTTATAGTTGAGAATGAAGACGGCCTGGAACGTATCCATCCTGCACGCCGAAAGTGCTCGCGTCAAACAGCGCTGCTTGCCCGGGTTACATGCGAGCCCAGCGTTCCCATGCCGCGACGAAGTGTATGGCTACGAGGCCGCGAACCCGCGCTTCATGCCGGCACCGCCGACACAAGCGCCAGCAGCCGGTCCATCGACGGCGGCTTCGTGAGGTGTGCGTCGAACCCGGAAGTGTGGGCGCGGTCGCGGTCCTCCGCGAGGCCGTAGCCGGTCAACGCGATGAGGTAGGTGCGCAGGCCGGTGGAACGTAACTGCTCGGCGAGGCGATAACCGTCGAGCCCCGGTAAACCGATGTCAATCAGGGCAACGTCCGGGCGCAGTTGCGCGATGGCATCGAAACCGCTGGGACCGTCGGCGGCGGTGTGCACGATATGGCCTTCGCGCTCGAGGATCCTCTGCAAGCTGACGCGCGCGTCCTCGGAATCCTCGACGATGACGACGCGGCGCGCACATTGAGCGGCAGCATCGGCAGGCGCCGAGATACTTGCGGGCAGCACCGTGACCGGCAGGCGCACCGTGAACGTGGCGCCGCTGCCCAAGCCGTCACTGGCCGCCTCGATCGCACCGCCGTGTAGCTCGACGATGCGCCGCGTCAACGTCAAGCCGATACCGAGCCCGCCGCGCGTGCGCTCCGGCCCCTGCTGCGCTTGAAAAAACAGCTCGAACACATGTGCCGCCGTATCGGCGTGCATGCCCACACCATCGTCCGTTACGGTGAGCTTGGCCGCGTCGTCGTTTGCATCGATACGCAGCCGGATACGGCCGCCGGTCTCCGTGTGGCGGACGGCGTTCGACACGAGATTGTTCACCACCTGCTCGATGCGCGTGCGGTCGGCATCGATCCAAACGCTGGCGCCTTCGAGCTCCACGCGTCGGCCAAGCGTGAGGCCCGCGCCCTCGAGCGTGCGAAGCGCTTCGGCCACCGTGGCGTGCAGGTCGAGCGGCTGGCGACGCAGCAGCATTTTGCCGGAAATCGCGCGCCCGACGTCGAGCAGGTCGTCGACGATGCGCGCAAGGTGCTGCGACTGCCGCGCAATGACGCCTTCCGCGAACTTGCGATGAGTGTCGTCTGCCGCATCGTGCTGGAGAAGGTGCACGGCATTGGAGATCGACGCGAGCGGGTTGCGTAGCTCATGGCCGAGCATCGCGAGGAACTCGTCCTTCGCCCGGCTCGTTTCCGCCACTTCGGCAAGAGAAGCCTGCACTTTGGCGGTACGCGCGGCCGCCCGCGCCTCGATCAGCGATAGCAGCAGTGCCGAAAGGAGCACGAACAACGTGATCGTGGTGACAGCGCCCGCGAGCCATCCTTTGTCCACAAGAGCGGCTCCGCTTACGGGCTGTGCCGGGAACTGAGCGGCGACCATGGCGGCATAGTGCATGCCGGCGATGGCGAGCCCCATGCCAACGGCGCCAAACGCGCGGTGATAGCGCCGCCATCCGGTGCGCCGAGGCGAAGCGAACGCGATGCCAAATGCCGCGAATGAGGCGGCCACGGCAATGACAAACGAGATGGCCACCCAGACAGGATCGTGGCGGATCGGCGGCGAGATTTCGATCGCGGCCATGCCGACGTAGTGCATGGCGCAGATGCCGCTGCCCATCGCAAAAGCCGCGCCGACTAGTGCCGCGCGACCCACTTGTTTGCGGCTCGCCATGTGCAACGCGAACGTCGACACGACGATCGCAATGACCATCGACAACAGCGTTACACCCAAGTCGTAAGCAATGTCGATGGGCAGCGTAAGCGCGAGCATCCCGACGAAATGCATCGACCAGATGCCGATGCCCATCGCAACGCCGCCTCCGATGAGCCAGGCGGGTGCGCCTTGCGGAGTCGCGACGCGGATTCGAAGCGCGAGGGTGAGAGCAGTGTAAGACGCCAGGATGGCGACCAGGATGGAGACCAGGACGAGCCAGTGGTGGTAGTGCTGGGCCATGCGACGCCACCGAGCGTACTCCGTCCCATGTGCTGGAGCCAGCAGCGCTTGTCGGCGGCTGGCGACAGTCGAAAGCGGGCACCGCAGGACGTCGATACGCGTGGCGCCGCGGCTCGTTCTGCGCTCCGCTGGTTAGCTCGTTGCCATCTCGATGCCAAGCACGGCGAGGCCGTCGAGCGCGGCTTCCATCGCCCGCTCCCCTTCTTTGATGGCTTCGTCGGCGCGATCGAAGTCGAGCAAGCCGATGTGCGCGAGCCGTGGCGCAACCACCAAGTCCGGAGGCTCACCGCCCATCCGGCTACGCGTGATGCGCACCTGCATGATGTCGAGGCTTGCAGCAATCACACCTAGAACCGACGGCGGATGCGGCTCGTCGTTGGCCGGCCAGAGCCTGCTCAAGCTCTTGCGCAGCCACCCTCGGTCGTCGGCGCCGCTCGCGTCGGCATCGTGTACGACGAGATTGCGGCCGACGATGCCGTAGCTCAAATCAACGGCGATCACGATTTCCGCACCCATCGCACGCGCCAGCGACACGGGCACCGGGTTGACCAGCGCGCCGTCGACGAGCAGCCCATCGTCGGTGGGCACCGGCGTGAACAGTCCCGGCATCGCGAGCGAGGCGCGCACCGCGTTCAACGTCGAGCCCTTGCGCAGCCACACCTCGGCGCCGTTCTCGAGCGAAGTGGCCACGGCCGCAAACGGAATCGGCAGTTCCTCGATGGGCCGATCCTCGAAGCCGCGGCCGACGAACGCCATGAACTTCTGGCCTTTGAGCAAGCCGCCGCTGAAACCCACGTCGGTGAACGACAGCACGTCGCGGCGGCGCATGCCGGCCGTGCCTGTACAGAACCGGTCGAATTCGCCGCTGGCGTACGCGGCACCGACGAGCGCCCCAACCGACGTGCCGCAGACGATGTCCGGCCGCACGCCGGCACGCTCGAGCGCGCGCACCACGCCGACGTGTGCCCAACCGCGCGCAGCGCCGCTACCTAAAACGAGACCGAGCCTAGGCGTGCGCCGCCTGCGGGCGACGACCAGTTCCTCGCTTGGATTCGCGGCCACGATTCCACCTTCGGACGCACTCACAACCATTCGAGACGGTGCAAATTGCGTGCCGTCCGGCGCGTCGAGCAGCGCGTCAGCGCTTCATCTTGAGCAAGGCGCCGCCGAAGAAACCCTCCACGCTGTCGAGCTCGATGATCATGGCGTGGCCCTTGCGGTCCTTGTCTTGGCTTTGCTCGAACGCATGGGCGCTTTCGTAGACGCGCTGGCGTGCGGCCTCGCTCGCGTCGATACGCGCGCGGCCGCGAACAATCATGAAATCGCGGCCGTCGGTGCGAAAGTCGCCGTAGATGAGCGCCACGGTCGGGTTTTTCTTCACCGAATCGAGAATGCGGCCGTCCGGATTGCGCACCCAGATCGCCAGCGCCGTGTCGCTATACGCCTGCGTACTGCCGCGAAACGAAATCTGCGGCTCATTGTTCTCGTCGACGTAAGAAATCACGACGGGCTTGCGCCGCTCGAACGCCGTGTTCACGGCCTTCTTCATGTCTTCGGACAGCTTGAGCTCGGTCAAAACGGGCGGTGCGCTCATCGAACGACTCCTCTTTATAAGCGTGAGGATAGTACCGCAAACCGCCGCCGCGCCGAGCCGAGGTCTCGCAGCGCGAGATGACATCGGTTGCGTCCCAGGCGCCGGAGCGGTAAAACCATTTCGTTGGAACGCTCGCGACATTGAGAGCAACCGGGGGAAGGCCATGCGCGACTTCGTCATGTGCTCAATCGGGGTGGTCGGCTTCACGCTGCTTCTTTCGGGCCGAGCTGCTGCCCAATCCGTGGAGGAGCCGGAAGAAATCATCGTTCGCGGCAAACCGCTGGGCGAGTTTCGCCTCGAAATCGAGCGGGCGCGCGACGAGATGATCGGTATCTTCAACGACGCCAATGAGAACGACGACACCGACGTGCGGTGTCGATATGAGGCTCCAACCGGCACTCGAATCCCGGCGCGCGTCTGCTTCTCTGCGGCTCAAGACCGTGCGAGCGCCAGC
>CAMPKU010000084.1 GCA_946887385.1 uncultured Gammaproteobacteria bacterium
CGCTCGGCATCGTGACGTGGCCGATGATCGAGTTCGAGTGCGACGATGCGCTCGCCACCGCCGCAGCGCGCTTTGCCCTGGCGCCCTCCGTGGAGCAGGTCGTGATCTGCTCGCCGGATAAAGATCTCACGCAGTGCGTGCAGGGCGAGCGCGTGGTGTGTTTCGACCGCATGCGGCGCAAGCGTCTCGACGAGCGCGGCGTCGTCGCGAAGTTCGGTGTGGGTCCGAAGTCGATCCCCGATTGGCTGGCGCTCGTCGGCGACAGTGCCGACGGCTACCCCGGTATTCCGCGCTGGGGCGCGAAATCGGCCGCGGCGGTGCTCGCCGCCTACTTGGTGATCGAGGCGATCCCCGACGACGCCCAGGCGTGGAGCGTACCGGTGCGCGGCGCCGCGGCGCTCGCGGCGAGCTTGGCCGCACACCGCACGGAAGCGTTCCTGTTCAGGAAGCTGGCGACGCTGCGCACCGATGTACCGCTCACAGAGTCGCTCGAGGACTTGCGCTGGCGCGCGCCCGATGCGCCGGCGCTGGCGGCGTTAGCACGGCAGTGGGGCGACGACGCGATCGTCGAGCGCGCCGAGCGGCTCGCGCAGCGCTAGGGCGCGCTGCGCGGCCGGCATCGACCTGATGACGGCCTACTTCTTGTTGTGAAACGACAGATCGTCGGGATTGATCAGGTCGGGCACTGTCCAGCCGTTCAAGTCGTACTCCTCCATGCACTGCTCCGCGAAGCCCTTGAACTTCGCCGCGTTGCCGTTCCCCATGGCGCCGAAGAGCGCATAGCGGCGAATCTCCTCGGTGCTGCCGCCGTAGTTGATCTCGTAGAGCTCGTGCCGCGCGCCGAACTCGGTGCCGATGCAATCCCAGAGCAGCTTCATGAGCTTGATGCGCTGCTCGGCCGTGTAGCCGTTCGACCCGCGCATGTAGCGATCGATGTAGGGCCTGATCGCGGGGTTCTCGAAGTCACGGGCATGCGAATTCAGATAGATGAGCCCCGACGCCACGGTTTGCTCGATCAGATACTTGATCTTCGAGTACGCGATCGTCGCGAGCACCTGATAGGCGTTGCCGGGGTCGGGGTTCGGCAGTAAATACGGGCCTTTCCACGGCTTGGGATCGCGCACCATGGCTTCCGTGAGCGCCCAGAACATGTTGCGCCAGGCGATCACTTCGCCGACGTTGGCCTGTACGCCGCGGTAGTCTTTCGTGCCGGCGGCCTCGACGGCTTTTAGCAGCAGCCCCGCGATGAAATCGAGCTTCACGGCGAGGCGGGTGCAGCCGTGCACCACGAAGCGCGGCAAGAAGCCCGTGCGCGGAAAGAAGTTGTTGGCCTTCTCCACGTCGCCGTAGACGAACACGTTCTCCCACGGCACGAACACCTTGTCCATGATGAACACGGCGTCGTTCTCGTCGAGCCGGGAGGAGAGCGGCTGGTCGAACGGGCTCGACATCACGGCGGCCGTCATCTCGTACGACGTGCGGCACAAGAACTTCACGCCCGGCGCGTTCGTCGGCAGCATGAAGACGAGCGCGAACTTCTTGTCCTGCAGCGGAATCAGGCCGTGGTGCGCGATGAAGGTGTAATTCGTGAGCACCGAGCCCGTCGCGACCACCTTCGCGCCCGACACGATCAAGCCGCCGTCGGTTTCCTTATCGACGTGCACGCAGACGTCCGCGACTTGGTCGGGGGGCTTGTCGCGGTCGATGGGCGGATGAATGATGGCGTGGTTCACGAACGGTACCCGCTCCTGGCAGAAGGTGTACCAACGCTTCGCGTTCGCTTCGAACGGCGCATAGAACTCGGCGTTGCCGCCAAGCGTGCCCAGGAACGCCGCCTTGTAGTCCGGCGAGCGTCCCATCCAGCCGTAAGTGATGCGCTGCCACTCGGCGATGGCGTCGCGGCCGGCGATCGATTCCTCGAGCGTCTTCGGCGCCTTGAAGAACGCGTGTGTCTTGCCCTTGCCGTCCGTGTCTGTGGGCAGCAGCAATTTCTTCGATCGCTCGGGGTCGTGCAGCGCGTCGAAGAGGCGCGCCGTCATGCGGGCCGTGTTGCGGAACGCCGGGTGCGTGGTGACGTCGGCCACACGCTCGCCGTAGATGTAAGCCTCGCGGCCGTCGCGCAGCGACTCCAAGTACTCGGCGCCGTTCTGCGGGCGCTCGCAGCGTACGGCGCCTATGTTCTCGCCGCTCGCGGCGTCGTTCTTGCTCGCCATTCGAAAACGCTCCTGTCGTTTAGTCGTTGTTCAGACTTTCGTACGCCGCCGCGACGAACTGTTCCGTGGTCCACGAACCGGAGGTGGCGCCGTAGCGCCCGTCGTAGTCGGCCGTGGGCTTCGCGGCTTGCACCTGCCTCAGCGTCATGCCCATCTCGATCATGCTTCTGATGCGATCGCGGATGATCGTGACCATGTCGCGGTACTCGACCACATCGGCCTCATCGCACAACCGGCCGTGCCCCGGAATCACGAGCGTGCCGCCTTCCTGCTTTTCCTCGGGCACGGTGATCTCGATGATGCGGTTCAAAGCGGCGATGACGCCGTCGATGCCGCCGCCGTCGCCGGACCGGATGACAGGGTAGCCGGTCGTCGTGAACACGTCGCCCGTGCTGACGACGTCGGACCGGCGAAAGAACACGAGGCTATCGCCGTCCGTGTGCGCGGCAGGCTGGTGCAGGATCTCAATGGGCTCGCCATTGAAGTACAAGTCTTTCTGCGGCATGAACAGCGTCACGGTAGGCCACGCTGCGAACGGCGGTGGGGTCTCTTCCCCCGACATGCGAACGAGCACGTTCTCATGCGCAATCACAGCGGCGCCTTCACCGGCGTCGGCGATGGCGCCCGAAACATTGCCGCCTGCGATCGTGCTGCCCGACTTCGCGATGAGCTCGTTGCCGCCGATATGATCGGCATGCCAGTGTGTGTTGACCACGTAGCGGATCGGCTTATCGGATATCTCCCGGATGGCCGCGAGTAGAGCGTCTGCCGCCGTGCCGAGCTTCGTGTCGACCACCAGCACCCCGTCGTCGCCGACTTGCACGGTGGTGTTGCCGCCGGCGCCCACGATCATGTAGATGCCCTCGCGCACGGGCCAGATGGCGAGCTCGCCGGGCTGGGGCGCTTGGGCCTGCGCCGTCGTGGCGGCCCAGGCGAAGAGTACGACGCAGAGGATGCCGCGCCGGCTCATGACGCGGCTCCGCAAGCGCGCGGGCTCCAGCGCCCACCTTCGGGTTCCTTGCGGAAGTGATTGCTCACGACGTAACGCTGGGTGAGATAGCGCGGGTCGTCGACGATCGTGGTCACCATCAGCCACTCGTCGCCGTTCGGTGCGGCGAAACGGGCGAAGTACTCCGTGACCGCGGCGTCCTCGCTGTACGGTACACCGTTGCGACGCAGCCAGCCCGGCGTCAGGTTCGTCGTCTGCACCTCGAGGTAGCCGCCGGCTTGCGCAGCGCCGCCGCCTGCGCCGACGAGCCCCGGGCCCCCGGCCGCGCGCGGCGGCGTAACCCATTTCGCAACCGATCGGCCTTGCAGCGAGCGCGCGCCCCCGGATGGCGGCGAGCCGAAGTCGAGCGTACGAACTTGCCGGCCGGCATCGGTTTCGAGCACGAGGCGCTCGTCGCCGTCCCAGCGGATGCGCAGGCGCGTGGGCATGCGCAGCAGCGCAGCGGCGCCGTAGGCTTCGCACGCTCCGTCTTGCGACGGGTTCCATTGATCGGCCACGCGGCGTCCTTCGTTGTTGAGCGGCACGCTCGCATAGTCGCCTTTCGGCGGGGTGATCATGCGCCAGCGCCAGTCTTCGTTGACGATCGCGACCCACTGGCCGGTGAGATCGATCGGCGCTGCTGCGCGTGAATTGGCAGCCGCGGGTGGGGCGCCGGGGCGCGGTTGCGCGTTCACCGCGTCGGCGGTGACGAACGCCGCAGCGGCCAACGCGAGAAGCGGCGTCAACACGGCCCTCATCGCAGCGTCTCCGCGAACTCGGGCAGCGCGGTAGCGGCGCCGCCGCGTGTGGCCTCGGGCGGCAACCCGTGCGCTTCGCCGAACTCGGCGAGAAACGGGTTCTGGCCCGGCAAGTAATGCGGCACGAAGCCGGGATCGCGCACGACCTCGACCACGGGGTCGCAAGGATACGGCGTCATCGTGCCGGCCGGCTGCAGTAGGAAGCCGTTCGTTTTCACGAGCGGCTCCGTTAGATAGACGGGATCCTCGACGATCATCACGTGCGTCATGACGTCGCCGTAGCGATGGAAGCGGTCCGTCATGGTCGCGCGGTCACTGAGCGGCAAGCCGTTGCGCCGCATCCAGCCCGCTTTGAGGTGCGTCGTCTTCACGACCAGCACGTCTCCCTCGAATCTGCCCGTCGAGAAGCCTTGCCACGTGTGCGCCGCGTATTCCGGCGGGTGAGGACGGCCGTCCATCCAGATTTCCCGGTGCTGTTCTTGCCATGCGATGTGCGTGTGGATCTTGAGCAGCTGCTGCGTGTCGGCGTCGCGATCCTCCCAGATGCGCAGCACGCCGACGCCGCGGAAGCCGTACGTCGACGGATGTGGCTTGCACTGATGTTCGGGCATCGACAGGATCGAGGCGTCCCATGCTTCAGCGCGTAGCCGTGCGGCGTCGCTGATGGGCAGACCGGCGTAGTCCCCGATCGACGGCCCCGGTATCCGCTCGTCGACATCCTCGTGAAAAAGCGGATTCCAGTAGCCGAGCAAATTGGTTTGCGCAACGGCCGGCGCGCCATGCAACAAGAGCAGCGCGCCGAGCGTGGCTGCGCACGGTGCGAATCGCAAAAACATCGTGCCCCCCGAAAACTACGGCGTCATCGGCCGCCTCTGGCCAGCGGCCTCGGACGAGGATACTGTACGGCCGTCGGCCAGCATAACTTCACGAACAATAACAAAGGTCGCCGCCATGGCTCGAGCAAACGCACCCGGTTTGAGTTCCGCCTGGGATACCTCGTACGAGTGGAAGGCCGTTGCCTTGCTCGGCCTGGGCTTCGGGCTCGTCGGCCTCGACCGCTGGATCATCGCGCCGTTGTTCCCGTACATCGCCGCCGACCTCGGGTTGGCCGAAGGCGATGCCGGCAGGTTGGCCGGCATTCTCGGCTTGCTCTGGGGTGTGTTCGCGATCTTCTCGGGCCGATTGGCGGATGCGATCGGTCACCGCAAGGTGTTGGTGCCGGCGATTCTGTTGTTTTCGCTGCTGTCGGGCTTGTCCGGCATCGTACAGGGCCTCATGGCGCTGATCCTGATCCGCGCGCTCATGGGCGCGATGGAAGGAACGTACTGCCCCACGAGCTTCACGGCAGTGGCATCAGCCTCGAAGCCGGAGCGGCGCGGGTTCAATCAAGGGTTGCAACAGAGCGGCTTCGCGCTGCTCGGTCTCGCGCTCGGCCCCATCATCGCCATCCAGTTGCTCAACGTCGTGCCGTCGTGGCGCTGGGTATTTTGGATCGTGGCGATTCCCGGCTTCATCGTCGGCGCGCTGTTGTTCAAAGTGCTCAAGGAGCCGAAGGACACGCAAGGCGGCGCGTTGATCGGCGCCACGCAGCCCGCCGGGTCCTGGCTCGCGGTGCTGAAGGCGCCGAACATTCTCGTGTGCATGCTCGCGTTGCTGTGCGCCATGGCATGCGTGTTCGTATTGAGCGCGATGGTGCCCGTTTATCTCGTCAACGTTCTCGGTCTGTCGCCGGGCCAGATGAGCGTCGTCACGTCGGCGATCGGCTTCGGCGGCTTCTTCGGCCAGTTCGGTTGGCCGGGATTGTCGGATCGTTTCGGCCGCAAGCCGCTGGCGATCCTCGGCTTCGTCGGCGCCACGGCAGCCGTCTGGTGGTTCTCGGTCACGGGTGCCGCGGTGTTGCCGTTGTTCGTGGCGCTATTCGTGTGCTCGTTCTTTTGCCTCGGCAACGTGGCCCTGATCACGGGCCCGATCGCGACGGAGTCCGCGCCGCGCGGCCTGATCTCGTCGGGCATCGGCATCGTCGTGGGTGCCGGGGAGATCTTCGGCGGCGGCGTGGCGCCGTACATCGCAGGCGGGGTGGCCGACCGGTACGGGTTACCGAGCGTGCTCTACGTCGCGCTTACGGGCGTCGCGCTCGGCATCGTCGTATGCCTATTCCTGCGCGAGACGGCGCCGCGCCGGACCGCGGCGACTGCGGTGGGCGCGGGTTGAGCGGGTTGGCACTGCGTCCGGCTCGCCCTCGCCCGTGCTATCGTCCTCCGCCGTAACGGCCCGACGCGCGTAGCGGTTGGGTCGGCCGCACTTCGGGAGGTTCCAGCCCGCGAGTCGTTCGTCACGGACGCAGAACATCGCACATCTCTACGGAGTCGAGCGCATAGCAGCGGCACGTCCGCGCAGCTAGGCTTCACGAACCGACCTCGGAGTGTCGTCATGCGCATCCCTTCCTGCCTGCTGCTCGCCGCGGCCATCCTCACAGGCTGCGCGAGCTTGCCGAACCGCGATCCGCTCGTGATCGACGTTGCCGGGATCGAGCCGCTGCCCAGCGAAGGACTCGAGCTGCGCTTGGCCGTGCGTGTGCGCATCCAAAATCCGAACGATGCGCCCGTCGAGTACACGGGCGCGGCGCTATCGCTCGATTTGAACGGCCGAAGGCTCGCGAGCGGCGTGACTGCGACCCTGGGTGCGGTGCCTCGCTACGGCGAAACTGTGCTCACGATTCCCGTGACCATTTCGGCCTTCAACATGGTGTGGCAGGTGCTCGGTTTCGCGAACGCGACGGACCAGCAGCAGGTCCGCTACAGCGCGCGCGGCAAGCTCGAAGGCGGCTGGCTCGGCACGCGCCGATTTAGAGACGCGGGGACGTTCGCCTTGCCTCCGCCGCGGTAGCGCCGCCGGCTGAAAGGCGGGTTCGCGCGCACCGTCATCACGCCTGCCGCGCGACTTCGGCGCTTGGATGCAGAGTCTCTCGCGTTTACTCGTGACGCAAAGCTTCGAGCGGATCGACGCGGCCCGCACGTCGCGCCACGATCGCCACGGTGCCGAGTCCGATCAGCGCCAACGCAACGGGGACGGAGACGAAAACGACGCCATCACGCGGCGCGACGCCGAATAAAGCCGCTGCCAGAAAGGTCGACAGGTAGAGCGCGGCTGCGATACCGGCCGAGATCCCCGCGATTACTAACACGCCGCCTTGCCGGACCACCATGCTCCTGATTCGTCGCGGCTCCGCGCCGAGCGCGACGCGAATGCCGAGCTCCTGCGTGCGCTGCTGCACGGAGTAAGCCAGCAAGCCGTAAATGCCAAGTGCCGCGAGCACGAGCGCCGCGCCGCCGAAGATGCTCATGAGCAGCATGTTGAAACGCTCGCGCGCGGTGGAAACCGCCACGACGTCCTCCATCGTTTCGGTGTCGAGAACGGGCACGCCGGTGGCCTGACGAATCTCCCGTTCGATTGCTTCGGCAAAGCTCATCGGCGGACCCGCCGTGTGCACGGTCCAGGTTAGCGGGATATTGCCCATGAAGAACGCATTGAATTCGTCCGACAACTGTGCCTGCGGAACGTACATCGTCGGCGCGGGCTCGGCGTCGAGCCCGCGGTTGCGCACGTCGTCGACGATGCCGACGATTTCACGCTCGGGCTCATCGCCGAGAATGCTCATTTGTCCGCCGCCGATCGATATGCGCGCGCCAAGGGCATCCCCGTCGGGCCAAAAGCGGGTCGCGAATGCCTGATTCACAATGACGGCGCCCGGCGCACTGCCGATATCTGCGTCGCTAAAGTCGCGGCCGCGCATAACCGCGATGCGAAACGAACCGAAATAGCCCGGCGTTGCAACCACGTAGTCGCCCGTTCCCGACACGTCTCCCGGCGGAGGCTCGCGGCCGACGATGTTGAAGGGCAAGTTTGATTCGAAGCGCGTGGGCACGGAGTGCGCGGCGCCCGCCTCGACGACTCCGGGAATCGACAGGAGCCGCTCGCGCGCCGCGCGAACGGCCTGCTCGACGCTCGCCGCGCTTGCATAACGGGCGCCGGAGAGGCTGGTGCGCATCAGCACCACGTTGTCCGCGCTGAAGCCGCGTTCAACGCTGCCGAGGGCAATGGATGTGCGAATCAGCAGGGCGGCGCCGATCAGGAGCACCACGGCAAGAGCGATCTCGACGAGCACAAGCGCGGAGCGCATACGGCTGTCGCGGCGATCGTGACCCGAACGGCTGCCCGCGCTCTTGATGACGGCGTTCAAGTCGACGCGCGCGCTCGCGACCGCGGGCATCAAGCCGAACAGCAACCCGGTGCCGAGCGAAACCGCAACGCCGAATGTGACCACGCGCCAATCCATGCTGAGCCACGAGCTGTCCGCGAGGCGCGGGAGTCCGGCCGTGTCGATCGCGAGCAACCCGCGCATCGCGACGAAGCCGCCGACGACGCCAAGCGCGCCGCCGACTGCGGCGAGCAGCATCGACTCGGCCAGCAGCTGCCGCATGATTCGCCAGCGACCGGCCCCGAGTGCGGCACGAATCGCAATCTCCCGTCTGCGGCGCGAAGCCCGAATCAGCAGCAGGCTGGCGACGTTGGCGCAGGCGATGAGCAGCACGAATCCGACGGCGCCCAGCAGCACCCACAAAGTACGGCTCGTATCGCCGACGAGCGCCTCCTTGAGCGTCAAGGCCGTGAAGCTTTCGCCCTCTCGAGCGGCCGCCGGAAAGCGTTCGTGGAATGCCGCGACGGAAGCGGCCATACGCGCCTGTGCTTGCTCGAGCGTGACGCCGGGCGCAAGACGCGCCACGGCGCGGAACGTGTGGGCCTGATCCGTGGTCGCGGGATCGAGCTGAAACGGAACGAATAGCTCGGGATCGCCGAGCTCGTTCAGATCGAAGCCTTCTGCGAGGACGCCGACGATGGTGTGGGGCGCGCCTCCGAGTGACACGGCTTTGCCGACGACGTCCGGGTCTGCCGCGAGCCGGTCGCGCCAGAACGCATGGCTTAGAACAACAGTTGGCGGCGAATAGGGCAGATCTTCCTCGGCTGTGAACGCGCGGCCACGCGCGATCGGCGCACCGAAGACTCGAAAATATCCCTCCGTCACACGCGCAGCGGCGATGACATCGGGAAACTCGGACCGATCGAAAGTCAGCGGAACGCCGGCCATGAATCCGGCGAGGTCGCTGAACACTTCGCCGCGAAGGTCACGCCACACCATGAATTTCGTCGGCGAGACGCTCGTGCCGAACGCAGCACCGTCGCGCGTGATTTGTAGCTGGACGATGCGGTCCGGCTCGGGGAACGGCACGGGTTTCAATACGACGGCATTGACTACGGAGAAAATCGCCGTCGTCGTGCCGATGCCGAGCGCAATCGCGGCAACGACGGCTGCGACGAAACCCGGGCTCGTGCGGAACAGCCGCAGTGCCTGCATCAAGTCGGCGAACACTCTCCCCACGGCGCGCTCCAAAGCCAACGTGCCAGACATCGTTGGCTTTGCAGCAAGGCAACTCTCATGCCAGAGCCGCAACGATTCGGAGACCGCCTGCCGCCTGGTTCCAACCTGTGATGACAGCCGATGCGTGTCGTCTGTCGTCCCACGAGTGGGTCGTGCCGTCCCATTGCCGGGACTCAACGACGGAATCGCTCGCAGCCATGCCATGTTGGAAGAGACTGCGCCTTGTAGCGCCCCATACGCTGAGGCAGACTCAGGGCGCACAGCACTAGAAGTCCAAGGGGGGAGCTTCCATGACGAGCCGTCCGAGCACGGATGCGTGCGCATTGGCCATGAGAATTTCACCGGTGGCGCTTGCCGTTGCCGCGTCTTTCGGCGGCAACGCCGCCTTTGCTCAGGATGACGGTGCGCGGACAGGTCTTGAAGAGATCGTGGTCACGGCACGCTATCGCGAGGAGAACGTCCAGACCACGCCGATCTCGATCTCGGCGTTCACGGGAGAAGACCTCGAGATACGCAGCATCGAGAACGTCGAAGACATCGGGCTCGCGATCCCGAACGCGTATTTCCGCAGGAATGCGAGCAATTTCGGCCCGAACAATACGATCGGCTTGCGCGGCCTGAACCAGATCGATTTCAGCTACGCCTTCGAGCCAACGGTCGGCGTGTACATAGACGACGTTTACCACAGCACGATCACCGGGTCCGACATGGATCTCATCGACCTCGAGCGCATCGAGGTGCTGCGCGGGCCGCAAGGCACGCTGTTCGGCAAGAACAGTATCGGCGGAGCGATCCGGTTGATTTCCAAGCAGCCGCAGGGCGACGACACCGGCATGGTGTCGCTTACGGTGGGCGATTACGACCGCCTGGATCTAAAGGCCATCGGCGACTTCGCGCTCGTGCCCGACAAGCTCTTCCTCCGTGTGGTGGGCACTACGAAAGAGCAAGAAGGCTACGGCAGATCGCTCGATTTTACGTGTGAGATGATCCGGCGCGGCACGCCGGAGCTTGCAGGCATCGGCGACGGGCTCGGCTTCGGTGGGACGGTTCCCGATGGGCCTGACGCCGACAACGCGCCCGATCTCTTGCCGCCCGTTGCCGTGCCCGTCGGCAGCCCGGCCGACAACGATTTCTCGCTGCCCGCGGCGCGCAACATCGCTCAGAACGGGACCTGCGAGCTCGGTAAGCTCGGCGGAACGTCGTCGCAGGCCGGACGGCTGCTGCTACGGTTCCTGCCGTCCGACAGGCTCGACATCAATTTGTCGATAGACATGATGAACAGCATCGACGATCCGAACGTCGATGCGCAGTTGTCGCCGATTAGCGGCGCCTTCGACAACATGTATTCGAGCAACGTGGTCTTTAGAACGTACGGCATCCACTACTCCACGCCGACGCAGGATCCGCGCTTCCTGAGCCCTGATCCGTACACGAACTACGCCACGTTCTCCGACGTGGTGAACGGCCAGGTGTATCCGCGCGAAGCGCGAATGGACTCAGGCGGCGCGTCGCTCGTGGTCACGTATGACATTACCGACAACGTGAACGCGAAGCTCATTCTTGCCGACCGCGGCTACGATAACGAGTGGACGAACGACAGCGATCGAACGCCGTTCGGTCTCACCCAGACGCACTACATTCAAAACCACGACGAGCAGCAGGCAGAGCTGCAATTCAACGGTGTCGTGGGCGCGAATGACCGCTTGGGATGGACCGCCGGATTGTTCTACTTCGATTCGCAGAGCCGCGCGTACAACACCACGGAGTTCGAGGCGTTCCACTACACGGGCCTGCTATCGAACTTCGTGGCGAACGACGGTTACAGCACGGAGAACAAATCGGCGTTCGTTCACGTCACGTACGACTTCACCGAGCGCCTACGCGTGTCGGGCGGCGTGCGCTACACCGACGAATCCAAGAGCAACACGTTCGACCACGGCCCGTCGCTCAATCGTGCCGACATCCCGTTGATTTTCGGCGACTCGCGCTCGGACTGGAAGGCGAGCGTGGACTTCTCGCTGACCGACAGCGTCTTCCTCTACGCACAGGCGGCGACTGGCTTTACCTCGGAGGGTGCGACACCACGCATCTTCACCGTAGGGCAGCTGATGGCGCTGCGCGGCGAAGAGCTCGTGAGCAACGAGATCGGTGCCAAGCTCGAGTTCTTCGACAATCGCTTGCGCGTCAACGCGGCAATCTTCCAGAGCGACTACGATCCGCGTATTCGCCAGACAGGCGGCGTCACCCAGTGCGATGCGCCGAACAACTTGAATCCCGTGCCGTACCGGCTTGGCCAGGGCGGACTGTGTCCCGCGGGCACCGCGCTCGCGGGCTCCACGGGCTTGCCGTGGTTCTTCTACGATAACGCGCCGGGCAAGCTCAATGGGTACGAGGTAGAGCTGACCGCCGCTCCCGTGGACAACCTCGCGATCAACTTCTCGTTGGGGCAGAACGAGTACGAGAACGAGATCACGGATGTGACTTCGCCGGTATACGTTGCTCCGAATTACCTGCAGCAACCGGAGTACAACGCGAGCTTGGGCTTTCAGTACGCGATTCAACTCGGCGGCGGCGGCACTTTGACGCCGCGGCTCGACGCGTTCTACCAGGGGGAGCGGCACACCGGTCCGGCGAATGCGCGGCCGGGTATTCACGAGGTGATTGCGAACGTGTGCCCGCAACAGTGCCTGCCGGCGTATACCATCATGAACGCGCGCTTGACGTACGTGCCGCCGAACAGCGACTGGCGCTTGTCGCTCGCGGGCACGAACGTCACTGACAAGTTCTACTGGCAACAGTATTCGGCCGAGATCGGCGTGAACGGCGCAACCGGCGCGATTACGCTGAACCCGGCGGGCCGCACCGGTGTCGCGAGCCCGCCGCGTGAATGGACGTTGGCGATCGAGAAGCAGTTCTGACGAAAGTGCCGGCTGACCTTAGAACCGCTTCTTGATGCTCATCGCCCACTCTTCGGGACGCACGTACGTTGTCTCGATCGTGCCGAAGAGGTTCAAGAAGTTGAGCTTGCTCTGAATCGCGCGCTCGTCCGTGATGTTGGTGCCGAACAGCGACGTCTCCCAGGTGTCGTCGGCCGAGATCCACGTGATCCGCGCGTTCGCGAGGCTATGCGCCGGGGACCGCGTCAACGGGTCGTCGTTGGCGCCGAAGAACGTCTCATCCTGGTAGGACACGCCGATGCGGATCGCCAGCTCGCTGCCGTTGCCGAGGTCCGTGAGGAAAGCGGCGTTGAGCGACGCTTTGTAGTCCGGCGTTCGTGCGGGCGCGCTGTCGATATCGATGAAGCCGCTGCACTGCGCTGCCGGGAAACCATTGCCGAGGCAGTCTTGAAGGTTGGGCACGTCCGTGTACTGGAAGTCCGTATGGCCCACGGAAGCGTCGAGCAACCAATGCTCGCCGATGTTCGACTGGAGCTCGATCTCGAATCCCTTGATCGAGGCGCTGCCCGCGTTGCTCGTGACCCACGCCGGTTGGTTGTTCTCGTCTAGGCCCGCCGAGCCGATCTGCATGTCCGCGTAGTCCATGTCGAACACCGAGGCATTGAGACGCAGCCGACTGCCGAGCAGCTGCGACTTGATGCCGATCTCCAAGTTCTCGAGCGTCTCGGGCCCGAAAGGCACACGCGTGGTGGCTGTCGGCCGCGCCGTCGTGCCGCCGCCACGGAACCCTTCCTGGTATGTCGCGTAGACCATGACGTCTTCGTTCAAGTCGTACGACAGGCTCACCATCGGATCCGTGACACTCGATTCGGCGATGACCGGCGTAAGGACCTGGAACCCGCAGCACGGATTCCCGTTGCGATCGAAGCGCTCTTGAAGAATGTTCTTCTCGTCCTCGCTGCGGCGCAGGCCGACAGTCAACGACAGCCGGTCCGTGAGGCTCGTGACTGTATTGACGAAGATGCCGGTGTTTTGCGTGTGCTGCGTATCGACGCGGTCGATGCAGGACGTGCCGAGCAAGCACGGGAACAGCACCGAGATGTTGGGGTTCAAGTCGTCGGCATCGAAGTAAAAGGCGCCGACCGTCCACTCCGTATGCTCGTCGAATAGCTGGCCGCTGACACGAAGCTCCGCCGTGTCTTGTTCATCGCGGAACGTATCGAGCGTGTGGTTGATCGGCATCGGCGAGGCATCCGAGTCGCGTCCCCATTGAGCGTCGAACTCGCGGTGCGCGACGATGAGCTTCACCGTCACCGCATCGAGATCCCAATCGAGCGTGGTGCTGAGGCCCCAATGCCTGAAGTCGTTGACGTTCGGCGTCTCGATGCCGCCGTCGATACCGGAGTTCGCGTTGAATCCGGAATAATTGATGCGTTGATCGTTTGGCACGAAGCGCGTGTCATATGGAACGCCCCAGTTCGGCAGCGCCACCTGGTTGTTGTAAAGCGTATTGAGCCCGGTATTCGGGTTTACGTTCTCGAGAAAATCGTACGGGCTCGTCGCTTGCTGGTCCGTCACATCGGCTGTGACGCTGATCTCGAACGTGTCGCTCGGCAGGAAACGCAAGATGCCGCGAGCGGCCTGAACGCTCTCGTCCCCGAAGCTGCCGACGACGCAGTCCGTATCGGTGCCGCGCGTCGAGATACGCGTGGGCAACGCAAACGCATTGTCGGCGGCGCTGCCGACGACGCCCATGATCGGCGCGTTGTTGACGGTGTCCCAGCCGACCACGCCGTCGCCGACGCCGGCGAGCGCGCCTTGACCCGTCTCGACCATGTGACAGCGGAAGTCGACATTGCTCTGCCAGCCGTCGCGGCGCTTGGCGACATAGGACACGCGCGAGTACAGCTTGTCCTCGATCAGCGTGGTCTCGAACGTGCCGCGCAGGTCGAGACGGTCGTAGGTGCCCACCGTGACTTCGACGTCGGCATTCTGGGCGCCCTCGCCGGGCTTGCGCGAGATCATGCGGACCACGCCGCCGATTGCATTTTTGCCGAATAGGGTTCCCTGCGGGCCGCGCAAAATCTCCACGCGCTCGAGGTCGAGTAAGTCGAGAAGCGCGCCGGTGGGGCGGCCGAGGACGACGTCGTCGATGTAGATGGTGACGGTCGGTTCCGACGTCGCCTTGAAGTCGCCGTAACCCAGGCCGCGCACCGTCGCGGCTAGCGTCGGTCCCCAACCCGATCCGAGCTGGTCGATGACGACGTTCGGCGCCCAGTCGGCGACGTCAATGACGTTCGTCGCACCGTTGTTCGCGAGCATGTCGCCCGTGATCGCGCTGATGGCGAGCGGGGCATCTTGCAGCGACTCTTCGCGGAAACGCGCCGTGACGACGATTTCCTCGAGCTCGCGGCCTTGTGTTTCCGGCGCCTGTTGCGCCGCCGCGGGACCGCCGAGAGCTGCGGCACATGCGGCTGCGAGCGCACCGAGCGCGAACACGGGTCGCGTACCGCGCACGCTGGCGCGAAGAATGTCGTGTCTCATGGTGTTCACGGTCGTTCCCCTTTGCTTGTTCTGGTTGGCGCGCGGCGATCAGGCCGGCCTGCAGCGGAAGGGGGCTAGGCTAGACTTACGCGCGGTGGCGCTCCAGTACCGACCGGTTCGGCTGTGGGCCCCGGAATTACTTACGCTCCACTGCCGCCAGCGCAGAGGATCGTTCGAAACACCCAGATGGCGATCGAGACCGTGCGTGGAGATTGCACGCGGCAGATCATCGATCGGTGGACGGGCAGACTTTCCGTGGTCGACGTGTGGGCGTACACGCACTGCGAGACGGTCATCCAGTACGCCATCATGCAATAGAGCGATCTGAAGCGAAGAAGGACAGGTATGGCACTCAAACGGATGGACAACGTCCTCATCGTGGTCGACGATCTCGAGCCGGCCAAAGCGTTCTTCATCGAGCTCGGCCTTAGGCTCGAAGGCGAGACGACGGTCGAAGGGCCCTCGGTTGGCCGTTTGATCGGGCTCCAGAATGTCCGGGCCACACTCGCGACGCTGCGGACGCCCGATGGGTTCGGTATCGAGCTCGACAAGTTTCACACGCCCGCTGCGGTCCGAGTCGGGCCCGTGAACGCGCCGATGAACACCTTGGGTATGTATCGCGTCATGTTCGCCGTCGATGACATCGACGCCATGGTCGCTCGCATGCGGGCGCACGGGAGCGAGCTCATTGGCGAAATGCGGTATGAGGACACGTATCGGCTCGCCTACATCCGCGGGCCCGAGGGCATCGTTGTCGCGCTTGCCGAGCAGCTCGGCTGAGCGAGCGCACCGAGGGAGTGCTTACGATGAGAAAGCTATGGGTAAAGGCGTGGATCACCCTCGACGGCGTGTTCGACGCAACGACGATGCAGCATTGGTGGCAGAACACGAATAGCCCCGAGCGGATGAAATACATCACCGACGAGTACTCGAAAGGCGATGCCTATCTTCTGGGCCGCGTCACCTACGAGATGCTGTGGCCGGGCTGGTCCAAGCAGACGACGGGCGATGGCCCGGGGCCGATCCTCAACCGAATGCACAAGTACGTGGTCTCCACCACGCTCACGGAAGCTCCCTGGAAGGAATCGACGATCATCTCTCGCAACGTCACGGACGAAATCGCCAAGCTCAAGCAACAGCCGGGCAAAGACATCATCGTCGACGGCAGCGCGACTCTGGTTCAGTCGCTGCTGAGAGCCGGCCTCATCGATGAGTTTCGGTTCTTGGTTCAGCCGTTCGTCATGGGAGCAGGGCGGCGATTCTTTCCGGAGGGCACGCCGCCAACGAATCTGAGGCTTGTCGAAAGCAAAGCGCTCGAGTTTGGCTCGCTCGCTGTTGTTTACGAACCGGCAAGATGAACGGCGACCTCACGCAGCGGTTCGGCAAGGACTGACGCAGCTCTGCTGGCCGGCCTCGGCCGCCTTCTGCTCGAGAAACTGCATGCTTTCGATGGCCATGCTGTAGTCCATGCGCTCGCCGCCCCATTTGC